>DYJH01000025.1 GCA_020723255.1 Desulfonema limicola | reverse complement strand
ATGAGGGGGCACGAGGTTGCCCTTTATGAAAAGGAGAACATTTTAGGTGGTCAGGTAAACATAGCGGTCAAAGCGCCCAACAGGAGAGAATTTGGAGAAATTACAAAATACCTGGTTAAACAGATGGAAATGTTGGGTGTGAAGGTGCATCTTGGAGTGGAAGTAGCCGCAGAGTTTGTTGAGCATGAGAACCCGGATGCTGTTGTGATAGCAACCGGATCAAGGCCTTTAAAACCTCCTCTTCCTGGTGCGGATCAGCAAAATGTGATAACTGTTTGGGATGTGTTGCAAGAGAAAGCGGCTATAGGAGAAAATGTAGTGGTGGTGGACGGCGGGCAGTCTCACTGGCCGTGTTGCAGTACGGCTGAATATCTTATTGAACAGGGCAAGAAGGTAGAGATCATTACTCCTATGCTGTTTGTCGGAGATCAGCTTGCCGCTACCGGAGATTTGGTGCCTTTTTTTATAAGAATGCGCTCAAAAGGAGCAGTCTTTACTACTGATACGGTTTTACTGGGGATTTCGGGAAAGTCATTGACTGTATTCAATGTTTATACAAATACCGTAAGAAAGATTGAAGGGGTGGACACCGTAGTTTTAGCCGCAGGAAACCAGGCAGATAATCAACTGTATAGTAATTTGAAAGGTAAGGTTAATGAACTTTATGCCGTGGGCGACTGTGTCTCCCCACGCAGGGCACTGGAAGCAATTTATGAGGGTTATAACCTGGGAAGAATAATTTAAAAGGAGGATAACACTGTTATATAAGGAACGGTTAAATTGTTTATAGTACTTATACCACTTTTATATATATGGAATCTTATTACGGAAGGTCCTGCCGTAACAATCAGATTATTAAGGAGTTTTGAAAGATGAAAAGAAATCCGGATTTTTATATCCCACGGGGAAAAGACCATGCTTTTCACCCTCAGCCGGGGTATCCCGATGCACAACAATGGTGGTTTCATGACAGTGTTTTTGACAACGGCTATTGCATGGAACTTATGTTTCATATGACTCACAAAATGGTCAGTATCTGGTTTCATGTTTGTGATCCTGATGGAAACGTTACTCACCTGGTGCCTTTATTTCCAACCGGTGACGTAGTTGCTTCAAACGAAACACTCGATGTAAAAATAGGCGATAACTATATGCGGGGTAAATACCCAAGATATGAATTGCGCTTTCGCTGCGGTGATTCCGGAGCGGATCTTATCTATGAATGTATGACTGAAGAGTTTATGGAACCACCTGACGGGGTTTTTATCGGCCGGGAGCAATCTCCGGCTACACCGGTTTATTTTGGCTATGTTTGCCGCCCCAGATGCAGAGTTACCGGAAAACTTATACTTTCAAGTAAAGAAATTGAAGTTAATGGACAGGGTCATGGAGATCATCAGTGGGCAAATATCGGAGTCGAGAAGCTTCCTATGTATTATTGGTATTACGGAAGAGGTTACCTTCCCAAACATACGATTGTCTGGTGGGACACGCAACTGAATCAAACCTTCGGATACCAGAGAGCCAAGTTTCTGTGGGTGTATAAAGGTAAGGAGCTTTTTGAATATTTACGGAATGCGGCCATGTATGTTGAACCTGGCGATTATGAGATAGATCCTGAATCAGGGATTTTGTGTCCTAAAAAAACGGTTTTCATTTTAGATGAGCGGCAGATTAAAGGAACGGCAACCTACACAAGAAAACGCATTATAGAAAACATCCCAAGTGGCGGTTTTGATAATCCTGCGTCTTCCGGGCCACGAGGCGGATGGACACGATATGTTCGTTATTTATCACATTGTCATTCCAAATTTGAAATAGACGGCGAAACATTAGAAGCCGATACAATGGAATTGCAGGAACTTGGTATATGATTCCGGTACAAGGTGGAATTGCATAACATACCAAACTCTCCGCATAGCTTTTATATTATACTGACATCAATAGTTGCTCAACATATCATGGGAGAAAGAATAGTTGGACTGCAATATGCTTTCGATCAATGCTTAACTAAAACAAATTCTTATCGTCTCGCTTTAATATGAAGGAGGACATGATACATGTTAAATAAGAATGAAGATGCCAATGAATCCTCAAAAGTCTCGCAAGGCAAAACCACGGAGGGCGCGGCAGTCGATGAGTCTGAGGATACCGAAGAAATTGCTCCGGTAAGTGCTCCTGACAAGTGGGACTATGAGACCGATATACTGATTGTCGGAGGTGGCGGTGCAGGTCTTTGCGCTTCGGCTGCGGCCCTTAGAAACGGTGCGAGGGTCCTCGTTTTGGAGAAGCAGGCGGAGACCGGCGGACATAGTCAACATGCCGGAGGCGCCGCTACTTTCAATACTGCTGCAGCAAAACGAAAAAGACTTTCCGCCGACAGAGCAAAGGCTTTCAAACATAGTTACGTTGTCCAGAGCAACGCAACCATCGATCCGTGTCTTCTCGCCACATTGATCGACCGGGCGCATGAGGTGTACGACTGGTCCGAAAGCCAGAGCTGGGGGAGACGATGGGAGGCTCTGAATATAGGCTTCGTTCCGGCTCAGGGCGTCGTCAGAATGCTTGTGAAAGGCACGTTTGAAAACATCCTTTTCAGTTCCGGAACGGAACTTGTTGCACCGATGTATCCCTGGATGCAGTGGCTCAAAAATTACGTCACCGAAAATGGCGGAAAGATTCTTGTCAATACGAAAGCTCTGGCCCTGGTGAAAACCGACGATAGGATCGTGGGTGTTAAAGGTATGACCGCTGATGACAAAACAGTGTTCGCAAAAGCTAACAAGGCTGTGATACTTGCTGGCAGCGGCTTTACAAACAACCGGGAAATGATCAAGAAATACTGCCCTGATATCTATGACAAAGCCGTCGGCACCTTTCTTCCGCCATCGGACACCGGCGAGGTGGTACGTATGGCTTTGGGCGCGGGAGCCGACCTGGCTGGCAAAAACTCATGGGTAGCGTTTGCCGGTGGAATACCATTTTTTGATAAGAAGTACACCGGCAAGCCGAATCCTGGCCCATGGTTCCAGTATCTGCGCCAAGGGTGGCTTCAACTGGCGCGTGGAGCCGGGTGGCTTGAGGTTAACGCAGGATGTGAAGAATATATTCCCATCACGGCACGCCTGGACTGGGAAATGCATCCAAAAGCAAGCGCTTCGCTGACCGGGTCAGCCGCCTATGTGATCTTTGATGCTGACTATCCGACAACAATATGGGAAACTCTGCCTCCTCCCATGCTCGACGACCGCCCAATGACCGCACAGGATCCTGAATACCCTTGGTTCGACAAATTTAAGGAATTTATGCCGAAGGACTGGCTCGATTCGATAAAGCAGGCAATAGAGTACGGAGGGATCAAGTCCTCGGACACTATTGAAGGACTTGCAAAGGAACTGGGACTTGATCCGGCGAAACTGGCAAATAGGGTCAAGGCGTGGAACGCCAAAGCCGCCGCAGGTAAGGTAGATGAATTCGGACGTCTTCCGCAGAACATGAAACCGATCGTAAAGGCGCCATTTTACGGAATCAAGACAGGTGCAATTATTGGAGGGATATATTGCGGTCCACGGGTTAACTATAAATTCGAGGTGCTGGATAAGAACCTGAACCCCATTCCCGGCCTGTATGCTGCCGGGTCGACTGCCGGTGGAACGAGTGGAGAAGGAGTATTTCAGGCAGCGTCTCTTTCGAGCTTGGGACTGGCATTCAGCAGCGGGTGGATAGCAGGCGACAACGCCACAGCCACAAAGTCGACATATGAGCCCACTGGAATGTTTCTTGAATCTGATATCCGTATGCAAGAATTATTCAATAAATTCAATAGATATTTCCCCAGGATGAGTGCTTTATTGATGAAAAGAGGTTTTTCCAAGAAGAAGCGAAAAAAGAAAACATAAAGGGGGTAACTATTATGTCGGAAGAAAATGTTAAGATCGTAAAAGAATATATTAAATTGTGGAGCCGAGGTGATATAGAGGCCGCAATGGCCTTCCAGCATCCTGATCTCGTAGTGCATGAACCGCCTTCACTTCCATATGGCGGCACACACCGTGGCATAAAGAATGCGCTTGCAATGCTGCAAATGATTGGCGAGCTGTGGGAGGTAACCGGTGAATTGAAGATAGAAACCTATGATGGAGGAGGAGACGTTGTTTTTAACTGTATTCAATTTCCTGCACGTTCAAAAAAACCGGGAAGGAAATACTTATTGATGTGGTGGAAAAAAATACGGTGAAAGACGGCAAGATAGTTGAGAATAAGATTTATTATTGGGATACACATGCTTGCCTGAAAGCGCTTGGTTTAGATTCAAATTAACGCAATTGAGCCGAAAACAATTATTCTAACCGGTCATTGTAATAGTCTCATCCTTTCAGCAGACCCGAAAGGATACATGAAGTTATTTTCTTAGTTTATAAAGAGGCGCCTGAATACCGAGCTTTTTCATTCTAAATCTTAGAGTACTTGGGTTCATCCCAAGAATTTTAGAAGCTCCATGTTCTCCTTCTATTCTTCCTTTTGTCTGTTGCAATACGCGTTCGATATGAGCTGAAATAAGTTCGTCGATTGTTGGGATATATTTTTCTATCTCAGGCAAAACTATTGTTTTATCCACCTCCTGATTGAGATTAATAAAATCAAATATTAAATATCTCTTTTTATTTTGACCCCGATTTTGAATCAAGGCACGCTCAACAACATTTTCCAATTCACGAACATTGCCGGGCCAGGAATAAGATTTCAGACGATCTATTTCTCCAGGTGCAACTGTTGGGGTAGTATGAAACTTTAATTCCTTCGCTTTTCGTTCTATAAAATGATATACAAGAGCAGAAATATCCTGACTTCTTTGCCTTAACGGCGGTATCATTATAGGAAATAAATTGATCCTATACCACAAATCCTCACGAAATCGCCCTTGTTTGACCATATGTTCCAGATTTCTGTTGGTTGCACAGATAATTCTTGTATCTATCTGAATAGATTTTGAACCGCCCACACGCTCAATTTCTTTACTCTGAAGCACTCGCAAAAGCTTAATCTGGGCATTAAGCGGAAGTTCTCCGATTTCATCAAGCAATATCGTTCCCTTATTAGCCCGTTCAAATCGGCCTCGTTTTTCTGATACGGCTCCGGTAAATGCGCCTTTTTCGTGCCCGAACAGCTCACTGTCAATAAGCGTTTCCGGAATGGCGCCGCAATTTAATTTAATAAACGGTCCGTTTTTCCGGTCGGAAAAATGATGAACAGCATTGGCAATAACCTCTTTACCGACACCTGTTTCTCCCAACAACAACACCGGCCTGTTAAGTGAGGCTATTTGTTGGACCATTTCCATGACTTCTTTTAGTCCATTTTCTTTTCCTATAATTTCGTCACCGGAAATACGTAACAGTTCTTGATGGAGATATCGGACATCATCGACCAGCATATCCTTGAAATTTAGAACTTCCTCATGTTTCAATGCATTGGACATTGCAATAGCAAAAGGATCATGTAGTAATGACAATAAGCCGGCATGCTCATCTGTATATCGGTCTTTCCCCTCTGCATACAACATGACTATACCCATTTTTTCCTCTTCTTCGGTTTTCAGACGCATGACCAGGATTGATGCATTCCATTTTTTAACCTGGTTGGCTACAATTTTACAGATGGGATCCAATTCAGGCCGGTTGATGATCAAAACATCCTGAATTCGCAATTTAGCCCAATTTTTTTCTGATATAATCCCGTCTTGCCTGCCATAAGAAATGATCCGGCTCAGCCTAAAATTATCAGCAAATCGCGTGACATGTGCGATTGTTTGAGAAGTGGACAGACTTAGGTCCATCTGGAACAACGCAATACCGGTCAACGGGAAAATCGTCTCAAGATAGTCTGCGCTCTTCCATAAAGCCTTCTCAATATCAAGGTTGCCGCAAACACGTATTGTGGCCTGATGGAAAAAATTATTTATTTCAATGTTATCTATTATTTCAGACAAAAATATCTCCTTTTTGATCTTTGAAGAATAACCTCAATATTTGATGGATATACCATACAGCCTCAATATACAACAGTTATTCGGTAGTATATTGAGGATAAATTACATTTGTTAATATATCTATCTGATATAATATTATATTAATTTATGGCACTGACTTTGCTATAATAAACTCATAAAGGAAATATACATTCATTAATTTTTAAATTAAATCAAAGGAGTAAATGGTTATGGCAAAGAAGTATGATGTGGTTGTGGTTGGTTCGGGGCATAACGGTTTAATTACCGCAGCTTATCTGGCAAAAGCCGGACTAAGCGTATGTGTTTTAGAGTCAAATGAAAGAGCAGGCGGAGGAACAATGACTATGGAGTTGACTGTGCCCGGCTTCAAACATGATATTTGTTCCGTGGCCCATACAATGATTCAGGCTAATCCGCTTATTAAAAATGATGAACTTGGGTTGAAATCAAAATATGGACTTAATTATATCAATCCCGAATGTATAAGTGGTGTGTTTTTTGATGACGGGTCTGTACTTGAATTTTATTCCGATATGGAAAAAACATGCCAGTCCATCGCCAAGTTTTCACAACGTGATGCTGAAGCATACAGGGTGTTTAACAAACAGGTATGGCAAATGCTCGACATGCTGGTAATGGGCATGTTTAATCCTGCACCAGGCTTCGGAGCACAAGCGGCCATGATGGATCAGAGTCCTGAAGGTCGTGAAATGCTGCGAGCTCAGGCAATCAGTGCATGGGATTTCATCGATGAATGGTTTGAGCATGACAAGGTAAAGATAGCTCTGGCCAGATACTCATCAGAGGCTATGACCAACCCATTTGATCACGGAACAGGTATGAGTTTTTATATCATATTGCCTTATATGCATAAGTATGGATCAGGCCTTCCTGTGGGAGGTTCCGGCAAATTGCCTGAAGTTCTTATACAATGTATCGAAGACCATGCTGGTACAATAAAAGTATCAAGCCCGGTTAAGGAATTTAAAATAAGCGGAAGTGAGGTTACAGGAGTTGTTCTAACAACAGGAGAGGAAATTCTTGCCAATAAAGCTGTAGTATCCAGCCTTAACGTCAAGCAGGTCTTTCCCGACATGCTTCCCGGCGCCCAGCTTCCTGACGGTTTTGTGCGAAATGTCAGGAATCTCAAGCACAGCACAATTCAGCCGTTTACACTTCACATGGCTCTAAATGAGATGCCCAAGTTCAAGGTTCCCGGTCTGGAAAATTTCTTCTGGGTGGAAAAATCTCATGCGAGTGTGGAAGGGTTTGCAAGGACTTTCAGGGAGCTTGAATTTGGAAATCCAAAACGAGATTTCACGGCCTATACCTTCCAACACAACTTTGATAAGTCAAGAGTTCCGGAAGGTAAGCATCTAATACATATATATGCCTTTCAGCCCTATAATCTGAAAGACGGCGGGGCAAAAAGATGGGATGACATAGGCCAGGAAGTGGCGGATGCCTTTCTTGAGGATCTGCGTGCAGTAACCACCAATATGGGCGATGACAATATTTTGGGGAAACATTTTATGACCCCGCTTGATTTTGAGAGGAAAAATCCATCGATGATGAGAGCTGATATCACACATCTTGGTACTTTTAACTGGCAACTGGCCGGTAATCGGCCTGTACCCGGTTGGGCCCAGTATCGCATGCCGCTTAAAAAGTTCTACATGACGGGATCGAGCACTCATCCAGGCGGTGGAGTAACCGGCGGTTCCGGACGTAATGCAGCAATGGCGATCATGGAAGATCTTGGCATCGATTTTGAAAAATTAATTAAATAGCAAAAGATGAGTGTTTGATAGAATGGAAATATTTTCTTGTTTTACTCGTGAAATGAGTCAAAATATGATAGTTACAATCTGGGGGAAATATTATAGCGATATAAATAAAGGAAAGTAAAATGCATAGATTAGAGAACAAAGTGGCTGTCATTACCGGCGCTGCCGGCGACATCGGAACTGCAACAGCACTGAGATTGGTGAGCGAGGGCGCCAAAGTAGTGCTTGCTGATATAAACAAGGAAGGGGTGGAGCGTGCTGTTTCATAACTGCGCGGCAAGGGCTACTCCGCCGTTTCTGTGACGGTCGATGTGGAACAGGAAGATCAGATTGTTACAATGATTGAAACCGCTGTAAAGGAGTTTGGCGGTCTTGACATCTTGCATAATAATGCGGCCTTGCAGACCCCAGAGGTTATGAGTCGTGATGGAGCTATTACCGACATCGACGCCGGTATCTGGGACAGGGTTATGCGGGTCAACCTACGCGGGTATGCGCTTGGCACCAAGCATGCCATCCCACATATGCTTAAGCGCGGTGGTGGTGTCATCATCAATACAGCTTCAGGCACCGGTCTTCAGAGCGAATTTGCCCGACCTGCCTATGGGACGTCCAAGGCAGCTATAATCGGATTTACACGCAATGTTGCCACCCAGTATGGCAAGCAGGGTATCCGCTGTGTTGCTATTGCACTCGGTTTAGTGGCTACCAGCGCGCTGAAGGCTAACATGCCTCCGCAGCTTCTTGAACTTTTTAAGCGGCATTTCCTAACACCGTACATTGCAGAACCTGAAGACATTGCCGGCGCAGTGGCATTTCTTGCCTTATCCGATGCCCGGTTTATTACCGGTATTACGCTGCCCATTGACGGAGGCTTTTCAGTTCATACGCCAAGTTATGCCGATGAGATGGCGCTTTACCAGGGCGGCTGATCGACATGTTAATCCTTGGCTCTCGTTTGGTATATGCATGACCGGACTTATATTGCTTCTTTATAGCAGATAATAACTATCAAAAAGTAAGGAGTGGAAAACTATGTTTAAAAAACTTTATATTTCGGTTTTACTTGCACTTCTAATTATTTTCTGCGCACAGATTTCTATTGCTCAAACTGAATTGCCGAATGCCCTTTCCGGACTATCTGCCAATGCGATTGATACCTTAAAAAGCGTTGGTAGCACAACTCTTCAGCCCGGATTTAACAATCCATCGGCCATGTGGGTGCAGGAAATTGTTGTGCCTTTTGTCTGGCTTGTATTGCTCATAATATTTCTTAAAAAGTCAATGCGCAAAGGTGAACTGACTTTCGAAGCGCTTCTTTTTATTTCAACAACTACCATGTTCTGGCAGGAAGGATATATAGATTGGGGCGCTTATCTGCTCTTTAATCCGAAATTCGCCCTTATACCTTGGGGTTCAACACTTTGGACTGCACCCAACAAACTGTGGTCGATGATTCCGTGTTACGGTATTTTTTTCACTCCTGTTTATCTGCTCTTTTTGAGGCTTACCCGCAGTATGCATACTGAAAAACCGGAATTTAAAGGAGCGGTTAAATTATTTATAGTGCTTATACCGCTTTTATATATATGGGATCTTATCACAGAAGGCCCTGCTGCTCTACTGGGCTGGGCTACATATACAGACTACTATGGCCCTGCATTAGTTTTGGAAAAAGGCAATTTCCCTCTCGTGTATCCTGTTCTTCTTATTTCTTTTCAAAGTGCAATAGCTATCTGGTTGTTGAGTATGCGGGGTCCAGATAAAATAGTCCGGTTCGAGTCATGGTTTGGCATTGAAAAAATCCGACAGGGCTTGAAGCGTGAGCTTGTGCGTATTGGAGCCTGGATAGTAGTTATGAACGGAGTTTTATTTGTTTTTTTAACTGTTCCTGTTGTTTTGGTACGGATACTGTTCGGTCATCCGAGCATTCTTGTGCCGTAACAACATGAATCCAAAATTTTATTTGCGGAAAAGTAAAAAAGGCATAATCATAAAACAGTGTTGCGATGTTTCCATTTCAGGTGGTTTTTGAAGACCTGGGGCTTGATTTTGAAAAGGTACCCGGAAAGGAGATAAGGTAAACTTATTCTTCCCGTTTAAATTTTTTTCTTGTTAACCCAAGTTCGACAACATTATATGGTATAAGCACATAGGTCCGTTGATAAGCTTCAAACTTTCCTACGTATCTTTTTACACTAAAATCCCCATTACCAGCTAATAGGATTGCATTTCCTTCAAAGCTAAAGAATGAAGTGAATTTTGTGAGCATGTAAAAAATGGATAATGGCCATCTTTAGTTGAATAATTTGCATCTTTTTTTCCGGTAACCACAGGGAAAAAATCACTCTAGCATTTTTCCTCCCAACCCTCCTGTGCATCCTCCACAAACCACTGCCTGAAAAGCGTTTCGGCCATGGCTTCAAGGGTTTTGTTCTGGCGGTGGAGCAGGTCTATTTTGTCATCAAGGCTGGAAAGAACAGAGGCAATGGCTTTTTGTTCGGGAAGATGAGGAACTAATACAGGTAAAAGATGGATGTGATTTCTATTTAACGTTGGATTTGAAGAACCAACGTCGTAACGTTCTAATTCTAATTCTTTTAGAAAGTAAAAAATGAAAAGGGGAAGATTACCATTAAAATCTTTAACCCAGAGTGTAGTATCATGGGGCCAATAATCTCCCTTCAAATAGAAAACAGTACCAAGAGTTCCTTTACGGCCAATAACAACACCTGGGCCTTTTACTTTGTATTCTTTATGATAGCTTTTTGTACCAGATGATGAAACAACTGGGAAATCGCCCACGCTCTGCTCATTTTGAGTTATATCGAACCCTCTTTGAAAAGTAATCACATTCCCCAGCTTACATTCCCTCCACCCCACCATCATTCTGCCTCCAGCTTTTTAATCCCATCATCATCCGTCAATATCCGCATCTGCTGGATGGCGATTTTATTCAAACGCTCAAGCCGTGCAACCTGAGATAACCCGTCATTGATAAATAGAGCATTCAGGTTTTCAAGATTCGACAAACAAACCAACTGCGAGACATCGGCATAATCCCGGATGTTTCCTTTTTTATCGGGGTTTGCTTCACGCCATTGTGCTGCGGTCTTGCCGAAAAGAGCCATGTTCAAAATGTCAGCTTCCGTTGCGTAGATTTGGTTAATCTGGGCTTTGCTCAGTTGCGGGGGAATAAGATTTTCCTTGATGGCATCTGTATGAATCCGGTAATTGATTTTAGCCAAATTTCGACGGATGTCCCAGCCGAGTTGTTTTCTTTCCTGGTCTTTAAGGCGTTGGAATTCTTTGATAAGGTAAATTTTAAATTCCGGGCTTATCCACATCCCAAATTCAAAAGCGATATCTTTATGAGCGTAAGTGCCTCCATATCTTCCGGTAGTAGCTTTTAGACCAACAGCATTGGTTTTTTGGGTCCATTCCTTGACACTGATTTTGTAACTATTTAAACCAGCCTGGCTTTTAATTATGGCGAATTCGCCATAATTAAAATTAGGATTATATATCCTTTCCCAAATGCCTAAAAACTCAACTGTGTTTCTATTTCTTAGCCAATCGGAAATAAAGAAATCACCGTCTTTTGCCTTCAGCATATCCGTTAAAGAGATATAATCATCGTTATTCACCGTAATGATTGATATTTCTGTGCCTTTTACATTAATTTTTTCAACCATTCTTCACCTCGATTTTCCCAATGTTTTCCTTTGCATCCTATACTTAAAATCTTTAATGTTTATTTTAGACTCCAAGATAAAATAAAACATTTTTTATTTTACTTTAGGCGCTCAAAGTAAAATAAGAGAAAATTTAACTTTTTTTTCATGTTTTGATTTCTATCTTTTTTAAATTTTCTTTAATCAAAACATTCAATCTCTCTTCCTCTTTCAACTGTTCTTCAAACTCGGCTTTGAGCTTGGTAAATCTCTCATTGAAATCAAAATCATCCTCGTCATCAGGCAGGCCAACATACCGGCCAGGCGTCAGCACATAATCCAGTTCCCGTACCCGTTCAATGGAAGCGGAATTGCAGAAGCCCTTTACATCTTCATAATTGCCGTCCGGATTGCGCCAGTTATGATATGTTCCGGCGATATGTTCGATATCTTCTGCCGAAAGCTCCCGTGTTCTGCGATTGATAAGATGCCCCATATTCCGGGAATCGATAAATAGTATTTCACCGGTGCGGTTACGAAACCTGCCGTTTGCCTTGTTCCGGCTCAAAAACCACAAGCAGGCAGGAATCTGCGTGTTTAAGAACAGCTTCGCTGGAAGATTAACAATACAGTCCACCAGCCGATCCTCAATCAGTGCCTTGCGAATATCCCCTTCACCTGAAGTTTTTGATGTCAAAGATCCTTTTGCCAGAACAAAACCGGCCTGACCGCTTGGGCTCAGATGGTAGAAAAAGTGCAGTATCCATGCGTAGTTGGCATTTCCCGGAGGAGGAGTGCCGTAATTTTTCCATCTGCCGTCATTCTTAAGCAGTTCACCGCTCCAGTCGCTGTCGTTAAAGGGTGGGTTGGCAATCACATAGTCGGCCTTCAGGTCTTTATGGCAGTCATTTAAAAAAGAGCCTTCATTATTCCATTTCACCTGTGAACTGTCCGATGCCCCGGATCGCAAGGTTCATCCTGGCCAGCCGCCAGGTGGTGTGGTTGCTCTCCTGCCCGTAAACAGAGATATCGTTCACCTTGCCCTGATGATCGGCCACAAATTTTTCCGACTGCACAAACATGCCGCCGGAACCGCAGCATGGATCAAAAACCCTGCCTTTGTATGGCTCCAGCATTTCCACCAATAATTCAACAACGCTTCGCGGAGTATAGAACTGGCCGCCCTTTTTGCCTTCGGCCAGTGCGAATTCGCCGAGAAAATATTCAAAAACATGACCTAAGATATCGGCACTGCGGGCCTTGGCGGCACCCATGGCAATGTTGCCAACCAGGTCGATTAAACCGCCAAGATTGGTGGGGTCAAGATTGCTCCTTGCAAATACCTTGGGCAAAACATCCTTAAGAGAAGGGTTATCCTTTTCAATGGCATCCATAGCCTCGTCAACCACCTTGCCGATTTCCGGCAACTTACCCTTGGATTGCAGATATGACCAGCGAGCTTTTTCAGGTACAAAGAAGACATTTTCCGCCTTGTATTCGTCCTTGTCTTCCGGATCGGCTCCCGCATATTCGCCATCACCACTTTTCAGCTTGTTATACAAATCATCAAAGGCATCGGAGATGTACCTAAGAAACATCAAACCCAGAACGATGTGCTTATACTCGGCCGCATCAATATTCTTTCTGAGCTTATCCGCAACCTTCCATAGTTGCTTTTCTATAGGATCTTCTTTGTTATTATTTTTATCGGCTTTGGCCATTTATTCCTCCGGTTTTCAATTTATGTATTGTGGCTGTTTCAGCATTGTCGGAAAGACTTAAAGCGCTTTGAAGCGCCGGAAGAAGGGATTGATCGATATTGTCAAAAACTTGTGGCATTAATGAACTCCTGCTTCGAGACCATTGAAAAACGCTCCCTTTTGCCCGATTTCTGCGTCAGGCTCAAATTTCAATCATCGAAATACTACATGTATTCCTGTGGTTGAAATTCTCGCCTTCCTTGAACTTGGACAAAATTGAACATTTTTTAAAGGTCTCGCTTCATTTTATTAAACCAAGAATAAGGCGCTTCTTTCCGTTCACTGTCATCAAAGTATATTCTTTTGTTCATCCCACATATCGCGATAGGCATGGACATCCTTAATCTTGAAAGTACCGGCCTGAAACAAAAATCTGTTTGTTGAATGGCTTTTCTTTTATATTAATATCTATTTAAAATCAAATGATTATTATTTAAGACTTTTATAAGGAGATGAAAGATATCATGAAATATTACGATAATTTTTCCCCATCTCTTTTTTTTAAATACAAACGTTATACCGATGGCTTAACTATGATTTCTATGTTATTTTCTTTTTCTAAAGCATCGCTCGCTTGAGCGTTGTCTACATACGCCAACAAACTCAGGCATAAAGAGGAATCTGGAATTTATAACCAAGGATATTAACATTGATAGCTACTCTGTGGATGGAATTGTTGCTGTGAAAGACCGGACTTGTCAACTGGCCAACACCAACCAGGACAGCATTTTGAAGGCGCTGGCCGATAAAACAGGCCTTCCGGTATTGGTGCTTGATAATGACTGTCTGGATTCACTATTTTATTCCGAATCGGAAGTAAACGGCAAGATAGATGCTTTCACGGAGATATTGTCAAAACAAGCATAATGCTTACAAAACAGCATAAAGGAAATCATAAAATTCAAAGCAATTAATAGGTATCTGTGGTAATATGGTCAAATATTTAAAACATGAGAGCATTGACTTCAACCGGCTATTCTAAATTGTTTTTGAATGCAACTTGGTATCAAAGGAGGTTAAAGATGAGCAGCGCTCAAGAAGGATATATGGCGTTAAAGGCAGGCATGGAAATAAGCCTAAAGAATTTCGTGGAGAAGTGCATTGTTTGCGGCCGGTGTCTGGAAGTCTGTCCCGTTTTCTCGGAGCCGAAGCTGGAATTAGCCGGCAAGGAACCGGCAGCAGTAATGGAAAAAATAGTGGATTTGCTAAAAGGAGGACCACCCTCGGAAGAGGTATATAGAATGGCTTACGGATGCTCAATGGGATGCACCAACATTTGCAAGCCCGCCTGCCCGGAAGGATTGGATCTTCAGCCGGTGTTTATGGCGCTGGGACACCGTTTACGTGAAGAAGGCGAAGGCCTTCCGCCTCTTTCCTTTCATCACGCACCGGGGCATCGTTACGGCTTTGGCCATATTTTCGGCGATCTGCAGATGAAGTCATCCGAAGCGCCCTGGCTTAAGGAAGCGCCTTCCGAGCCTGAGACCGTTGATGTAGTGTTGTTTGTCAGTTGTGTAGCTCAGGGCATGCCTCATTTGGTGCTTGAATCCATAGAAATTTTACGGCGGATGGGGATTAAATTCGTCGCTATAGGCGCCCGCGATCTGTGTTGCGGCATTGCTACATTCATGACCGCCAATATTGAAGAAGCTGCAAAAGTTTCAGAGAAGTATGTTTCCACGCTGAGCAAATTTGGAGCCAATAAAGTTGTCTCAATTTGCTGCACCTGTTCTTTCTGGGGCAACACAATGCTGCCCCAAATCCTGCCTGTACCCTTTGAGTCTTTGCATATTACGGAGTTTCTGCTGCATAATATAGACAAGCTATCTTTCACCCATCCGCTGGACAAGGTGGTTGCGATACACGATTCCTGCACCCAGCGCCAACTGGGAAAATGGGATATATCGCGCAGGCTCCTTCAGGCGATACCCGGCATTAGTTTAGTGGAGATGGAACACAACAAAGAGCATAATATCTGCTGCGGCGCCATGACGGATACAAACTTCCCCGGCGCGATGGACGCAAGGCACTTTGCCAGGCTGGATGAAGCCATGGCTGCCGGCGCGGACGTCATGATGACGGTTTGCCCGGGTTGCCAACAGGTCTTCTGCGCTTATGAAAACAAATACCCTTTCGAGATAAAAAATGCCGTCACTCTTGTAGCAGAAGCATTGGGCATTCATTATGAAGACAAGCTGAAAAAATATCTCGCCGGCGTGGACGCTGAACAATTGCTGAATGAGGCTATCGAGTATGTCGAAGCCAGCGATCTGAGCCTGCTCGAATTCAGGAATGTTCTGCCCGGTTATTTAAAAAAACATGAGTAGCAAGTTGCTGCCTATTAAAGGAGGTCGATAAAATGGATGACAAAGAAACGAAAAAATATACGGAAAGGCTTATGCGGGAGTTAACTGACCGCGCTGCAATCCATGACGTAATCGCAAGATTCGCTATCGGAGTTGACCGACGGGATTGGGATATGGTGGCTTCCTGTTTTACGCCCGATGCGTATTTTGACAGCGGGCCGATTTTCCAGGGCGAGATCAAGCAGGGCATCTTGGTTTTCCGGGAGAACATGAAGAACTTTGAAAGCACCATGCACATGACCGGCACTCAGCTCATCGAATTGAAAGAGGATAAAGCCTGCGCTGAAACCTATGGAATCGACTACCACAGATTGAATCTTGGAGACAGGCAAAAAGATATTATTGTGGGACTTCGTTTTCTGGATGATCTTGTCCGGCAGGACGGGAAGTGGCTCATTTGCAAACGCGAGGTTAAGTTCGTGTGGCAGCGTGAAGATGCGGTAGTACTGCCTGCCGGCATTTGAACAGAACTGCACAATAGATTGAATAAATAATGTAGGAAAGCAAAGATCCTGCCCTGAGAACCTTATCAAAACCTCTTGTAAAAAACTATATAATTGAGATAATGAATACGGCATTTGCAAAAGATGATTTGGTATTCATTTTCAGGTTTAAAGGAGGTCTTTATGCCAAAAGGGTTTAAGATTGCCATAAATATGGGCGGAGGAGATGCACCGGGTCTAAATGCCGTTTTAGAGGCCGTGGTTCGATCAGCCGCTAATAGAAACTGGGAAGTTTACGGAATTAAGAACAGTTATGAAGGTCTTCTTGATACCAATGAAATCATAAACTTAACGCCTGAAAAAGTATGGCATATTTCAAGCATCGGCGGAACAATTCTGGGAACCACAAACAAAGCCAACCCATTTAATATGCCTGTTACAAATGCGGCGGGGGAAGTTGAATTCAGAGATGTGTCCGACAGGGTTGTAGAAAATTTCAAGCGTTTGAGGCTGGATTGTCTTATTGCTGTGGGCGGCGACGGAAGCCTTAAAATTGCCTATGACCTGTTTAAAAAAGGTATCCCTGTGATCGGTGTGCCAAAGACCATAGATAACGATCTGGTATCGACAGTAATTACTTTTGGTTTTGATACTGCAATCAGCATTGCCACAGAGGCCATTGACAGGCTTCATTCAACTGCCAAATCCCATGACCGTGTCATGGTGGTTGAGGTTATGGGAAGAAATGCCGGCTGGATCGCTTTAAACAGCGGGATTTCCGGTTCGGCCGATGTTATATTAATACCTGAAATTCCGTTTAGCATTGACAAGGTATGCGATTGTATTATGGAACTCGAACTGCACGGGCAGCGCTATGCCATAGTTGTGGTAGCTGAAGGCGCTGTTCCTATGGGAGGCCAGGCTATTAACAAAGGCAAGGGGGAAGCCGGGCGGCAGGATGTCATTCTGGGTGGTATCGGCGAGTATGTTTCAAAAGAAATAGCGAAAAAAACATCCAAGGACAGCCGTTTTATGGTGCTTGGACATCTTCAGAGAGGAGGATCGCCTACCACGTTTGACAGACTTCTGGCGCTTCGATTCGGTGCTGCCGCTTTAAGACTGGTAAGTGAGAAAAAATTCGGGACAATGGTGGCATTGGAATCTCCTAACATCAAGGCCATTCCTCTTGAGGAAGTTATCGGCAAAACAAAGCGGGTTCCGCTTGATGGCGACACCATCCAAACAGCCAGAGAAATAGGAATCTGTTTTGGAGACTGACGAGCCGACAGCTATTGGAATTATCTTTCGTTCGCTTAAACACAAAAACTATCGCCTTTTTTTTGCCGGACAAAGCATTTCACTTATCGGCACGTGGATACAGAGAATAGCAATATCCTGGCTGGTATATAGTCTTACAAATTCCGTTTTCTTATTGGGCGTGGTAGGCTTTGCCGACCAGATCCCTACATTTTTGCTGTCTCCTATCGCCGGAGTTCTCACTGACCGGTGGAATCGCTACCATATTTTAATAGTCACCCAGATTCTTGCAGCCATACAGGCTTTATTTCTGACGTATATTTTTTTCTATGGAAATATTAGTATATGGCACATCATGTTTTTAAGTGTATTTCTTGGCTCTATCAATGCTTTTGATATTCCGGCAAGACATTCACTGCTGGTTGAGATGATAGAGAAAAAAGAAGATCTTGGAAATGCAATCGCCTTGAATTCTTCGATGTTTAACTCAGCGCGGCTTTTAGGCCCGTCAATAGCAGGCATATTAATAGCTGCAGCAGGCGAGGGAGTTTGTTTTCTCATAAACAGCATAAGCTATCTTATTGTTATTGCATCATTATTAAGAATGAAAATGGTTCCACGGATAATAAACAAAAAAAATACTCATGTTGTAACAGAGCTGAAAGAAGGCTTTTCTTATATGTTTGGCTTCAGACCTATAAAATCTGTTATGATGCTTTTCGGCTTGGTCGGTTTAATGGGGCTGTCCTATACGGTGCTTCTGCCTGTTTTTGCGAAAGAAATACTTGGCGGCGGCTCCCATACCTATGGATTTCTTATGGGCGCTTCGGGTTTAGGCGCTTTGACTGGAGCGCTCTATCTTGCCTCAAAGAGAAGCATCCGGGGGCTTTGGAAAATAGTGCCTTTATCGGCAGGTATCTTTGGCTTCGGGCTGATTATTTTTTCTTTATCCCGTTTCGTTTTGCTTTCCATGATATTAATGGTATTAATCGGCTTCGGAATGATGTTGCATATGGCATCTACCAATACTATTTTACAAACCATTGTTGATGATGATAAAC
This sequence comes from Desulfonema limicola, assembly GCA_020723255.1. Classification (GTDB taxonomy): domain Bacteria; phylum Desulfobacterota; class Desulfobacteria; order Desulfobacterales; family RPRI01; genus RPRI01. Next base: position 13,330 of record DYJH01000025.1, on the reverse strand, counting down.
GTGGCCGGGTTCTCAGCATTTATATAATGATGCTTATGGGCACAGCAACATTCGGAAGCCTTTTAGCAGGTGGAGCAGCAAAGCTTTTAGGCGTACCGCTCACTTTGGCAATAGGAGGAACATCATGCATTTCGGGCGCTGTTATATTTGCAAGAAAACTTCCTGAACTAAAAAAAGACGGCTTGATCTATAAAGGGATATCTTGACCATATAATTTTATTGATGTATCAATGTGTTAAATATGATAGACTTATAAAGCTTTAAAACATTAGGAGGAATTATGAAAAGTAAACATCTGTTATTATTGGCAGGACTTATATGTCTTTTTGTTCTGACTGGCTGCGGATACAATAAAATGCAGGCAAACGAAGAGCAGGTCTTTGCGGCATGGGGAGATGTCGAGGCGAGTTATCAGCGCCGCCTTGACCTGATACCTAATCTTGTAGAAGTTGTAAAGGGTTATGCAAAACATGAAGCCGATACATTGAAGGCTGTTACTGAAGCAAGGGCTAAAGTGGGTTCTATGCAAATTTCAAAAGATATGCTTAATAATCCTGAAGCTATGGGAAAATTTCAGCAGGCTCAGGGTCAGCTTTCAGGCGCTCTTTCACGGCTTATGGTTATAGTTGAAAGATATCCTGACTTAAAGGCAAATCAAAATTTTTTGGATCTTCAGAATCAGCTTGAAGGGACTGAGAATAGAATAAACGTCGCCAGAGTAAGATATAATAAAGCGGTACAAGATTTTAATACCAGCATCAGAATTTTTCCCAACTCACTTACAAACTCTCTTTTGCTTCATCTTACACGCAAAGAGCCGTTCAAGGCAGATGAAGCCGCAAAAAGCGCTCCCAAAGTAAGTTTCTCACTACAATAAAGAGGTTAATAAATGAAATACTGGCTGCTTGCGTTTCTTTTAATTATTATGCCATGTCATGCCGAAGCGCTTGACGTTCCGCCATTGAAAGGAAGAGTAAACGACTATGCTTCTATGCTCTCCCCTGAAACAGTTCAAAAACTGGATGCAGCATTATCAGCGCTTGAAAACAACGATTCGACCCAGGTTGTTGTGCTAACCGTTACTTCTCTCGAAGGCGAGGTTCTCGAGGATTATTCGATAAAAGTTGCTGAAGCATGGAAAATAGGACAAAAAAATCTGGATAACGGCGCTATTCTTCTTGTCTCAAAAAATGACCGTAAACTAAGAATTGAAGTAGGACGAGGGCTTGAAGGAAAACTGACGGATTTAATATCCGGCAGAATTATACGTTATGATATTGTTCCTAAATTCAAGGAAGGCGACTTCAATGGCGGAATCGAGGCTGGCATTAGTTCCATTATCTCTGTAGTTAAAGGTGAATATAAAGCATCCGGAGCAAATAAAAGGCATAAGGGAAGCGGCGGAACCCCAATATTTGCGCTTCTTATTTTCCTTTTTGTTATAACAGCAGCTTTATCAAACTTTTCGAAGGTTTTAGGGGGTGTGTCGGGCGCTATACTCCTTCCGATATTATCTCTTATTTCTTTTGCGGGAATATCACTGTTATTACTCGGTGTTCTTGCAGTAGCAGGATTTATCTTCGGTCTAATTGCGGGATCTCTCACAGGAGGAAGCGGAAGACATTATCCGGGTGGATTTATAGGCGGCGGCTTTGGCAGTGGTGGCGGTTTCGGCGGAGGAGGTTTTTCGGGCGGCGGAGGCGGTTTTGGCGGAGGCGGATCATCAGGAGGCTGGTAAAAGGATTGTTTTATGAAAACTAAAGCATCAGGATTCTTCAGTACGGAAGATAAAGAGTGTATCTCAAACAGTATCAAGAAAAGTGAAGCTAATACTTCCGGTGAAATAGCAATAATGGTTCTGGACGAAAGCGATTCTTATAAAGAAGCCGAAACCCTGGGAACTTTTATACTTTCAGGCTTTTTTGCGCTCATTTTAGAAATTATCAAATCATATTTTGTCGCTTCAAAGGCTGCCGGCTGGACATATAGCATATCAGGTTTATCGGCCCATTTTTTGCTGGAAGCTTCAGGACATACCAGCATCTGGACATATATTCCAATGGTATTTATCCTGTATTTCCCGCTAAAGTTATTATTTTCAAAAACCCAAAAAATGAAAATTCCTTTTTTATCAACCAAAAGAATAGAGGAAACCGTAAGGGAACGCGCTTTAATGGCTTTTTATGAAAAAGGATTATATAAAACACGGGATGAAACGGGAATTCTCATTTTCATTTCACTTCTTGAACACAGGGTATGGATTTTAGGAGACAGAGGAATTAATAGAAAAATTGACCCCGGATTCTGGAGCAAGATAGCCACAGAGCTCTCAGATGGAATAAAGAAAAAAGAACATGGAAAAGCCGCATGTCATGCAATTGAAGAATGCGGCAAAGAATTATCCAGACATTTTCCCATAAAACCTGATGATACGAATGAGCTTAGCAATGAAGTAAGGTTTTAGGGTGAAAGGTGCGGGGGGGAAAGGCACAAGGTGAAAACAGTTAAGCGTGCGCTTTGAAGTCATCATCTTGGTATTTAAACAGAAAGCATCACTGCCCGTTTGTTAGTTTAGCTTCATTTACCATATCCTTACTTGAAGTTATTGGCTGTATTATTTTAACCGGAAGGGTAATAGTTCTTTGCAGTATATTCAACAAGCTGGACCCCACTGCTGTTGGTGACAGGGGAATAACATCAGGATCATCAATTTTTCCAAGAACTCTAAAAGGTATTGATATTATATTGCCTCCTAAAACCTGGCTTAACACAGGAATATATTTAACTATTAGATCAATAGTTTTAAAAGGAGAAATTAAAACAACAAGATCTGCCTTATTATTACTGATATCTATATCTCCGGTGCAGGCTATCGCCATTGAAGCTCCGTCAATTACAAATTTATTTACAATAAAATCTCCTTTTTCAACTTTTCCTTCTATTGTGATAGTATTATATGCAAAGCCCTCTCCTACAAGATCCGGAAGCTTTCCTCTGAATATTTCAGTAACGTTAAGCAAAGCAAAGATTTTTGATAAAAATCCAAGCCGATAAATCCTTCCCTTGTTCGCATTAAATTCAAAAGTTCCGTAAAGAAGCTTTGAAACTTCTCTTTCTTCGCCTTTTGAATGAATGTTGCTCTCAAGGTTAAAAATCCCTGTTGCCAGATGCTTGCCCTTCCAAAAACATTTGAGACTTGGCTCTAAATTCTGATCTTTGGCAAAAGAATTTATTTTGAATTCCATGTTAGATGGTAAAGCATCGAGTGTGCCGGCTAATGAAATACCGCAAAGACCTGCCTGTAAAATCGCAATATTTGTCTTATTAGCAGCAAACGTGATATCTGCTTGGAAAGGACTTAATGTGTAATCGTCATATATAAAATTATCGATATGAGCACGGATAATTCCTTTAATAGATGAAGTTTTGGGCTTTTCAGACTTCATGCTGCTTTTTGAATCGGGTTGATTTACCAAGTCTTTAATATCCGACCAATATAGTGATTCTGAAAAAGCGCTTATATCAAGCCTTGATTCTTCTTTCGATAAGCTAATATCACCGTTTATTGTTACATTGCTTTTGCCTGATGAAATATATCCATATTCAATATTATATTTAATTTGTACAAAGCCTTTTTTTGAAAAATTTTGGGATGTGCTAAAATTTAAGGTCGTTATATTAAAAGGTTCTTTAATAACCGGTTTATAATCAATAAGCATATTTTCCATTTTGCCTGCCGTTGAAAAAAGCCATTTATCACAGATGAAGAGAGGCCCTTTCAAATTAAAATTATAAAAACTGGCAGTTCCTTTATGAATATTAATTTTCTCGGCAGCAGTTTTAGTAACACTAAAATATGGTGTAAATAAATTTAACTCCTTAGCATCTATTGTTATCTTTTCAGATCGAATTTTAAACTCATAATCCTTTTCTAACCTGAATTCAGCGGATAAATTCGGAATAAAAGATTTTCTAATGGCTGCATCCATGACTTTCAGGTAAAAAAACCCTTTATTCTGATTAGCAATAAATTTTAGGTTTGTTATATTAATTGCTTCTTTGAAAAGTGACTTACAATCAACCAGCATGTTTTCAATTCTACCGTCAGTTTTTAATATCCATTTGACAGGATTGAAAAGGGGGCCGTTTAATTCAATATTATTTAAGTTAAGAGTTCCTCTGTTGATAATAAGCTGTTTGGTTGAATTCTGGGTGTAAGGTAATATAAACTGATTTATCTCGCTGGAGTCTATAACTGTTTTTCCGGTTAAAATTTTAAACGGATAATTTTTATCAAACTTGAATTCCGCAGAAAGATTTGACGCGGAAGTTTTACCTGATGTCGCATTTGAAACCATAAATTTAAGAACGGAATTATCATAGAAAAATTTATTTCCGATAACTGCAATCGGATTTGAGAACCGGCCGTAAATGCCTTTTAAATCAAATCTGGAAACATCCACTTTTGTATAGGATGAACCGGATCTTTCATCAATAGTCAATTTCCCTTCCGCTTTCCCTTTACACTGTTCTATCAAGGAGAGTTCTTTCAAAAATGTTTTATTTTCAATAACTTTTTTCAGGATTGGAGGAAGCTGAGAAAGATCAGCATCAACGAAGGCATCAAGATAAAATAAATCATTGTCTTCCGGAAGGCCGAGTTTGAATGTTCCGTTTTTCCCAAGTGAATTTCCAAGTCTGCATTCCACGTTTCTTGCTTCAAGAATCCCCCCTGATACCATAACATCACCTTTTAAATTTTCAAGCTCAAGTGAAGGTTCGGGCACAGACACTTTAGCGTTTAAAAGGCTTCCCTTTATTGAAATATTTTTTATATTTCCCAGTTCAGAAGCCTGGAAAGCTTTAGACTTTATGTTTAATGAGGAGACTTTTCCATCTTTTAATATAGTAAATATCGCATTAAAAGTTTCTGAATTGTCTGTTAAAAAAAGAATAATTCTGCCGGTCTTATCGATGTCCAGATTTTTCCCCATAAGATCAAGCTGTACAGGAGAATTTTTCGTGCCGGCAACATAATTCCCAGATATAATTGATCCGGGACCATCAAGAACAAGCTTCTCTAAATTAACTTTAGAGTCATCTCCGGATATGTTCATGCTGCCTGATAAATAACCGTTTTTCAAAATCAGATTTTTATTGTTTTTTTTAAGAGAAAGAAGCGGTATTTTTCCTTCGAATTTTGAATTTAAATTTAAAACTCCATTCTTAGAAAAAGTTACTTTTATATCTGTTCTGGAGTCAGAAACTTTTAACTGTGAATCAGGATAAAAATAATCAAAAATTAATTTGGGATTAAAGTTATAAAAACTGACATCTCCTTTTCCGTTTGAATTATCAGGGAAATATTGACCGTTTGCCGATATGTTGTCGCAACTATTTGATTTAGCATTTATTGCTACTTTAATCCTTTTCGGATTTATTTTAAACTTTGAGGATATGTTTCTGAAACTAAAATAAAGATTTGCCCCGTTATCAAGGGTTACGGTTCCGTTTCTGACTTGAACATCAATATCTGTTTTTTCAATTGTTCGTCTTATAAAAAAATCATGCAGCTCTTTTTCAATGTTTTGAATAACAGAGCCTTTCAGTAATTCGATTTCTTCAGAAAGTCTTTCAGGAATATTAATTTTTATTTCGGGAGAATCAAGATAAAGCTTATATATATTGACAGTCCCGGCAAGAAGAGGCCAAATCTTAGGATATGCTTTGATACTGTTTATATTTACTGAAAAATTGCCTGGCGCCGATACCGTTGTATTTTTTATATCGGCATGAAAACGTGGAAATAATATAATATCAACTTGCTGGATTTTAATTTTATATCCTATCCTAAGGGAAACCTGTTCTACAATTTTAGTTTTAAGATACTCAGGGCTTATTATATGTGGCAGCAAAAGGGATATAAGCAGAACGAGTATTAATAGAATTCCTGTCCAGAATGTTGTCCAGAACAACAGTTTTTTAATAAAATTCATATAATCCCAGATAGTAAATATTTTCTTATTTCTTCTGCTGCAAAAACAATAATTGCAAAGGGCGCAAGAATCAACCAAATATTTAATGGAATAGGTGATGTAAAGAATATGTCATTCCCCCATGGATGATATATAATAAAAGCGCTCAATGCTAGCTCCATAATAATACCTGTAAGCACCATTCTGTTTTTCATAAAACCTATTTTAAAGACTGACTCGGTCTTTGTCCGGCAGGCGAAAACATTGCCTATTTGCATGATTACTATACCTAAAAAAGTTGCTGTAGCAGCCTTGCGGGCAAGGGGAGCATTTAGGGGCAGATCAATGCCCCAATGCAAACCGCAAGGATTTGCATTGGGGAGTGCAAAAGAATATAAAATTGTTCAATAGATTAGAGATTTGTTTTATTGATGAATAAATATTTTACTTTGCCTGTTTTTTCTTTGCTGTCGGAGTTGCGACGGACTGAGTCTCTGCAGGATCGCTTTGAAGACCGTCTTTATCCTCTGAAATAATCCTGTAGCTGTAGCTCCCTCCTTTTTTAAGATCGAAGTCTTTATAATTTGTCTGTACAGGCTTTAGCTGCTGAATCTCAGTCCATAACTGGATAGGAGATAAGCCCTGTAAATCAGAGGATGATGCCCGGTTGTCTTTTCTGTATAGATAATTTATTGCTATATCCGGTTCGGGGTTTTCTTTCCAGCTTATAGTTATATGGTCTCGACCGGCTGCTGCCTTGAGTTCTTTAACTGAAGTTGGTCTTGATTTTGTTTCCGCCTTAATGCATTTGCTCAGTATCCCTTCGGCATCAAACAGATTAAAACATGATATTGCATAGAAATAATTTTTTCCGTCCTCAAGAGGCGCTATGGCATCTCCTTTGTCAAGATAAGAGTCTGATCTATAATTTTTAATAGAAGCAATTTTTTGCATATTACTGCAATCAATGCTCCGGTATATGTTATAACCGCTAATATCCGGGTCTTCGACAGGAGTCCATGTTATTTTGACTGATCTTGCCATAACATCCTGAGATTGTAAGTTTTCTGGAAAAGAAGGAATATCTTTTGTTTTTCCTTTAACTTCGTTTGAGGGGCTGGATTCCTTTTTTTCATCAAATGCAGTTATATAGTATAAGTACTGCTGACCGTCGGACATATTTTTTACATCAGAAAAATTTGTTGTTAAGACCTCATTAATATCGGCAACTCTTTCCCAGGATATATTCTCTGTTTTTCTATAAATATGGTAACCTGATGCGTTTTCCACAAATTTCCAGGAAAGATCTATTTTTCTCAAAAGATTATCTTTTTCAAGGGTTAATTCAGGAGCCTTTACCGTAGAAACCGAGATATGGTCGGAAAGAGAGCTTTCAATATTTGAATCATCTGTGCTTGAAAGGGAATACATATAAGTTGTGCCATCTTTTAAGTCGCTTTCATCAAAAACAATAAGGATCGGGTCGGTCTGAGTCCTGTTTTTTAAATCAATGGTTTTGATGTTTTCCCATTTATTCGCGGTTTTTTGGCGGAACAAATTATATTTTACAATATTATAAAACCCTTGCTCATTTTTAGGAGAAGGAGCAAATTTTATTTCAACTCTTTTGATATAGCCTTTTGCGCTCATAACCAGGGGAGGGTATGGGATTCTTTGCCCAACATTTTGAATCTGCGCAGTGCGAGAGCTTTTTATTTCAGGTTCAGTTTCGGACAGTATTCCGATGTTGTAATAATATGACTGACCTTTTTTAACCGTGGTGTCTCTAAAGGAACAATCTGATGTTTTGCCAACGAACTGGTATGGTCCATCCTTATTTTGTTCTGAACGATACACATTATAAGATAAAGATGATCTTTGTACGCTTATTTTCCATGACAAACTTACCGAATCTCCTTCGTTTATTGCATGGAGATAATCGATATCTGTTAATGATGACGATTGAGTCTTATCTGAAGAGCTGCCTGACTGTCTTTTCCAGTTACAAAGAGCATCGCTTATCTCTTCTGCTATTTTTGGAATTTTTTTTAGTATGGAATCGCGATCCGGAAAAACAACAGTCCAGTTATTCAAAGTGGTTTTTGCTTCTATATCCACCAAGTTAAGCCGTGCTACTATTGAAGCCCCTTTTTTTGTTACTTCCCCGAAAATAACAAAATTTATTCCTAGCGCTTTTCCGGCCTTGATAGCCGCTTCTTCTGAGTTATCCAGAACAATATCCGATTTGAAGAAAACTTCTTCAATCTCTCTTCTAGGCATCAGATCAATGCCTTTGTAGGTTTCAATAGATGAGATAAGCGCATGGAGAATTTCTCCATTATAGCCCATAGCTTCCATATTTGTCGCGGTAAGATTGAATATTGCAAGAACCTTTTTCTGTGCGTACGAATAAGGAGATGACATAACTAATAAAACAGCTGATATTGTCAGCAGGCGGCACAGTCTTTTCATCAATATTTATTTACTCCTTGTCTTCTCAGATGCAAAGCAAATTTATTTAAGATCGATTATATGCTTATATCAAGGTTAATAACTCTCTTATAACTATTTCAATTTTCTTTATAATTACTAAAGATATCCTCAAGGTTATCCATTGCTTTTTGGGTTAGAGGAGATCCGAGAACCATTTTCATTTTTTCATCGAAAATGGCATCGACAAAACTTTCAGCAGCCTGAAGCCTTTCTCTTCTTTTTAAATACTGCTCGCCGTCTTGAAAATATGTTTTTTCAAGATTGTTTAAGGGTTTTAGCGCTTCTCTACCAAGTTCAGCAACCACTTCGCTTGTCATTTTCTGAAGAAGTTCGGTATCTGTCGGGATAACAAGAGGATCATATTTAACATTAGCTTCAGGAAGACCCGAGCTTGTATCGTCCTCAACCGTTTCTTTGCGTTCTATTGTTCTTACCTGAATATTTTCTCCGGTTTTTACATCAACAATCCTAAATGAGAGCTGAACAAAGCCAACTTTTTTATGATTGGATACAGCATAATCTTTTTCAGTATACTTTGGCGTAGAGATTTTTGCGGGAGGTGCAGATGCAAGCTGGCCCGGCATAGGATTGGGGTTTTTTGCCGCCCAGTTAAGATATTCTATATTGTCCTGAATCTCTGTTCCTACCTGGTATCTAGCAGTTTTTGTACCTTGGGAAACAGATGTTTCTATCTGGTATAATAAAACACTTCCCATTACGGCAACATCTATACCATATACCCGCCCCATTTCTTTTGCTGTTTGTTCGGAAACTACGCCGATTTGTCCGAGTTTCATTTCTTCCAGTATTGATTTCAGGTTCTCCCTTTCAAGAATCTTGATATCGCCGCTTGCATTCTTAAAAAGGTAAGTAATTAGGTTATTTGCAACTATGACGCCAGAATCTTTGTGTTGAGAAGGACTGGAAAAATCAAAAACAGCAATAGATTTTTGCACTCTTTGTTTTATTTTATCTTCCATAGCAAGGTTGTTTGCAAAAATTTCAGGATAATCTGGAGAAATGCCTTTCAGTTTACTATACCAGAACCAGGCGGAACCATATTTTTTCTGATCTTTAAATTTAGTTGCAATAGAACCTGCCTGATCTGCAAGCTCATTTCGTATATTTCTGAATTCTGTTGTATTGGGGTCAACCACATTTTTTAACGCTGCGTTGTAGGTTTCAAAAGCCTTGAAAAGCCAGCCATCTGAAATTTGTTTTTTTATGGTTTGGATATAATGCGTCCCAAGCTTTTGTAAAACCACCGCAATCATTGATTTTAATGATTCATCGTTTGGAGAATATTCTAACGCTTTATTATAGGCCTTCATGGCTGTCGCCCAATCCTGATCAGAAACAGCTTTTTTCCCTTTTTCAATAAAATAGTTTTTACTATCCCTTTCTTTAATAAGAGCACGAAGGTTCAGCGAAAGGTTGTGATTAGGATTTATTGAAATTGCATCATTAAGGTTTTTTGATGCGCCTTTATAATCATCCTTTTCAAAAAGAACTTTGGCCTTGTTATAAATAGCTTGTGAGCCTTCTTTTGAGGTTTGCTCCAAAAGCTGAGAGGAATTCTCATAATTGGGGAATATATTTTGAATCTGCCTCAGGTTGGAATTTGCCGTAATCCATTCTTCAGCAATTAGTGAAGCTTTAGCTTCTTCATATAAATTTTTTGCTTTTGCTACAATTACATTTTCCTTTTTATCAATCTCTTCTGAAAGCTTTAAAACGGAAGGATTATTCGGATCAATTTCTTTTGCTTTCAATAAGTTGCTTTTAGCTGAATTAATATTCACAATTGTAACGGGAGATCCGCTTATTTCTTTTGATGCCTGGGAAGTATATTCGGATACAAGGCTCTCTTTAAGTTCAGCCAAAGCTTTTTTATATTCTGCATTATCCGGTTCACTTGCAATAGCTTTTTGCAAACTGGCAATCGCATCAGCATATTTTCCGGACTGTCGTAATTGCATGCCGACTTCAAAATCCTGTTTTCCTGCAGCGCAGGAATACATAATAACAGCCAGCAAAAAAATTAGTCCAACATAAATCGCCTTCTTAATCATATCCAGCCTCCAATTTAATATTAATTCATTTTTATAGTTATTTTATTTCCTTCAACCTTTTCAACTGCCGGATTAAAATGTCTTCTTTTAAAATATGTCATCTGCATTTCATTCAACAGATGTTCCGGCCAGCCTTTGTATTTGATAGCATATTCAGCGCTTCTGTTTTTAAAACTTGCAAGATTCACATCAACGATTCCGCTAACATCAGATTTAAATATATTTAAAATGTCAAGGGCTTTAGCATGAGAAGGAATCTTGTTAATAATCATATTTATATCTCTTTCGCTGTAGAGCTCTTTCTCCCATACCTTTATAAGTTTACTCCGAAGATCTGTCCAAATTGAATCGATACAGTACGTCGCTCCTTGATCAATAACCTTGAGTTTATTCTCTCCGGGCATGGATTTTACTGCACTGGATGTGCCTAATATTTCACCATCATCAGGCCTGTAAATATTTGCACTTAAGCTGATTTCATTTACTAATAGGTCAATGTTCTGGTATGTTGATTTATTTGAAGAAAGTTCAAGGGATAAACTTACCAAGAGACCCATCTGTGACTCCTGCTCTTTAGAGTATTTAAATACTGCAAAGCCACTCTGCTTCAATTTGTCGGCAAGAATAGACGCAGACTTTTGAGCTGCCGGCATAAAGTTGTTGTCTGTATTTTTATCTATTATAATGCTTATACGGGGATTTTTCTGCCAGCTTAATACTTTTTTGAACCTGTCAAGATCTTCAATCATTGCTGAGGTCTCAACTTCCGCTTCAATTTTAACCTCAAATGTCCCTATTTCGGTCTTTTTTTCTTCTATCACCTTTATGTTTTTTAAGTACCCTGCTGTACGGCTCAAAATCTGGTCTTTTATAACAACGAAATTTTCAACCGTTGTGCTTGACTCAATAGCAGAACCGATTGCCTGTTCCAGAGCAGCTCTTTTGGCTTCATCAATTGCTTTTTCTCTTGCTATAAGCTCTCTACCAGGTTCAAAAAAGCTTACCCCTTTTGCTGTTACAATTACACCGGCTGCAAGATTAGCCGGGAAAGCAAATAAAACAGCAATAATAAAAATGGATAACATATTGGTTTTACTATTTTTCATATTCAGATTCCGCAAGTTTCACTATTAAGAATACATAACGTATTTCGAATATTGAGATTTGAGTTCGAAGCATACACGCTATCAAAGCGTAAGCGATACCGGCTCCAAAAAAAGGGGGGATATGCAAAGGTCTTAAAACCACTGCTTTTCGCCTACCCATCCCCCGTGCTCCGGCATGACGAACAAGAGTTTTGAAAGTTCCCGCATCTGTTTATTTGACTTAGAATTTGTTTCATACCAAGTTGCATTCAAAAAGATAGCACGGCAGCAGGGAGGTTTTTCCGCAGGCGCATATGTAATACACCGAGGACAGAACCGACGAAGCCAACGCAGATAGAATTTGAATGCTACTTGGTATCGATTCATACTATTTATGCTGGGATTATGTCAAGTTATAAAACGCTCAGCAGGAACAATATGAAGGTATAAAAATACAGATTTTGGGGAAATTTGGCAGACAAAAAATCTTTATAATATCAATCAATAGCGCTTTCTACTTTAAATCCTTCTTTTTCTAAAGCGCTTCGGAAAATATCTGTTTTACAGGCGGAAAGGCGGAAATAGTAAGTTCTTTTTGATCCTTTACGGTTCGCTGTCATCCCTACACTTATAATATCACCACCCATATCCTGAATTATTTGAAGCGCTCTGTTGAATGACTCCCGTTTATCGCCAACTACCACATCTATCCGGGAGCTTGCCGTTAAAAGACCCATCATATTGATAAAAGCTCCTAAAATATCCGTAACTGTTATAATTCCGACAAGCTTATTTCTTTCAACAACGGGCATTCCTCCGATTTTATTCTTGTATATTTTCTGAGCGGCTACTTCTATATCTTCGTCGGGGCTAACGGTTATAGGATTTTTTATTATTAAATCGGTTAGCGACAGCTCTCCTATCATGGACTGAACAAGACCCTGTTTTAAAACGGAAAGAGTGATAAATCCTTTTAAAGTCCCATTTTTGCCGACAACCGGCAGGTGACGTATTGAATTAACCTTCATAAGTTCTATTGCTTCGGTTATTGATGCCTTTTCATTAATAGTTATAGGATCTGGTATCATCAGAGACTTGATTTTCATAGCATTCACCATTTTTGTTTAGTTTATGGTTGACGTGCCTAATATAGGAAATAAAACATTACCGTTTATTTCAATTTTTTTATCGGCTCAAAGCTGCAAAGCGGTTCTTGCGCCATTATATCTCCAGTGGCTTCATAAGCCCTGGCCCGGCAGCCTCCGCAAACTCTTTTATATTCACATATGCCGCATTTCCCTTTAAGCATATCAAAATTTCTTAAAGAAAGAAAGACCTCAGATGAATTCCATATTTTATCAAAAGAATCCTTTGTAACATCACCGCAATTAATATTTAAAAATCCGCAGGGCTGGACAATGCCCGTATGCGAAATAAAGCAAAAACCGGTCCCTCCGAGGCATCCTCTTGTAACAGCATCCAGACCGAAAGATTCAAAATCAACCGATTTGCCCTCCTGTCTTGTCCTTTGTCTCAGTATGCGGTAATAATGCGGAGCACAGGTTGCCTTAAGCTGTAAAGAAGTTTTATTCCGCTGATCATAAAACCAATTTAATGTTTCTTCGTACTCATCTGCTGAAATTTCTTGTTTGATAATATATTTTCCTCTTCCTGTCGGTACAAGCAAAAATATATGGTGTGCCAC
>DYJH01000024.1 GCA_020723255.1 Desulfonema limicola | reverse complement strand
GTCATCGTTTCCTTCCAAAGCACACCCAAGACATGCCCCCATACCGCATGCCATTATGCTTTCCATCGAAACCTCACACGGCACTTCATACGCATGTGCTATAATTGCCAAGGATTTTAGCATCCCCGATGGCCCGCATGCATAAATTATTCCCGGCCGGCTTTCTGCCAGAGCCGCATCAACAGAATTTGTTATAAAACAGGCATCGCCCTCGCTTCCGTCATCGGTTGCTATTTTTACATCAAGGCCAAGATTAAAGAAATCATTCCTGCATAAAATGCAATCTTTTGTTCTTGCGCCAAGAAATATTTTTATACCAGGGGGATTAATATGTTTTTTCTCTATTAAACGTGAGCTTAGAAAAAGCATCGGGGCAACTCCTATGCCGCCTGCTACCACAAATACTTTGCTGTAATTTTCAGTTAAAGTGAACCCTTTGCCAAGCGGCCCCATGATGTCAAGCCATTCGCCTGCTTTGATTTCTGAGAGCCTTCCTGTAAATTCTCCAACAACTTCGTATAGAATTTCAATACATTTTTCATTATTTTTTCTGACAGTGATGTTGTGCACTGAAAAAGGGCGGCGCAAAAAAGGCGTAATCCCGCTCGTAAGGCGAAGCATGACAAACTGTCCCGGTTTTGCAGCAAATAAACCTTTAACTCCGTTCAGCCCTATATTATAATATAACGAACCTAATTTATTATTCCACAGTACCTTAACTTTTCCTAAAAACATAAGCTTGCTTTTTTGTTGTCCATCTATTATATTTTGCAGGGCGGCATTTCATATGCTGACACTTTTAAGCCCTATAACCGTTGCCAATCTTCCGGTGATTTTCTCTCCCCTGTATGAATAAAAAAGATCTTTATTACATCTTGTGCATATTCTGCAAGAATATATATTTTCCGGAATTACGCCTGCACAAGAAAGCTGGTCGGCGCTTATAGTCCAGAAATCAAAATTGCAGCCAGAATCCTTATATTTCCAGTACTGTTCAGGGATTTCATTTTTGTAGTTTACAAATTCTGCGCAACAGGGTCCAAGCGAAGGGCTTATGCCTGCCAATATATCAGAAGGCCTGCAATTAAATTTTTCTTTCATGGCATCTATAGTGGCGCCCAATATATTATGAATACTCCCCCGCCAGCCTGAATGTACATTGGCAATAACATGTTTAGCAGTATCATACAAAAGAACTGCCTGGCAGTCTGCAATTTTTATCACGAGCAGTTTATTATAAAGATCGGTCACCAGCGCATCGCCGGCTACAGGAGTTGAAGCATTTGGCGTTTTTCCCGAAACAAATACAACATTACGGCCGTGAACCTGTTTTATAAAAATAAGCTCGCCATTATCCATGCATTTGGAAACAACTTTTCGGTTTCGTATTACATTTTCAGAAACATCTCCGACAGACAGGCTGACATTAAGGCTGCTGAAAGGCCCTTTGCTGAACCCGCCATTTCTTGTAAATATTCCATGCATCAAATCAGGAAAAGACTCAAGATTAGGAAACAGGTAATATGAAATTCCGTTTATATTTCTTAAAATCAATTCAACCGGCTTTATACACTTCCAGGATTCTTTTTATTATTGCAGAAGTCGATACGTCCGGAACAAAAGAAGCCCTGACAACCCTGCCTCCATTTGCTTTCACATAATCAGCTCCGATAATATTATCTTCAGCCCAGTCGTTTCCTTTAACCAGCACATCCGGCGAAACCTCTTTTATAAGATTCAAAGGGTCAGGTTCATCAAAAAAAGTAATATAATCAACGCTCGACAGCCCGGATAGCACTTCAGCTCTTTGCATTTGAGGAACTATAGGCCTTTTTTCACCTTTTATAGACTTTACAGATTTATCGGAGTTAAGTCCGACAACAAGAATGTCTCCTTCTTTTTTAGCTGAATTCAGGTACTTTATATGTCCGGCATGAAGAATATCGAAGCATCCGTTTGTAAATACTATTTGCTTTCCTGCTTTTTTCAGGAGATTTACTTCCCGGACAAGTTCTTTCTGTGTTAATATTTTCTCCATGCGCCTCTCGTTTTACAAGTAAAAAATTTGATACATTCGTAAAAAGCAATTTTACACCATATCGGCGGCATATTATGAAACGAAGTAAATAAGATACCACATGACATTATCCAATGTCTTCCCTCTCCCTGGAGATGGCCAGAGACTGCCCCATACTTGATACGGGGGTGAGGGGAAATAAGAGGCCATCTCATGTCATGCCCGAATTTTTTTGTCGGGCATTCAGTGCAAATTAATGAATATCGCTCCGCTTCACCTGACGGCGGGATAAACCTGGTGTCTGTTTAATATTACATTATTTTGCACACCGAGTAGCATGAGAAACCTAAAGATTCCGCCGGTCAGAGTGCAAGCGGTTGTTGGACATTTTCAGCCTGCCATTTCATGTGTAGTTTTCGGTGATTAACAGCGCAGTCGCGAAGATAAAGGTTTATTAAGTTTTGGTAAGGAATACCCGATTCTTCCGACATAGATTTGAAATATGAAACGGTGTCACGGTCAAGCCGCATAGTAACCGGTTGTTTTAAATATTTTATATAAGGGTTTTTGCATCCCTTCATTTTGGAAAAATCGTAACGGTCTCTCATTTTCTGTACCTCCAATATTCATTTTCTTCATCACCATCCGCTTTTCTGGCAGATATAATCCTAACAACTGCATCACTTTTCCGAAAACAATGACAGACAACGAGAACCCTAACTCTAAAACTTATCCCAAGTAGGATGAAACGGTCTTCATCATCGGAATGGTCAGGATCAAAAAATTGAACTGCATTTTCGTCATAGAAAACCGTGCGTGCTTCATCGAAAGAAATGCCATGTTTTTTTACATTAGCCCTTTCCTTCCGTTTGTCCCATTCAAAACGCAGCTCAGTCATATGTACATTGTACTTATAATCATGAAAATGTCAAGATTCAGGTCAAGCCCAACAGCAAATTATATAATATTTTAAGAACTCGACTTCGTTAGAAGTCGGGAAACACCGCTTTTCGACATACCGTGGAAGGCCGTAAATAAGTAAATTCAATGTGTTCTGGATACCGGCCTTCGCAGGTATGACGGTTCGGGGGATTTTTTACGATTTCATCATCCCTGGTTGTTGACCACTCGTTTATATTTAATGTCCTGCTTGACTAATGTCTCAAGCGAGGCATCGAGATAAGCTTTTTGACAATCCACCGTATCTGTATTTCCATCACGTAAAAAGGTCATATACCTGCATCCCCCGTAACAGAGAGGCAGATATTCACACCCGCCGCAGTCCTCATTTTTCCAGAGGCCAAGCTTATAAGAGGCGCAATCTCTTGCGCCCGTCAGAAGATTTCCCACCTCATAGCCTTTTTTGCCGATAACGCCCGGACATTTGTATATAACACCGTCGAAATTAACCACATAGGAGTTTGTAGATTCTACCATGCAGGTCATGGGCATCAGCTTTTGCGTATTGTATCCCCTTTTTAAAATCTCTTCCCGCAAATGAGCGGCAACTCCCGACAGCCACGGTTCATTGATGGATGTACAGCCGCCCATAGAGTCCGGGGGAGCAAATTCTCCTTCAGGCTGTTTCATCACGGGGTCAAATTTCACCGAGGCAATCTTGTCTGATGTAAGTCCCTCAGCCGTCAGATAATCGAGGAGCATTGGAAATTTTTCGTAGTTGCCTCTCTCGAAATTTCCTCCCACGCCGATTTTGACAAGGCCGCAGGTTTCCTTGATATTCCTGATTATAGCATCGAAGCTGCCGGCGCCGGATTTAAAAGGACGGGATTGATTATGTGTTTCGGCCGGACCGTCTAAAGATATTTTCACACTTTCAAGACCGCAGGAAACCAGCTCCTTGGCTGCCTTTTTTGTAAAGAGGGATCCGTTTGTGACAAGGGTAAAGCCGTAAGAGGCTCCCCTGCTTTCGGTGAAGGATTTGAGGGCGTGGGAAATATATTTAATAAGCCCTGTGCTTAAAAGAGGTTCTCCCCCGTAAAAATCTATAAGGAGAGATTTTTTATGGCGCGGGAAATTATTTTTGATGAAATCTACAAGGTGATCCGCCGTAGCCGAAGACATGTAGAGTTTTCCCTTCATGCCCCCTTCATAACAGTATGTGCAGGCAAAGTTGCAGTCCAGATTAAGGACAACAATGACGTTCAATCCGTCATTTTTTTTATTCAACTCATCGAAAAAACTGAAAACAGCCCGCTTTTCCTCCTCTCTGTTATGAACTATCATGCCGAGCTTTGATAACAAAGCCTCATTGGAGGGAGAAATCCCGCTGTTATTTTCTATGGCCTGATATGTCTCTTTTTTAAGAAGGATCTTTGACATCTTCCGGGTGGAAAAAAGCAACAGATATCCGGGGCTTTCTTCGTAAGAATATACTTTGAGGTAGCGGGAAAGCTGCATAGTGTTTAAAGAAAATTATAGCGCACGACAAAATACTCCATTTCATAATTTCGGTGTCATATCGACCGAAGGGAGATATCCTTTACCGGCTCTCATATACATTAAGATTTCTCACTTCGTTCGAAATGACAATACATATCGTTTGAAATGACAATACGTAAGCAAATTTATGAACCTCTGTCATAAATCCCCCCTTGCCCCCCCTTGATAAAGGGGGGAATTTTAGATACACCACTTTTATAAGGGGGAATTTTATACAACCTCCCTTCGATAGAGGATTCTATACAACCCCCTTGACAAAGAGGGAAATTTAGATCCCCCCTTTTTTTTAAAAGGGGGGTTGGGGGGGGATTTATGTCGAAGATGCGGCGCTCCCCTTTTTGCTAAGATTAATCATCTGAAAGGAGCAAGTGCAGTACCACAACACATTAACCTAATGATGGCTGTATCATCAAGATTAATGCCTTCATCAAGCACATTTATTTCTTCTTTGCTTTCTTTTGTTATTTCTTCTTTCATACCGTATCTCCTTTTTTTATGGTTAGTATTGTCAAAAGTAATTTTACCCTCCCCTTAATCCCCTCCCCTAAAGGGAGTGGAAAGTAAAGAGTCTTCTTACCACATTCGGAAAATGACCTATAATTTTTTTTCTCCCCCTGCAGGAGCGTATTGCCGGAACTAATTTCCCCTTTGGAAAGGCATTGTCAAATTTCACCCTCCCCTTAATCCCCTCCCCTCAAGGGAGGGGAAATACTTATATGTCCAAACTCCAGATCCTCTCTCCTTGTATGGAAGGGGAAATTAAAGAACCTTCTCACACCATACCGAAAAGGACATTTAGTTTTCCTTCTTTCCTTGGGTGGTGCACATATCACCAAAATTATTTTCTCCTCTCCATCAAGGGAGAGAACATATTGCCAAAATTATTTTCTCTTCTCCATCAAGGGAGAGATCATGTTGCCAAAATTATTTTTCCATCTCCCACTGGAGGATCATATTGCCAGAACTAATTTTCCCTCTCCCCTTGTAGGAGAGCTATTGCTAAAACTAATTTCCCCTCTCCCCTTGGGGGAGAGGGAAATTTTTCTCCCATACAAGTGAAGAGGGAACTTTTATTTTTCCTCCCCGCTCAGGGGAAGGGTATTTCCGTTAAGTTCCAGGTTGATTATTTCCCTGCCACAAATTATAAACTTTTTTAACACTAACACACCTTGTAACAAATGTACAATATTAAAAAGAAAAGCGTATCCCGGCCTCAACCCATCTTTCGGGATTTTGAATATCGCCAAATGTGTACTGAGATCCGTTAAAGATGTTATGCGCCGTGAGAAATACTTCCGCAGCAGTTTTTTCGAAAGAGCAGATTTTTTTGCCAAGGTTTAAGTCCCAGATAAAATCATCGTATCTTGCCCCTGGTGCCGGATTTAAGTCCCACCACACGTAACTGCCGAAGATCTGGGCACGAAAAGATTTTTTGTCGTCATACTTTATTCCGATGTTCCAGGAATAAATTCCAGCAGATCCGTCCTCGGTAGCAGGATCTATATCCACATAGGCAAACCCTGACCGGCAAGAGAGATTGTACATGGGAACCGTTTCAGCTTCAAGCTCAATCCCATGGCGCCGGTCTGACCCGCTATTGATAAACAGATCATTGAAGGCAGGCGCTCGTCCTGCAAACAGTTCCTTTTTCAGGATATCTTTTATCTCATGACGGAACATCGTAGCCTTTGCCCAGAGAAATCTTAAAACGGTTGATTCCACACCCGCCTGATACGACCAGACTTTTTCGGGCTTAAGGGATGGATTCGGATCAAGGAACAATCCTCCTCCTGAGGTCCAGCCGAGAGGAGGCATGGTAAAGCCCCTTGCCACAGAAGCTCTTAAAATTGAATCCCCGCCAAGCCGGTATGTGGCTCCCAGAGAAGGGCTTGTAAAGGAGCCGGTAATGCTGTTATGGTCATAACGGATGCCGGGTGTGACCGACAATCTGTCGATTACTATAGTGTCGTTGGCATATACCGCCCACCGGTCAACATCAGGATGTGTTGCCGATCTCGCAGGAGCGCCAAACGATTGCAGAAAGGAGCCCGAGGCAAGCGCCTGATCGAGCTTTCCGCTGTCAACATCCACGCCGAATACGGCGGTATGCGCTCCGTGCGTCCACACGAGTTTGCCGCTTCCTCCCGTAGTTTTCTCATCATAAAGGCTATCCAAATAAAATTCTCCGGCTGTGCCGACAGCTCCCAGCCCCAGAGCATTATTCATTATATCGATTCTCTGTTTGAAATGGCGGAAGGATATATTTAAATCAAGCTCTCCTGTAAGAGAAGCTTCAAGGAAGGCGGTTGCAAAAAATGTGCGGCTGCTGCTTGTTGATCTGATATCTGCGCTCGGATAATTGCCAAGCCCGGTTTGAGGATCGCTGTAACCCATGCTAAAACCTACTGCTGCATCCTTTGAAAGAGAGATATTAAACTTTGAATAAAAGCTATGGGTATCAAAGTCTCTTGAAGGCATCTGACCATCGGAATATTGCCTGCCAGCATACAGATAATACCCCACAGTTCCTTCTTTCCCCGAGACCTCGGCCCTGTGATCCTGCGTATTTTTCTCACCATAAGAAGCGGTTACGGAACCGGAAGGCCTTTCCGAACTTCCTGCTGCTTTTGTTATAATGTTAACCACGCCTCCCAGGGCTGATCCCCAGGCCGATGATGCAGGCCCTTTGATTACTTCTATGCGCTCTATTATGCCGACAGGAATTGAATTGGTCTCGGCAGATCCGTCTGACAGAAAATTCCAGGTTAGCCCATCTATCTGAACAAGGACATGCCTAAACTCAGAACCCTGAATTTTTGTAAGGGAAGTGGAGCCGAAACTTCCTGCACCCTCGCTGAAAACAACAAAAAGGCCGGGTATTCTTGCAAGGACTTCCGCTACCGTATGGGCATTCATCTCCTCTATTTCTTTTGCGGTCACAACCGTGATATTTTCCGCAACCTGGGAAATGGGTTTCGGATGCCTGGTGGCCGAGACAACAAGGTCTTTTTCTTTGTAAAACAGACGGAGAACATCCATTTCTTCTTCAGACTGGGCGGCGAAAGCCCGGCAAAAGGGGGTCATTGTCAGGATAAAACAAATCAAGAGGGTGCATTTTTTATAAAAATGGCTATTTGAGCAATTCATTTCTGTTTTTTCTTTATAAAAAGAGTTTTCAGAATAAATAATTTATGTTAATTTATTATCAATATAATTTATTTTTTTCAAGCAATTAATTTATTTGCTTTACAAAAACCTGAGCTGCCATATGAGAATGCAGTGAAAAAAAATCTTTCCATACTTGTAATTTTATTTCTTTTAATTCTATGTCAGGGTTTAGCCTGGGCCGGGCAGGAGGTCGTGGCCGTTCAAAGCAGCAGGATACAGCCATATGAAGAAGCAGTCGAGGGATTCAAAAGCGTCTGCGATGCCGGGATCAAAAGAATTATTATCTCAGAATTGCAAGGTGCGGATGTTGCTGGGGAGATCAATAAGATCAGTCCTGATATGGTTCTTGCAATAGGGATGGACGCCCTCTTGAAGGTAAAAAGTATTAAAGACATCCCCGTTGTCTATGTTATGGTCTTAAATCCCTGGTCCATACTCTCAGAAGAAAAGAATATCCGCGGCGTCGGCATGAGCATATCCCAGGGAGAGCAGTTAGCTACTCTGGTGTCCGTAATGCCGGAAATAAAAACAATCGGCCTTTTATACAACAAGGACAGAACAGGCCATCTTGCAAAAGAGGCAAAAGATGCCGCGGTTAAATTTGGCATTAAACCGGTTGTAAGGGAGGTTTATAATTCCAGGGATGTTCCTCAATTGATACAGGATATGAAAGGAAAGATAGATGTTTTCTGGATGCTCCCGGATTTGACTGTAATTACCCCTGAAACAGTTGAGTTTATGCTTCTGTTCTCTCTCGAAAACAAAATACCCATACTTGCCTTTTCAGAGAAATATGTGGAACTGGGAGCGCTGATGTCGGTAGGCGTAGATGCTTTTGATATGGGTTCTCAGGCAGGAGAGATGGCTAAAAAGATGCTCTCGGGAAATGGTGTAATAAATGGAAAACAGGAAGACGCAAGAAAGGCGATTATATCTGTTAATCTTAACGTAGCAAAGAAATTAGGAATCACTATTAAGGAAAATGTTGTCAGGAAAGCCCGGATCATTAACTAAGTAGACGGCATAAAATCCCCCCAACCCCCCTTTGATAAAGGGAGAAATAATAATTCCCCCTTTGATAAAGGGGGGCAAGGGGGGATTTGAGGAAATGAAATGAAGCTAAATTTACTCAAAACCTTGAATGAAAATTTCCGTATTAAGATCTTTGCTGCAATTACCCTTTTTATATTTGTTATTTCTGTTTCTTTCACTTCCCTCTTTATTCATCACCAGATTAAAGCCCTGACTGACAACCTTATAAAAGGCGGAAAAGTACTTGCAAGCGTTCTTGCCTACAACTCAAGGATTGGCGTATTTTCGGAAAACAAAGATCTGCTCGAGGGTCCTGCTGAGGGAATTTTTCAACAGGAGGATGTATTAGAAGTTTTAGTGTTTAATCTGGATGGGAAGCTATTGAAGAGTAAAGAAAGACCCGGAATAAAAATTATAAAAAAATCAATTGAGAGAGATGAGCAAGAAAGACTTAAGATATTTGAGAAAATGAGGAAGTCTCTCTCCCCCTTTTACCTTGATGATAAGAGCCATTTAGAATTCTGGGCGCCCGTAATCTCAAGTACCGGTCACCTTGTGGAGGAATCTATGTTTTTTGTTAAGGATTCTCTTCAGAAAAATGACCGTCCCATTGGATTTGTCAAAATAACGATGGATAAGGAGATGCTGAATAAGCAGCTCAATGAAATATTGTTTAAGAGTATCCTGATGGGGATTATCTTCCTGATAATTGGTTCCGGAGTTACATACATCTTGATAAAGGGGATAACAAAACCGCTTAACAGATTAACTGAAAGCGCTAAACTCCTCGGAACGGAAGGGGTGGTCGAGGAGGTGCCTGTTGAGACAGAAGATGAAATAGGGGAACTTGCAAAGGCCTTCAATAATATGGCTGAATCCTTAAAGAGAAGAGAAGCGGCGCTGTGCGAGAGCGAGACGCGCTATCGGACGCTTTTTGAAAACATGGTGGAGGGATTCGCGTATTGCCGGATGCTTTTCGAGGACGGCCGACCGCAGGACTTCGTTTACCTTTCCGTCAACGACGCATTCCAAACCCAGACGGGATTGAAGGATGTTGTCGGAAAGAAGGTTTCCGAGGTCATTCCGGGCATCCGCGAAGCCGATCCTGATTTGTTCGAGCGGTTTGCACGGGTGGCCTTGACCGGCCTGCCCGAACGTTTCGAGTTCTTCGTCACCGCCATGAGCATGTGGTTTGACCTCTCGGTCTATTCTCCGGGTAAGGAGTATTTCGTTGTTGTGTTCGATGACATCACAGCGCGCAAGCGGACGGAGGAAGATCTTTTGAAGGCTCAGAAACTTGAATCCGTCGGGATTCTCGCTGGAGGCATAGCTCATGATTTCAATAATATGCTGACGGTTATTTCAGGAAATATTTCCCTTGCCAAGATGAAGATAAAATCCGACCATAAAATATTTGATCTTCTGAGCGCGGCAGAAGCTGCTTCTATGAGGGCAAGGGCGCTGACAATGCAGTTATTGACTTTTGCCAAAGGGGGAATGCCGGTAAAGGAAGTTTCTTCAATTGCAAATATTCTGGAAGAGTCTTCCCGCTTTGTATTGACCGGCTCAAAATCGAGGTGCCATTTTTCGATAGCAAAAGATCTCTGGCCGGTTGAGGCCGATGCCGGGCAGATAAGTCAGGTCTTCAATAATATAGTTATAAATGCAAACCAGGCTACGCCGGAGGGAGGAGTCATAGAGATTTGTGCCGAGAACAAAGTAATAGAGGAGAGAAATGGTCTGCCTGTCAAGCAGGGTAGATACGTCATGATCACCATCAAGGATCAGGGGATGGGTATAGCCGAAAAGCACATTTCAAAGATATTCGATCCTTATTTTTCAACAAAGCAGACAGGGAGAGGTCTTGGACTTGCAACAGCCTATTCCATTATCAGAAAGCACGCCGGACACATATCGGTAAACTCCAGTCAGGGTTCCGGAACCACATTTTACATCTACCTGCCTGCTTCATCCAAAGAAATTCAGGCGAAAGAAGAACCTGCCCTCTTAACAACAGGCAAGGGCAAAATACTCGTAATGGATGATGATAAATATTTAACGATAATGATGGGAGAGATGCTGGAGACGCTGGGGTATGAAGCAGATTTCGCAAAGGATGGCGTTGAAGCGGTTGAGTTGTATAGGAAAGCCCGGAAATCCGGAAAACCCTATGATGCAGTCATCCTGGATTTGACAATTCCCGGTCGTATGGGAGGAAAGGATGTGATAAAGATATTGCTTGAGATAGATCCTGAAGTAAAGGCTGTTGTTTCCAGCGGTTACTCTGATGATCCGATTATGTCAAATTTTCGTGAATATGGTTTCAAAGGCATGATGCCCAAGCCTTTTGATCCCATTGCATTGGGTAACGTGTTAAATGATGTGTTAAAAGTGACAAGTTAATGAAATTTTCCCTGCCATGAATTTCTTTTTTCAAGAATGGTTTTGATCAGAAAGAGGGTTTTCGATTTTTCTAAAGACCAAAGGGGTGCTACCAGTTCGTTTCGGTGAGGATCTCCTGTGAGGCGCTGAATTACCATATCCTCCGGGAGAAGTTCCAGAAAATCGCATACAAGCTGTGCATATTCATCCTGTTCAAGGCATCTGTATCCTCCGCTTAAATAAAGATCTTCCATTTTTGTGCCTTTAACAACATACAGAAGATGAATTTTGATTCCGTCTATTTCAAGCTTTGCCAATGCTTTTGCCGTTTCAAGCATATGTATTTTTCCTTCTCCGGGAAGACCGAGGATGACATGAGCGCAAATTTTTATTCCTCTTTCTTTGGTAGCATTCACGGCATTTTCGAAACATTTATAATTATGTCCTCTGTTTATCAGCAAAAGTGTTTCATAATGTGCAGATTGCAATCCGTATTCAATCCATATGAGATATTTTTTTGCATAGTTTTCGAGAAGCTCAAGCACGGATTCATTGATGCAGTCTGGCCTTGTTCCAATTGAAAGGCCTGCAATATTTTCAACTGACAATGCTTCATCATAAAAGCTTTTAAGCTTTTCACAAGAAGCATAGGTGTTCGAAAATGACTGGAAATAAGCTATGAATTTTTCCGCTTGGTATCTTTTTGAAAGAGCGGCTTTTCCTTCTGTGAGCTGCTGTGTTATGGAAAGCCCTTTTGCATGAGCGCCTGTGCCGGAGCCCTGCGCATTGCAATAAATACAGCCTCCGGTTGAAGTTGTGCCGTCTCTGTTGGGGCAGGTAAGCCCCGCATCAACAGTAATTTTTTGCACCCTGCACCCGAAAATATTTCTGAAATAGGTATTTAAATCGTAATATCTGCTCTTCAAAATTTTGATTCCCGTCTTGATTTGATTTGAATACAATTATATATACTGAAAATAAAAATGGAAGGTAAATATTTTAACAAATGAGCTTTTATCCTAAAAATTATGACATTATTGTAGTCGGAGCCGGACATGCCGGATGTGAAGCCGCTCTTGCCGCAGCAAGAATGGGCTGCAGTGTGCTTCTTGTTGCGATAGATCTCGACAAGCTTGCTGCAATGCCTTGCAGCCCTTCTATCGGAGGAATGGCTAAAGGCCAGCTTGTAAAAGAAATAGATGCGCTTGGCGGGGAAATGGCGCGTATTGCCGATAAGAGCGCTATTCAATACAGAACGCTGAACACAAGAAAAGGACCTGCCGTACATTCATCCAGAACACAGAACGACAAATTACGGTATCATACGGCTATGAAGGCAGTTGTTGAAAAACAGACTTGTCTGGATCTGAAGCAGGTTTTCGTTGAACGCCTTATTGTGGAAAACGGGGAACTTGCCGGTATTATGGATTATACAGGTTTTTGCTATCCGGCAAAAGCAGTAGTGCTTTCTACAGGCACTTTTTTAAGCGGACTTATTCATATCGGTTCTAACTCCATGAAAGCGGGAAGAGCAGGAGAGTTTGCCTCATACAGCCTTGCTGGAAATCTGAAAGAACTTGGGTTTAATCTTGGAAGGATGAAAACAGGAACGCCTCCAAGATTAAAGAAAACAACTATCGATTTTAATGCATTTGACAGACAGGATTCGGAGTGCAACCCGACGCCGTTTTCATTTTTTACAAACAGAATTATATTGCCTCAGATGCCCAGCTACATGGGTCATACGAACTCAAGAAGCCGTGAGATAGTGTTGAGTAACCTTGGATCTTCCGCATTGTATGGCGGAATAATCAAAGGAGTTTCGGCAAGATATTGCCCGTCGTTTGAAGACAAAGTTGTAAAATTTCCGGGCAGAGAAACTCATCATGTAATTTTAGAGCCGGAAGGGCTTGATACTGATGAAATATATGCAAGCGGTCTCGGCAACAGTCTCCCCATTGAAATACAGATTCAGCTTGTAAGATCGGTTAAAGGGCTGGAAGAGGCTGAAATAATAAGACCTGCTTATGCTATTGAATATGATTATATAAACCCTGTTCAGCTCAAACAGACTCTTGAAACAAAACTGATCTCAGGACTTTTTCTTGCAGGCCAGATTAACGGAACTTCCGGTTACGAAGAAGCAGCGGCCCAAGGCTTATGGGCGGGGATAAATGCCGCATGTTTTGTTCAAAAAAGACCTCCCTTTATTCTCGACAGATCGCAGGCCTACATGGCTGTAATGGTTGATGATCTTATCACAAAAGGAACCCGTGAACCTTACCGGATGTTTACCTCAAGAGCGGAATACAGGCTCATGTTGCGCGAAGACAATGCAGATTTGAGGCTTATGAAGGCAGGGCATGAGCTGGGTCTTGTTGATGATGATGCAATTAAAGAATTGAATGAACGCAAGAAGCAAATAGATGCCGAATTAAACAGGATCAGAGGCATAATTATAAAGCCGTCAAAAGAAGTAAATTGTTTTTTGGAAAGCCGGGGCACAAATCCTATAACAAGCGGAGTCTATCTTGATCAGCTATTGAAAAGAACACAACTTGATTATAGCGCTGTAAGAAATCTTGCCGGTGATTTTGAAAACATAGATCCAAAAACAACTAAACAGGTTGAAATAGAAATTAAATATGAAGGTTATATTGAAAGGCAACAAAAAGAAATTGAAAAGTTCAAGAATCTGGAAAAAATAAAAATTAATGCGGGCTTTGATTTTTCAATTGTTCATGGTTTGTCAAACGAACTTAAAGAAAAACTGACCGAAATAAAACCTGCTTCTCTTGGCCAGGCTTCAAGAGTTGACGGTATGACTCCGGCTGCTGTTTCCGTACTTATGATAGCAATCAAGGCTTTTGAACGTGGACAGCAAGCGTTAAAATAAGATCTTGATCTGGTAAATTATTGTATGATTCTTGACAGGTTTTTGCTTTAACCTTATTATAATAAATTAATATTGTTATTTGATTATTTTACAGAATATTTAACTTAAACAATAAAAAAAGGGAATCTATATGGCCGAGACCAATTACTATAAAGAGCTTGGCGTCAATAAGAATGCTACCGAGGAAGAGATCAAGAAGGCATACAGAAAGCTTGCTATGAAATACCACCCCGACCATGCAAAGGGTGATAAAAGCGCCGAAGAAAAATTCAAGAAAATCAGTGAAGCTTATGCAGTTTTAAGCGATAAAGAAAAACGAAAACAATATGATGAATTCGGATCCGCCGCTTTTAACCAGAAATATACACAGGAAGATATTTTCAAGGGGTTCGATTTCAATGATATTCTAAGAGAATTCGGCATCGGCGGAGGCGCTTTTTCCGGCAGGGGAGGCGGCAGGCGCACTACTTTCGGAGGAGGTTCCCCATTCGGAGATTATGCCGCATATCAGCAGCAGGCTCAAGGTCAGGATTTGATATATGAACTTCCTTTAACATTGGAAGAGATTGCTAAAGGCGCAACTAAGGTTGTAAGTTTCAGCCATGGCAAGCGTTCGGAGAAGATCACCGTTAAAATACCGAAAGGAATGATAACAGGCAAGAAATTGCGTCTTGCCGGCAAGGGAGAACCGGGTCCGTATGGCGGAGAGCCTGGTGATCTTTATATACTGGCAAAGGCTTTGGATAACCCATTATATGCTGTGAAAGAATATGACCTTTATATTGATAAAAGTGTTAAACTGACCGAAGCCCTTCTTGGAACAAAAATATCTGTTCCCACAGTTGAGGGCAAGGAATTGAACCTTAAAATACCACCCGGTACAAAACATGGAACAAAAATGCGCCTTGCCGGACATGGACTTCCTCAAATGCATGGGAAGAAAACAGGCGATTTATATGTTTCCATTAATATCGTTATACCGAAAACTCTGAGTTTCGAACAGAAAGAATTGGTGGAAAAACTTGCAGCAACCGGCATATAACGAATTAAATCAATTGACAGGAAGGCATGTAAAATGTAATAGAAAGCTACAAAAGGTTATTGTTTACATCATTTTTTCAGGGTTGCTTCGGATCAACATATGCATGAACTTATACCTGTTTTAACAAAAGATGTCATATACGCAAAGGTTGTTGAAGTAGCCCGCAAAATTTCAGATGATTATAGAGATTCACAACTTGTTCTTATCGGTATTTTAAAAGGCGCCTTCGTTTTTATGTCCGACCTCATGAGATGCCTTACAATTCCTGTTGAGATTGATTTTATATGTGCTTCAAGTTATGGTTCCGACACCAGCAGTTCCGGCAAGATAAATTTGACCAAAGAACTTAGTATTGATATAAAAAGCAAGAATGTCCTGATAGTTGAAGATATAGTTGATACCGGCAAAACTTTGGCTTATCTTGTCAACTATTTAAAAGCTTTCGATCCAAAGAGCATAAAAATTTGTGCTATGCTGGATAAGCTTGAACGCAGAGAGGCTGATATTAAAACAGATTATTCATGCCATGTGGTTAAAAGCGGATTCCTTGTTGGTTATGGACTTGATTATGCCGAAAAATACCGGTATCTGCCTGAAATTTACCAGCTCAAACTTTAAGCGGGGGGTATGCCATGATAGTTGCCTGTGAGAACTGTAATACCAGTTTTAACTTGGAAGATGAACGAGTAAAAAAATCGGGATCAAAAGCCAGGTGCTCAAAATGTAAAAATATTTTTATGGTATATCCACCCGTTATAGTGGAGGAACAAAATCTTTCAGAGGTTATCAAAGAGCAGGAGATTGATATTGCTCAAATAAAGACAGAAGCTTTGCCTGTGTCTGATTCCAAAGATACGAGCATTGTCGAAGTCGATGATTCTGTTGAACAAAAAGAAGAAGATGCAAAAGAACCTGATATTCAAGAAGTTGCGGAAAGAAATAAAGGGGTAAATCTGTCTGAGGAAGCAGAGCTTGACTTTTCAGATCTAAGTGAAAGTATGGAAAAGGCAGAAATAGCTTCAACGAACATTTCCGCAGATGATGGCGAAAAAGAGCCTAAACTTTTAGATTCAGAAGATATAGATTTTTCTGAGCTTGAAAAGATGCTTGAAAACGGTGAAATCAATTTTGATAACCTTTTGTCCGAAGTCACTGAAGATAAATTTAAATTCAGTGATACCGAGGAAATTGATCTTTCCGAAATAGATGAGGCGATTGATAATTTTGAAGATACGGATATTGAGGAAGTAGAAGAAGATTCAAGAGAATTAAAACTTGATTTTGAGAGTGATCTGGAACCTCAGATATTAAAAAATAAGGATTCTGAAGAGCTGGATTTTTCCGATTTGGAAATGATGGCTGATTTTGAAGAAGCAACAGATTCCCAGGAATACGCCGATAAAACAGGCGGCATTACGTCTGAACTCAGTTTTGACTCTGAGCTAAAATCAGCCGGACAAAAGAGCGAAGACGATTCTGAGGAGCTGGACTTTTCCGATTTGGAAAAAATTCTTGATACTGAAACAGACGCAGAGGAATCGGTTGTTAATCCATCCGAAGAGACTGCTGAATTATCTTTGGATATAGATCTACATTCAGATAGCCGGCAAGAAATTAAATTTGAAGAAACAGCCGCTTTGGGAGATGATGAACTTGATTTTTCCGATTTGGAAAAGATGCTTGAAACAGAAAAGATTGCGGATGAACCGGCCAAAGAACTTTCAAATGAGAACCTTGAATTGTCTTTGCAAGCAGATGAGCCCTCAGAAAAAGAGCATCCGGATTATTTGTCGGATACTATTGCCATGGATGATATGAAGCTTGGTGTCCGGGCTGATGAAGTTGAGCCTGAAGAGTATCTCAAGAAAATGGAAAAGTTTGATATAAACAAATTTCAGGATACAGTAGCAGTAGAGAAGGACATAATTGGCGTTACCGCTACAGGAAAAGCTCAAAGTGAAAAAAAAGAACCGGGCAAGGTTATGCCGCCTCAGATAAAAAAGAAGTTCTTCAGCAAGTATTTGCTAATTTTTGCCGTTATTTTTGTTTTGATTATTGGTTCGGGCGTTTTTATATATTACAATGCTTTTGGCCTTAAGATTCCTTTTATCAGTGAATACATAACATCAAAAGTTGATCAAAAAGGAAATTTAAATATAACGCCGGTGCCTTATACTCTTAAGGGAGATTTTATTGATACCAAATCCGGAACTCTTTTTGTAATTACAGGCAGAGTAAGAAATGATTACAGACATCCAATAAGTCAAATTAAGCTGATAGGTAAAATCTTTACAAAAGGTAAAGTGCTTTTTAAAGCCGAATCCGTTTATTGCGGTAATGAGTTATCCCAGCAGGAGTTGTCGGATCTTGATCCGGTTGTAATTAAAAGAAGATTACAAAGCAGACTCGGAGATAAAAAATCAAATATGCATATAAAGCCCGGAGCTACAGTTCCGTTTATGGTTATATTTGAAAATCCTTCATCTGCTTTGGATGAGTTTGTTGTGGAGGCTGAAAGCTCCATTAAAGAATAGAAAAAGAAAACGATTTCAGCTTGACTTAAACAAAGCGAGCTGGTAGAAGGCCGGTTCAAAATCTGGCGATGTAGCTCAGTTGGTCAGAGCATGCGGCTCATATCCGCAGTGTCCGGGGTTCAAATCCCTGCATCGCCACCATTTCATAATTCAGCGACATCAAATACAGTATATAAAATATTATTGAATTCAGATAAATATGTGATTTTTGATGTTGAGACCACCGGCTTTAACCCGCAGCACGGAGCAAGAATTATTGAAATCGGCGCTGTTCTTATCGAAAAGGGCAGCATGATTTCTGAGTTTAAAAGTCTTATTAATTGCGGTAAAGCTATTTCAAAAGAAGCTCAAAAAGTCAACGGCATAACAAATGAGATGCTGTCAGGAAAACCAACTCCCGAAGAGATTTTCCCCGATTTTCTAAAATTCATTTCAAAAAGCACGCTTGTTGCCCATAATGCCGTATTTGACATCGGTTTTTTAAGATATGAGCTTTCTCGTCTTGGGCTTGGTTTGATCAATGGATACTTGTGCACCTTGAAAATGAGCAGGAAACGCTTTCCTATGTTGCCGAATCATAAACTTCATACCGTCGCAAAGCACGTTTTGGGCGATTTGCCGGAAAACCTGCATCTGCACCGGGCTCTGGATGACGCAAGGCTCACGGCGATGATTTGGATGGAGATGGTGAAAAAAGAGATACCATAATTATCTTTTCTTTACACCCGTGGGGATGAACCGACACATTTTGAGGGTAATGCCTGAAGGATATTGATGTTTCCCATACCTTCCTGCGTCAATCATAGAATCGCCCTTACAAAGAATCTTGCGGCAGTATGTTAAACAATATAAGGCTTATTTTAAAGCCGGATACTTGGAAGGTGCCCAAAAGATGGCGATCTAAGCCTGAAAAAGAGCGGATGGGAAATGTCATGAGAGCGGCCAACAGAGGCAATTCGGTAATCATTTTTATGAAGTATCTTTATTGACTGCAATATTTGTAATATGCTATAAAATTGCGCTAATAAAGGGAAATGAGGTCTATCGGGTATAAGCGAAATATATGCCTTCATTTTAAAGGGTGAGTCAAATTTTAGCGGTGAATTTTTAATGAAATGATCAATACCTATATTCTAAAAACATCAGAGAGTTGATTAAGCAATGATACCCGGTTTTTATAAAATTGTTGAAGAAAGAATATTGGATGCCCAGCGAAAAGGAGAGTTTGATAATCTTTCCGGAAAAGGACAGCCCCTTGATTTTGAAGAGTCAGGTTCGGTTCCGGAGGATCTTCGCATCGCCTATAAGATATTAAAAAACGCCGACTATTTACCGCCTGAAATTGAGCTTAAAAAAGAGATTGTAAATACTGAAGAACTGCTTGCCGGTATGGAAGATACCTCCGAAAAATACCGGGTTTTAAAAAAACTGAATTTTATGAAAATGAAACTTAATCTTATGCGAAATACTTCTATTTTATTCGAAGAGACTGAAATCTATGCTGAAAAGCTGGTCAACCGGATCGCTAAAAAATAATTGATGACTTATATAAATTGCCATAATTCGCTCTCCCCTTAGTTCCCTCCCTCAAGGCAGGGGAGATTTTCCTCGCCCCTTGGGGAGAGAGGATCAGTGTGAGGGGAATTGACATAAATAGGGTTTATAATTTGTGAAAAAACTTAAAATAGCGCTTATTTCAGGCGGAATATCGGGTGAGCGGGAGGTATCCAGAAAGAGCGGCGATCAGGTTTATGAAGCGTTAGATAAAATTAAATATGATGTAATACGTTATGATCCCGAATCGGAACTCTTGCGCCTCATATCTGATTCATCTAATATAGATTTTGCGCTAATTGTACTTCACGGGCATTTTGGTGAAGACGGCACTATCCAGGGACTTCTTGATCTCCTTGGCATTCCATATCAAGGCTCAGGCGTCTTAGGAAGCGCAATAGCCATGAATAAGTTTGCTTCAAAGCAGCTTTATGAAAAATCAGGGATTCCGGTTCCTCCTTATATTGTAATAGAAAAAGATGATATACTTGAATACAAAACCTGTGAGAAACGCCTCGGTTCTCAACTTATTATAAAGCCTGTTTCAGGAGGCTCCAGTATCGGAGTTTCAGTAGTAAAATCGGAAGAATCATTTAATGATTCTGTTAAAGCGGCTTTTTCTTCCGATGATGCAGTATTGGTTGAAACTTTTATAGAAGGCATTGAGATTACCGGAGGAGTTATAGGAAATGACAAACTTGAGTCTTTGCCGATTGTAGAAATAATTCCTGACAAAAGTTTCGGCTTTTTTGATTACAATGCAAAATACAAGGCCGGGGCAACCAAAGAGATATGCCCTGCCGCAATTGATGAAGACTTGGCGGAAAAAGCGCAAATCTATGCAAAAATGGCTCACAAAGCCCTTTTTTGCAAGGGATACAGCAGGACCGATATGATACTTTCCGGAAAAGAGATTTATGTTCTTGAAACAAATACTATTCCGGGTATGACTGCAACAAGCCTTTTGCCCTTAGCAGCAAAAGCCGCCGGGATATCTTTCACAGAACTTATTGATAAGCTTATCGAGCTTGGCATTGAAGGGCGCGTAAAAGCAAAAGACAGAAAGGCGGGTAATTGATAATATCAAGCATAAAAGAGTTAATGGATAATTATGAAGATATCGGATCTGGCGATATATTTGCCGGAATAGTCGGCGCCGACAGGATGAAGCAGTTTTTGCTGATCGATCTTATTGAAAGGGGTGTGCTATGTGTCCCTTCTCCACTTTCCCAGATTATCAGCGGCTCTAAAGTTGTGCAGGCGCTTTTTTTGAATAACCGGATGATTCCCGATACCCGCGCCATTTTAAGAAGGAGAGATCTTATAGATGCAGTCAGCTGTTACAACAGGCATAAAATAGGATTTGTGATTACAAAACAAGACCGCATGCATTGCGGATTTGGAATAAGAAAATGGGATTCGATAGAAATTCTATACAGTTTTATGTCTATGTCGGACTCGTCTTATCCTTTCATCTTGCAGCCTTTTATTGAAAACTTTACCGATATTCGTGTGATAGTGGCGGGAGATTATATTGAATCATATACCCGGTATAATCCTGATAATTTCAGAATGAATATGGCAGCAGGCGGAAAAAGCAGCCCGTTTGCACTTGATGAAGATAAAAAGAGTTTCTGCAAAGCCGTTATGAAAAGGGGCAAGTTCCCTTTTGCGCATATAGATATAATGGTAACTGCTGACAATAAATGTTATCTTTCCGAAATTGCATTAAACGGAGGTTTAAAAGGAGCCGTTATCAGCAGAGAAGATCTTGAGGAGAAAAAACAGGCGATTATCGATAAGATAATCCAAGAAAGCATGCGTTAGACAAGGTGTTAAAATAAAGCTCTGTGCCGGAGGTTTTTATGAAAGTATTGGTAGTTGGAGGCGGAGGAAGAGAGCATGCGCTTGTATGGAAAATAGCGCAGAGTCCAAAGGTAAAAAAAATATTTTGTGCGCCGGGAAATGCCGGTATAGCCGGTCTTGCGGAGTGTATTCCCATTAGTTCGGATGATGTTAACGGTCTTCTCGCATTTGCTGAAAAAGAGAAGATATCGCTGACAGTTGTGGGTCCGGAAGCTCCTCTTTCAAATGGTATAACAGATTTATTTGAAAAAGCCGGTTTGAAAATTTTCGGATCTTCCATGAAAGCTTCTGAATTGGAGTCAAGCAAATGCTTTTCGAAAGAACTGATGATGAAATACGGCATACCCACTGCTTCCGGCAAAATATTTTCAAACTACAAGATAGCGGAAAACTATATCCGCAAAGCCAAAGCTCCCTGTGTTGTCAAGGCAGACGGGCTTGCAGCCGGAAAGGGAGTTGTCGTATGCTCAACAGAAAAACAGGCGATAGAGGCGCTTGACGACATAATGATAAAACGTTCTTTCGGCGAGGCAGGCAAAAGAGTTGTAATTGAAGAGCTTCTTACCGGGGAAGAGGTGTCGTTTCTTGCATTTACTGACGGTAAAACCGTTCTTCCTCTTCCGTCTTCACAGGATCACAAGCCGATCTTTGATAACGATAAAGGTCCGAATACCGGCGGAATGGGCGCTTATTCGCCTGCCCCTATTGTTGACAGATATATTCATAAAAAGATCATGGAAGAGATCATGATGCCTACTGTCCGGGCTATGGCTGAGGAAGGAAGGCCTTACAAGGGGATTTTATATGCCGGGCTCATGATTGACAATGATAAAATCATGGTTTTAGAGTTTAACTGCAGATTCGGCGACCCGGAAGCGCAGGCCCTTTTGGTCAGGATAAAAAGCGACATAATTCCGATAATGGAAGCCGTAATAGAAGAAAGGCTTAATAAGTGCAATATAGAAATTGATGAGAGAGCATCGCTTTGCGTTGTCATGGCATCAGGCGGGTATCCGGGCGCTTATAAAAAAGGGATACCGATAAAAGGGCTTGAAGATGCCGCCCGCATAAAAGATGTAATTGTGTTTCATGCGGGTACAGCAATTAAAGACAGTGCTGTAGTTGCAAACGGCGGACGTGTGCTCGGGGTAACGGCTATCGGCGATACCGTGTCTTTAGCAATTGATAAAGCATACCGGGCAGTATTAAAAATAAGCTGGAATGGCGTCCAGTTCAGAACAGATATAGGGCATAAGGCTGTGAAACGGATTAAAGCGCTTCCTGTGGTTTCGATTGTAATGGGAAGCGATTCTGATTATGAAGTGATGGAGGAAGCTGTTGCCGTGTTGAAGAAATTCGGCATTCCATTTGAAATTACTGTGGCGTCAGCCCACAGAACCCCGGAAAAAGCTGCTAATCTTGCTTTGGGCGCAAGGCAGAGGGGAATCAAAGCAATAATTGCAGGCGCCGGTCATGCAGCGCATCTTGCAGGAGTGCTCGCAGCGCATACTTCTCTTCCCGTAATCGGAGTTCCTATAGATTCATCGTGCCTTGCAGGGCTTGATTCATTATTATCAACCGTCCAGATGCCTCCTGGAGTGCCTGTGGCAACTGTTGCCATAGGAAAATCCGGCGCTAGAAATGCCGGGATTCTTGCAGTGCAGATTCTCGCAATTTCAGACCCGGCGCTTTCCGCCATGATAGATGCCTTCAAGAAAGAAATGGCTGCTCAGGTTGAAAAGAAAGCAAAGAAACTTGAGAATTTCAGATAAAATCATAAAAATTGATCCGGAGAAACCCGAGCCGGAGCTAATCAGAAAAGCGGCATCTGTTATAAGAAGCGGTGGAGTAGTAGTATTTCCTGCAAGGTGCCTTTATGGTCTTGCTGCCGATGCTTATGATGAAAAAGCGGTTGAAAAAGTGTTTGAAATAAAGGGACGTGCAGAAAAAAAACCGCTGCTTGTTCTTGTGGACAGTTATCTTATGATTTCCTGCATTGTAAAAGATGTTACTCCAATGGCTAAACAGATTATGGAAAAGTTCTGGCCGGGCGGAGTCACAGTCATACTTGAAGCAGTTAACGCTGTTCCGGCAAATCTTTCGGCAGGAATCGGAAAAATAGGCATACGGAAGCCGGGCCATCCTGTTGCTCTGGCTCTTGTAAAGGCTGTTGGATCGCCGATAACAGGAACAAGCGCAAATTTATCGGGAGCCCCGGGTTGCTTTCGCATATCGGATATTGATTCTGAAATAATGGAAAAAGTTGATCTGATAATTGATGCCGGCAAGCTTAAAGGCGGTATAGGTTCTACAGTAGTTGACGCTACGGGAGAATTTCCGGTTATCATAAGAGAAGGCGAAGTCCCCGGAAATGAAATCCTGTCGGTTATAAATTGAAGCTCCCCATACCTAAAACCTAAAGCTTACTACTTGATATAGGAGAGAAAATGTCTGCAAAATTAAACAGCAGCATAAATATTTATAAGGGTAAAGTATTTAGTTTTTTTTCTGATAATGTCACACTGTCAAACGGTCTGACAACGAATATAGATGTGATCCGTCACCCCGGCGCATCGGCTATAGTTCCCTTATTGGATGGCAATGAAATAATATTGGTCAAACAATACAGGTATGCAGTCGGTGGTTTTATATGGGAAATTCCTGCCGGCGTTCTTGCGTCTGGTGAAGTTCCTATTGAATGCGCAAAAAGAGAGCTTATCGAAGAAACCGGTTACAGAGCAAATAAAATGCAAAAATTAACCGAAATTGTACCTGTCCCCGGTTATTCCGACGAGCGTATTCATATATTTCTTGCGACCGAACTTGTTGAGGCAAAGCAAAATCTTGACAAAGATGAAATACTGAAAGTCCACAAATTAAAACTTGATGACGTTATGGAAATGATCACAAGCGGAGAAATTAGAGACAGCAAAACAATTTCGGGGCTTTGCCTTGCTTCACGTTTTCTGGATCGCAGATAAATCGTCGGGTGTATTTACACACGTTGGTTATAAGATTTGCATGAAACGCATATCATATTAAAAAACATAAGACACATCTATACCTGCAAATGGGAAAGTATATCCTTCATATTTTCCGGGATAGCCTGTTTGAGAGTTTGTGACCTTTCTGGATTTGATGGTTGATCCGGACAGAAATAAATCTATTTTAAACTTTTCGATAGTAAAGGTTGAGCCGATTGCCAGATTGTAAAATGTGGCATCAGCTAACGTAGGTGAAATCCATTCTTCTTTTATGGAGTATGGATCGTAAAGAAAGCCTGCGCGTAAAGTTAATAAATCATTAACTGTATATTCGCAGCCTAATGCATATCTGAAACCATCTCTTGAGTTTTTTGCAAATGGCTGCTTAACATTGTTTAAAGTTGATGTTGATTTGTCAAAGTATGACCAGTCACTCCACTTTACAGATCCGGTAATAAGAAAATTGGGGGTAATTTT
The DNA here is from genome assembly GCA_020723255.1 of Desulfonema limicola. GTDB lineage: Bacteria > Desulfobacterota > Desulfobacteria > Desulfobacterales > RPRI01 > RPRI01. The sequence goes on along the minus strand of DYJH01000024.1, from coordinate 8,447 downwards.
ATATCCGATACCGGCAGCAAGTGTCTGAGGGCTGTAAATATCAACATCAAAATCATATTTGCCGCCTCCGATTTTGGCATCTCCTTTCTGAGATACATGCATCGGAGAACGCCAGCTTATGCCTAAATTTAATGATTCAGTATAGTTATAAATCATGCCAAGAGATGCTCCAAAGCCGGTGCCATCGGCTTCAACATCCAACACACTGCCTGAAACGGGTGTTTTCGCTTCAGTGAGTCCATATCCAATATTCAATTGCAAGCCAACAGCAAGCTTAGGAGTTAACTTATATGCAATACCAGGGGTAAGAAACAATACTCCTGCTGTGGAGTCTATATCACTGGTAATCCCATGTGCAGGATCTTTTTTGAATTTATAACCTACGCCAAGACTGCTGAAGGCACTAATGCCTAAAATTACGGGACCTGCGGAATCGGTGGAATAGCTGAAATTTGGAACAAAAGCTGCTGAAGTGTTATGCTCATCGTAGCCCTGAAAATTTTGGTATCGTAATTTGAAATCAGCATAACCCGCGCCTATTTCAAAATGGGTTCCTTTAATATCGGCCAGACCCGCAGTGTTATAATAAAATGCGCTAAGAGGGTCATTTGGATTGGCTACTACAGCGGATCCCATGCCGGTAGCTCTAGCTCCAACGGTAGGATCCAGCAAACAAGCATTTGCATTGAAGGTAAGAACTGATACAATAAGAACAATACAAGTAGAAATACAGATAATCATCTTAAACATTATGCCACCTCTTTTCCTGATATCAGTGTTCGCTAAAAATTTTGCCGGGATTTAGTATTCCTTTGGGATCAAAGAGTTTTTTTATATTTCTCATAAGTTCAATTTCAACAGGGCCTATCTCTTTTGTCATATACGCTGCCTTTGTAATGCCTATGCCATGCTCTCCTGAAATCGTTCCTCCAAGTTCAATGGTATAATCAAATAATTCTTCAACAGCGGCTTCGGCCTTTTTCAATTCCTCCCTGTTTTTTTTATCAAGCATTATGTTAAAATGTATATTCCCGTCGCCAGCATGTCCAAAACTTGCAATAGTCAAACCGGTTTTAATTCTTATAGAATTAATCTTTCTAACCATATCCGGAATTTTGCTCCGCGGAACAACGATGTCTTCATTTATTTTATCGGGAGCATAGGTAAACAATGCCGGTGATACCGCCTTGCGGGCTTTCCAGATTAAAGCGGTCTCTTCTTTTGACCCGGCAATTCTTACATCGTTCGCCCCTGTCTCTATACAAAGCTCCTTAAGCCGTATTATAGATGATTTAACTTCATCTGATCGTCCATCCACTTCTATTATGAGCAATGCTGAGGCATTAACAGCTATACTTGTATCAAGATATTTTTCAACGCATTTTATGGATTCCTTGTCCATAAATTCAATAGTTCTTGGAACAATTCCTTGTCTTATGATTTCTGAAACGGTTCCGGCCGCTTTTTCAAGCTCAAAAAAAGATGCGGTTATGGTTTCTACCGAGTCAGGAAGGGGTAAAAGCTTTACAGTTATTTGCGTGATTATTCCAAGAGTTCCCTCAGATCCTATAAAAAGACGAGTCAAATCGTATCCTACAACACCCTTGGCTGTTTTTACGCCTGTCTTAATCACTTCTCCGGTTGGAAGTACTGCCTCAAGACCAAGCACGTAGTCGCGCGTTACGCCGTATTTTACAGCTCTTGGCCCCCCTGCGCATTCTGCAAGATTTCCTCCTAAAGTTGAAAATTCCGAACTTGATGGATCCGGTGGATAAAACAGATTTAGTTTTTCAACCTCCCTGTGAAATTGTGCAGTAATAACTCCCGGTTCAACTGATGCAGTAAAATTGTCAGTATCAATTTCGATTATACGGTTGAAGCGGTTCATGGCAATAACCACTCCTCCCATAACAGGCACAGATCCTCCGGTCATTCCTGAACCGGAACCGCGCGGTATAACAAAAAAACCCTCTATGCAGGCAAGTTTTAATATGCTCGAAACTTCGCTTGTGTTTCCCGGAAATACCACAGCATCCGGATAATATCCGCTTGCTGAAGCATCATAGGAATAACAAACAGTTTCTTCCTTTGCTCTGCTGCAATATTCGGAACCAACTATATCCTCAATCTTTTTATATGCAGAATCTTTAAAGATCATTTAGAAATTACCGGACTCAAGTTTCTGACAAAAAAGCTCAACCTGCTTCTTTAAAGAACCGTTCTCTTTTATACTTCTTTCAATTACTCCTATTGAATGGAGAGCGGTTGCATGATATTTGTTAAAACTTTTTCCGATTGTCTGCAACGGTGAGTCCGTATATCGGCGGGCAAGATAAATTGCAATCTGTCTCGGACGCATAAATGCCTGTTTACGGGAATTGGATGTCATATCGCTTAAAGAAATATTAAAATATTTGCAAACAAGTTTTTTTATTACGTCGATTGTGATGTTCTTTTTCCTTTGAGTTATATTTTTGACCACACTTTCAGCAAGTTCAAGATCTATGGGTAATCCCATAAGTGATGATCTTGCTGTAACACCTATAAGTCCGCTTTCAAGCTGACGCACATCTTCTGTCAGCTCACTTGCAAGATAATTAATTACTTCTTCCTCTATCTTGTAACCGTTTGAAAGCATTTTCTTTTGAAGTATTCTTACCCTTGTCCTGAAATTAGGGGGCTCAATAGCCGAAATAATTCCGTAAGAAAAGCGGGATTTTAGTTTATCGTTCAGCTTAGGGATATCATTTGGAAGATAACAGCTTGAAAATATGATTTTCTTATCGGCATCAAGAAGTGTGTCAAGAGTCAAGGCAAGTTCGATCTGGGTTCGCTCTTTACCGCTTAAAAAATGAACATCTTCCAAAAGAAGTATATCGCATTCCTTTCTGTATTTTCCTTTAAATTTATCTATTGAATCTGTCTTGTATGCCTGAACCATTTCATTGCTGAAATCTTCAGCAGTAAGATAATAGACACGTTCCGATGGGTATTGAGAAATAATATGGTGCCCTGCTGCCTGTGAAAGATGGCTCTTGCCCATTCCAGTCTTTGCTAATAAAAAAAGACAATTCTGCATAGAATTTTTCTTTGCGGCAAGAGAGAGGGAGGCTGAAAAAGCAAATTCATTGTTTCCTCCCACAACAAAATGATCAAATGTGAAATCTCTTCTTAAAAATCTGCCGTAATGAGGCTTTATATTTTCTATCGGAAGTGGTAATTGAATGTTATTTTGCACTTTGTCCAATCCGGTTTTTTCCCCATTTTCAGAAATTTCTATAATATATCTGCTGTATTCTCCTGAAATTTTTTTCAATTCCGAAAGAATTAGAGAGCCATAATTATCCTGAGCTCTTTTCTGAGAAAAATGGTTAGGAGCTGTTAGTACCATTGCACCATTTTCAATTCCACCGAACTTAAGAGGCTCTATCCACATTCTGTATGAGTGTTCGGGAATATTCATCTTAATCGCAATCTTGATCGAATTCCAGATAGCTTCCATAAAAATAATTTTCCCAATTTTAGTTGAAAAACCGATTAACCTGCTTGCTGATGAGTACTTTTTGCAAAACAACTGATTGTAAGTTACAAGGTGATGCGAATTGTTAATTTAGACATGGCGCTTTTTTAATGCATTGAAAGAGCTATGTCAAACCGGATAAAAACTGAATTCCGAATGTTTTTTCAGAAGTTGTTAACAATTTATATCTCCTTATAATAATTAAATATAGTTTATGGGCGCAAATTAATTCCTTTGCCTTCAATCGTTTTTGCCTTTGCTTGTTTTTTTCTGATATTTTAGGCATATCAACATATATTTTTAATAATAAAACACCAATGCTCAATTGTTAAAATCTCTCAAATTCTTCGATTACCTTTTATTATTTGGCATATTCGACTTGGTGGAATTTTTACGGTTAATAGCATTGGAAATTGTTGAAAAAGAATTATTGGCTCTGTAGTATAAAAAAAAAGAATAATCCCAAATTTCAAACATTGAGAGTTTTGTTAATGTCTATATCTCAATAAAGTTCTGAAAAGGAATTGTCATGAAAAACAATAAACCTCTGATAGGAATAACCGCAGGAGATCCGGCAGGAATCGGGCCTGAAATTATATTATCTGCTTTGAGCAATCCGGCCCTTTATGAACTATGCAGGCCACTTGTAATAGGTGATATGGGGGTTATTTCAACTGCAAAAAAAATTGCAGGAAGCAAAATAGATTTAAAACGGGTTTCAAACCATTCCCAGGGCATTTATAATCATGGTGTAATAGACCTGCTTTGTGTTTCCGAGCTTGATTTTAATGAAACTTTCTGGGCAAATCCTACGATACAGACGGGTAAAGCAATGGTGGAGTATGTTATTAAAGCGACCGACATGGCATTAAAAGGAGAACTATCCGGAATAGTGACATGTCCGATAAATAAAAAAATAATGCAGATGGCAGGATTTAATTATAATGGCCACACTGAACTTATAGCAGAGCGTACAGGCGCCAAAGATTTTATCATGATGATGGCAGGCGACAGGCTTAAAATATCCCTTGTAACAATCCACATGCCTCTAAAAAAAGTTTCGGATGCCATCTCGATAGAAAATGTCTTTAAAACAATAAAGATTACAGGAGAAGCTCTTATCAGACGCTTTGGCGTTGAATCACCAAAAATTGCTGTAGCAGGTCTTAACCCGCATGCAGGCGAAAGCGGTATATTCGGCAATGAGGAAAACGATATTATAATGCCGGCTATAGAAAAATCGGCTAAAGAAGGATTTAATGTATCAGGTCCTTTTCCGCCTGATACATTATTTTATACTGTATTAAACGGAACTTACGATGCTGTAGTTTGCATGTACCATGATCAGGGGCTTATCCCTTTCAAAATGGTTCATTTTGCAGATGGGGTTAACACTACACTCGGAATTCCGATTGTAAGAACTTCCGTTGATCATGGAACGGCCTATGATATAGCCGGAAAAGGCAATGCCCATCCGGGCAGCCTTATAGCAGCAATAAAAATGGCCGCTTTTCAGGCAAACTGCTTGCAAAAAGATGTATAATACCAAGTTGCATTCAAAAAGATAGCAAGGCGGCAAGGAGGTTTTCCCGCAGGCGTATATGTAATACGCCGAGGACAGAACCGACGAAGCCAACGCAGATAGAATTTGAATGCGACTTGGCATGAAGGGATTTTTTAATGGCTTATGATAAGATAATTGTCAGAGGCGCAAGACAGCATAATCTTAAAAATATCGATGTAGATCTTCCAAGGAACAAGCTTGTTGTAATCACAGGACTTTCAGGTTCGGGAAAATCGACTCTCGCCTTTGATACATTATATGCAGAAGGGCAGCGAAGATATGTTGAATCTCTTTCGACTTACGCCCGCCAGTTTTTAGAACGTATGGATAAACCTGACGTCGATACTATAGAAGGACTTTCTCCTGCAATTGCTATAGAACAGAAGACAGCAAGCCACAACCCGAGATCAACCGTTGGGACTGTTACCGAAATATATGATTATCTCCGTCTTCTTTATGCCACAACCGGAAACCCACATTGTTATATCTGCCAAAAACCGATTACAGCCCAATCTATTGATCAAATAGCAGATAAAATTATGTCTCTGAACGAGGGAACCAAAATCACCATTTTGTCTCCGCTGATTTCGGGTCAAAAGGGATCTCATGAAAAGCTTATAAAACAACTTAGAAAAAACGGTTTCTCTAGAGTCAGGATAGACGGTAAGATATATGAAATTGAAGAAGCACAAAAGCTGGATAAGAACATAAAACATACGATTGATGTTATCGTTGATAGACTGGTAATAAAGCAAACTATCAGAAACAGACTCGCCGATTCTCTTGAGCTTGCGATGTCGCAATCCGATGGGCTCGTTACTGTTGATGTTTCAGGAGAATATCCGATTCTTTTCAGTGAAAAGTCTGCCTGCATTACATGTGGAATAAGCTATCCTGAATTCACACCAGCAAGTTTTTCCTTTAATTCACCGCAGGGAGCATGCACTAAATGCGATGGGCTTGGAACAACTCCGGAATTTGACCCCGATCTGATCATCCCCAATAAGGAGCTCTCTTTGCGCCAGGGTGCTGTCGCAATCTGGGCAAACAGAAATTCCATTCAGTTCAATGAATTTCTTGATGGGCTTACAAAACACTACAATGTTAATTTATATACTCCGTACAAAGATCTTTCGGAGGATTTTAAGAAGGTATTGCTTTACGGATCAGGAAATGAACAGATAAATTTTCATTTTGAGCAAAATAACCGCCGTTTCAGTTATACAAAAGCATATGAAGGAATTATCCCTAAACTGCAAAGGCAATATATTGAAAGCGATTCAAACCAAACAAGGGAAGAGATCAGGGAATATATGATCTTCCATCTCTGTCCCGAGTGCTTTGGCACAAGATTGAACAAAGCAAGCAGATCTGTCAGGGTAGGGGATGCCACTATTTCTGAAATAACCGCGCTTTCAGTTTCAAAAGCCTCCGCGTTCTTTAAAAATCTTAAACTTGACGGGAAAAAGGAAGTAATTGCAAAAAGAGTTATAAAAGAGATACAGGAACGGCTTGCTTTTCTTGAGAATGTCGGACTTTCTTATCTTACGCTCGACAGATCAGCCTATACCCTATCGGGTGGAGAAAGCCAGAGAATCAGGCTCGCCACACAGATAGGATCGAAACTTACGGGGGTTCTTTATGTACTGGACGAGCCAAGCATCGGATTGCACCAGAGAGACAACAAAAGACTGCTTTCGACTCTGTTTAATATGCGTGATCTGGGAAATACAGTCCTTGTTGTGGAGCACGATGAAGAGACAATCCTTTCATCCGATTATGTGATAGATATGGGGCCTGGTGCAGGAGTTAACGGCGGCAAGGTGGTTTTTTCAGGCGCTCCAGACCTTTTGGTAAAAGATTGTGATTCATTAACCGGCCAATACCTTTCCGGACGGAGGCGAATTGAAGTTCCAAAAATACGCCGCAATGGAACCGGCAAAAAAATCATTATAAAGGGCGCTTCGGAAAACAATCTTAAAAATATTGACGTTGTATTCCCTCTCGGCAAATTCATATGCGTTACAGGTGTATCAGGCTCAGGCAAATCCACTCTTGTCCTTGAAACATTATACAACATTTTATCCCGCAAGATTTATAACGCAAGAATACAGGTTGGCGCCCACAACTCAGCGCTTGGCCTTGAATCCATAGATAAAGTAATAAATATAGACCAATCTCCCATAGGAAGAACTCCCCGTTCAAATCCCGGAACTTATACCGGTCTTTTTACATACATAAGAGAGCTTTTTTCAAGGACTCCCGATGCCCGCATGAGAGGCTATAAGCCCGGCAGATTCAGCTTCAATGTTAAAGGAGGAAGATGCGAATCATGCAGCGGAGACGGAATAATAAAAATTGAAATGCATTTTCTGCCGGATGTCTATGTATCCTGCGATGTATGCCACGGCAAAAGATATAACCGTGAAACACTTGAAGTGGAATACAAGGGAGAAAATATCGCAGACGTTCTGGATATGACTGTAAATCAGGGCATTGCTTTTTTTGACAGGATCAAAAATATAAAAACAAAACTTACAACATTGTCGGATGTCGGGCTCGGATATATCAAAATAGGCCAGCCCGCAACAACCCTTTCAGGAGGTGAAGCTCAGAGGGTAAAGCTTTCAAGGGAGCTTAGTAAAAAAGGGACCGGCAGAACCGTCTATATTCTTGATGAACCAACAACAGGGCTTCATGTAGATGATATACAGAAACTGCTTAATGTATTAAACAGGCTTGTCGATTCGGGAAATACTGTAATAGTAATTGAGCATAACATGGATGTTATAAAAACTGCCGACCATGTCATAGATCTTGGGCCGGAAGGCGGTGATGACGGCGGGTTTATAACCGGTTTCGGCACGCCTGAAGAATTATCGAAAAACGGCGAATCCTATACCGGCCAATATTTAAGAAAAGTTTTGAACAAAAACGCAAAATATATTTAAATGCTGCATCAATAAAACTCCGATTATAAAAATACTTATAGATTTATGACAATTAATGATACTTTTTCAACAATACATAGCATTTTGGAGGCATAAGAAATGGAAATTATTCACGGCGGCTCTGGCTGCGATGCTGCAAAGCAGAAAATGAAAAAAGACGTACAGGATATATCTGTTGAAGATTCTTTAAAAAAAATTAAACATAAATTTATAGTTATGAGCGGAAAAGGCGGGGTCGGAAAAACAAGCACATCAGTTAATCTTGCCATAGCTCTATCAAACAAAGGTTTTAAAGTTGGGTTGATGGATGTCGATTTGCACGGCCCGGATGTTCCAAGGATGCTTGGTTTAAAAGGAATGCTTGGTTTGGGTAAAAACAATAAGCTTGCACCTATGAAATATTCCGAGAAGC
>DYJH01000023.1:31120-34268 GCA_020723255.1 Desulfonema limicola | reverse complement strand
ACCCGAATATCGCATAGTAAAAATCGACTACTACGACCACAGAAAAGAACTGTTAAAGACTGTGCAGATACTTGACTATAAACGCTATCTCGACAGATTCTGGCTGCCCGGACGTTATGAGATGGTGAATCACAAAACAGGACGCTCCTCAACATTATTGATACAGAACTATAAATTAAGAAACGGCTATACGGAACGAGACTTTGACCAGACCAGTCTTGAACGCATACGATAGGTATATAATGCTTCGCTATAACATCCTGTTTTTATTATTAATGATTTCAACAGCAGCGCATGCTGAATTTGATTCAGCTAAATACAAACTGGAAATCACTCCTGAATTGCGCCTGTTTCAAGAGTCGTCCGCATATCCCGGGCAGACGGACAACTACTTCTTATCTGTATCAGCGCTCGGCAGCATTGATCTCGAATGGAATAACGGACTTACAAAGTTAGCGGTATATCCTTTTGTGCGGTTTGATTCGGAAGACAGTAAACGAACTCACGCTGATTTACGCGAACTTAATCTGCGCCAACGCACCGGCGATTTCGACTGGCTGATCGGTGTGGGCAAAGTATTCTGGGGTACTACCGAATCCTTACATCTGGTGGATATCATAAACCAGACCGATGCGGTTGAGAGCATTGACGGTGAAGACAGACTCGGACAACCGATGCTGAGTCTGGCATGGACAAGCCCTGTCGGCGTGGTGAGCGGATTCATACTGCCTTATTTCCGTGAACGCACATTGCCCGGTGAAAATGGAAGGTTCAGGGCCAGGATTGCCTATGATACCGATTCCGCAATATTTGAATCAAGCCAAAGACGGCATCATATTGATAGTGCCTTGCGTTGGCAGTATTCCGGCGGCGGCATCGATATAGGCTTGTCTCAATTTTTTGGTACCGCACGTGAACCCCGCTTTATCTTTAATCAGGACGAAACTAAGCTTGTGCCGGTCTATGATCTCATTCGCCAGACCGGCCTGGATTTTAATCTTGTTAACGGAAGCTGGATATGGAAGCTGGAAGCGCTGTACCAGAGCAACCGGATTGAAAACTATAAAGCGGCAGTCGGCGGTTTTGAATACACTATCCCATCAGGCAGCATTGAAGCCCCCGAAATAGGACTGCTGGCTGAATATTCCTGGGACAGCCGTGGAAGCGATTCCCCATCTATGTATCAAAACGATCTTTTTTTAGGCATACGCATCGGGTTCAATGATGTTGCAGGCAGTGAAATGCTTGCCGGAATCACGCAGGACATGCAGCATAGCAGCAGATATATCAGCATCGATGCAAGCAGGCGTATTGAGAAAATTGGCCGCATAGCACTTAAACTTCGTGTCTTCAACGACATATCAACAAAAGATCCGCTCTATACCTATAAGCGCGACTCATATTTGCAGCTTGAATTTACTTTTTATTTCAGCGGAGAAATACAAAAGGAGAAAGATCATGGGCGATAAAAACTATGGGTGGAAAAATATCTTTTTAGAAGGATTGAAAAACATCCTAAGCAACAGGCGGTATGGGGGGTTGCAGGCGTTTTTTGACCGCATGTTTGTGCCGGTGGCCCGCTGGTGTGTTGATCATTCGGGCAAGGTCCTGGTCGGGCTTCTTATATTGACTGCGGGTGCCTTGTACCTCGCTTCCACTGTAACACAGGACAGCAGCGCTACTTCATTTTTTGATCCTGCAGATCCGGCCTACGTTAACTACAAAGCTTACATGCGTGAATTCAATTCGGACGAAGTTACTTATATCGTTTATAAGGGAGCCGGCAACAAAGACGGTGTTTTCGACCCGGTAATTATGAAAAAGATCGACAAGCTGACACGCGCCATTGAACTGGAAGTCCCTTTTGTGCGCAAGGTCACAAGCCTTTCAAACGTCGAAGTTATAGAAGCCGAAGGAGATGACATCCTGATCCATCGTTTAAGCGATAAAAAATTCGATATTACAGATCTTAAGCATTTGCGCGATATCACCACGACCAATCCGTTATATACCGGCTCACTTGTGACAAAGGATGCGCACTACGGAGCGATCATAGTAAAAATGACATTGGCCATGACAGATCCTGTCGAAAAACTGCGCCTTGATCCAAAAGGCGGCGATGGTTTGGCAAACCTATATCCTCAGGCTACCGACAACAAAATAAATGAAATTCTATCGCGTCCGGAATATGCAGGAATAAATTTTATGCAAACAGGCGATGTTCCGTGGAACGCCAGCTACAATACTTATATAGATGAGGATATAACGCTCATCACGATGGCCACACTCGTTCTTGTTGCTATTTTATGCATGCTTTTGTTCCGATCGCGGCTCTTGGGACTTTTTGCGCCGCTTGGAATTGTATTGCTCGGCATCCTGATGACCCTGGCTGTTATGGGAGCATTAAAATATCAGATCAACCTGATGTTTCTGATGCTTCCAACGCTCATCTGTGCAATCGGCGTGGCCCAGTCTGTTCATCTGTTGATGAACTGGCAAAACGAGTATGCGCTCTCAGGATCTCCGCGCGATGCGGCGCGTATCACACTGGAGAAAATAGCGACTCCTTCTCTTCTGTGCGCTCTTACCTCTGCTGCAGGCGTTGTCGGGATGGGCGTGTCCAGCCTTAAAGCAATGCGGCAATTCGGTATATATGCAGCTCTTGGCATAATTTTAACCTTTGCAATAAGCTTGACTATGATGACCAGTCTTGCGGCAATGGCCAAAAAAAATCCGGCTAAATCCAAAGCGCCCCATCCGTTATGGCTGGAAAGAAGCATCTTCGCCTTTCTGGAAACCGCTTTAAAATATCCAAAAGGAGTGCTTGTCATAGCTATTATTGCTACTATACTGGCTTGTGCCGGACTCTTTAAACTCAAGGCTGATTACAACTTTGTTGAAGAATACAAAACCAGCGCTAAGTGGCGCATAGATACGGAGAAGATCGATAAAATCATGGGCGGAACATTGAGCGTTGTATACGTTTTTAACACCGGAAAAACGGACGGTATTCAAAACCCTGAATTGATCCGGGGCATCGAATCAATACAGCAATTTGCTAAAACCCAGGCTGTCGTTTCCAATGCTTATTCGATTGTAGATTATCTGAAAGATCTGAATAAGTCCTTCCATGGCGGAGACCCGGCCT
>DYJH01000023.1:0-31110 GCA_020723255.1 Desulfonema limicola | reverse complement strand
TATCAGATTATTCCAAAAGATCGCGGTGCGCTTGCACAATTGCTTCTTGTTTATGAACTTGCAGGTGGAAAAGATATGGATGATATCCGCAATATCGACCGTTCCAAAACCGTTCTGGAACTAAGGGTAAGGATGGGAGGAGCATCAAAAGTTCGTGATCTTGTAAATAAAATCGATGCTTATATAGCAGCTCATCCTGTCCCTGGAGCAAAAGTCGAGCTTTCGGGAGTCGGACTGCTCTGGGTTAAGCTGGTTGATTACATAGCCCAAAACCAGATCAGCGGGGCATCGTCGTCGTTTATTCTCATTCTGAGCTTTATCGTAATTGCTTTCGGATCGCTTCGTCTTGGTCTCTGGGCTATGATCCCTAATGTTTTGCCTTTCATCTTCGTAATGGGTTTTATGGGATACATGGGCTGGCATCTGGATTACATGAGAATGATGCTTGCTTCCGTGACCATGGGAATTGCGGTGGACGATACGATTCACTTTCTGGCCCGATTGCGCGTTGTGTTCAACGAAAAAGGAAGCTATAGTGAAGCTTTGCGTAAAACAATGCATGAAGTGGGGATTCCGCTCGTCATTACAAGTACAGCTCTTGTTGTTGCTTTCAGCAGTTACTTTTTGTCCGACTTTCTGATACTGTCAAGCTTTGGGGTATTGCTGTGCCTTAGTGTAATTATTGGAATGATAGTCGAACTATTGCTGACACCAACACTTATGGTTATCTTCAAACCATTCGGTCCTGAATTTCAACCAAACGTTGTAATTCGCAATGAATAACAGCGCTCCTATCCAGCATCGCAGGCAATCCACCGTATTTTTCCGGAATGAATCCCGTCGATTTTTCCCAAACCTCGTCATCTTCCATGCAAAAATATACAAGCACATCAGGTGCAATTTCTTTTATCCACCCGACCATCTTTTTATAGATATCAATTCTTAGCGGTTTGAAATATCTCATTTTGCTGTCAAGACCAGCAATAAATTCGCCATAGGCTATTTTTGAACCTGAAAACCTCTCTTTTATTATATTCTTAAGAGAAGAAACAAACCTGAATGTGCCTATGCTTATCCATACAATGTTATCAGAGGAAACATATGAAAAAATTTTCCGTATAACTTCTTTATACTCTTTTTCACAACCATCATATAAAATTACAGGGTCAAAGTGAAAACTGACTGGATATCCCCATGACTCACATAAGGCAGCCGCTTCAAGTCTTGCGCTAAGTGACGATGTTCGTCGTTCTTCTTCCCGGATAACTTTTTCGGTGTTTAACGACCATGAAACTATAGTTTTGCGGTTATGGCAAAGCTTTTTTAAAAGCCCGATGTTGGTTGTTTTGGTTTTTAGTTCAAGAACCGCCCTGTTCTGCTTTGAAAATTGAGTCACCAGAAAGTCCGACAGATCCGTCAGCGGTTCCCATATCATGCTGTCCGTAAACTCTCCGGTCCCAACCCTGGATATATTTTCACTCAAGAAGAGTTCATTTGTTTCTTTTATCATATCATATTGATTAACAAAAAACTGCAGAACCGGAGGATGAAAATATGACTGGAGAATGCAATAAGAACAATCCATGCTGCAAAAAGTTCCGATATGTAAAATCTTATAACCGCAGCATGTATAGCAGCTTGTTCCAGGGCATTCTTTTATGAAAGCGCCATTGTTTTTTGTTATAAAAAGTGTTTCTTTAGCCTGTTTGATGGGATGTGCGGAAGCAGTAATAAAATCATATACACGATTGTGATTGCTAACCATTTCATATTGCATGTTTAAGCGCGACAATATGGATCTTGCAGCAGGAAAATCAATTGAATTTTCATCTATAAATAGTTTTGATATTTTCAAGAGCCCACTACCCTGCTCCCTTTGAGAGCTTTGGAAAACGCCCCCTTTTGCCCGATTTCTGTGTCAGGCTCAAATTTTAATTCTCGAAATACTCAATGTATTCATGTGGTTAAAATTTTCGCCTTCCTTGAACTTGAGCAAAATTGAACATTTTTCAAAGCTCTCAATTTAAAATGGATTTAACAGCATCAACAACCATATCAGCGTTTGGTTTATAAAACTTTTCCTGGGTCGGTGAAAAAGGAACGGGAATATCAGGAGCAGCAACCCTTTTTATTGGCGCTTTAAGAAATTCAAAAGCATCCTCGGCAACTATTGCTGCAATCTCAGCTCCGAACCCACCAAATTTGGTTGCATCATGCAAAACCACCAGCCTGCCCGTTTTTTTAACCGAGTTTAGAAGACAATCTCTATCAAGCGGCACAAGAGTTCTCAAATCTATTATTTCAATTGATATGTTTTCTTTTGATAAAATTTTAGCTGCCTCTATTGCGGTATGCGTTGCCCCACCGTAAGAGACCAAAGTGCAGTCTTTTCCGGGCAATGCAATTCTGGCTTTTCCAAGAGGCACACGATAATCGCCCTCAGGAACCTCGCCTTTACCCCAGTAAAGTCCCATTTCTTCAATAACAATCACCGGGTTGGGATCAAATATGGCGCTTAATAAAAGGCCCTTGGCATCTTCAGGTGTTGAGGGAAAAACAACTTTCAGCCCCGGACTGTGGGCAAGCCATGCCTCCAGATTGTGAGAATGCTGACAACCTGCCGCAAAATTTACGCCTGCTTTAACACGCACCGTTAAAGGAAAAGTTGATTTTCCTCCGCTCAAATATTGCAATTTGCCTGCATGATTGACAAGCATATCCGTTGCCAATGTAATAAAGGGCAGAAACATGATTTCAACCACAGGGCGCAGTCCCATGCATGAAGCTCCGACTGCCAGACCTGCAATAGCTGCTTCGCTTACCGGGGTATCTTTTACCCTTTTGGGGCCATATTTGCCGAGAAGGCCGTGGCTCGGCATGTTGGGATCATAATGAATTGAAATACCGACTCCTTCTCCTGCAAGAAAAACCGACTCATCCATGTTCATTGCCAAATCAAGTGCATTATTTACTGCCTGTCCAAACGATAATTGTGCCATCGTGCACCTCCTCTTTTAAGCCCAAACGTCATTTAGTGCTTCTTTTGCAAGGGGAAACGGGCTTGCATCACCAAACGCCACAGCCTCAGCAACAATTGCCAGAGTTTTTGTCTCTATTGCCTGAAGTTCATTTTCTGTGACTATGCCATCTTTTAACATCTTTTCTTTCAAACTTCTGATAGGACATTTTTTTGCCCAGTATTCCAGCTCTGCTTTGTCCACATAATGCTGGTGGTCATTTTCGCCATGTCCGCGCATTCTGTATGTCTTGGCCTCAATCAGTGCAGGTCCTTTACCTTCACGGCAGTATTCCGCCATTGATAGGGCAAGGGCATAAACTTTTTTGACATCATTGCCGTCCACAAACTCACCCGGCATGCCATAGGCAATCCCCCGTTGGGCAATTTCCCCCACCGAACAATGTTGGGCGTAGCTCTGCGCGCCTGCCCAGCAATTGTTTTCACAAACAAATAAAAGAGGCAGTTTCCACAAAGCGGCAAGGTTCATTGCTTCATGCACACTGCCTTCTGCGGCTGCACCGTCGCCGAAAAAGACCACAGTTATATTCGGCTCGTTTCTATATTGCTGTGCAAAGGCAGCTCCTGCCGCCAGAGGCGGACCGGCTCCGACTACTGTTGAAGTCATAAGGGCGTTTACCTCCGGCACTGCCAAATGAAGTGTTCCGGATTTGCCTTTATTGACACCGGTTGCCTTTCCCATTATTTCAGCCATGAGATGCTTCGGATCTGCCCCCTTTGCCAAAAGATGTCCATGACTTCGATGATTGCTCACGATCACATCCTCGGCCTTCAATGCCTCAATTATCCCAACGGCAACTGCTTCCTGCCCATTGGCAAGGATTTGCATGCCGGGAATTCTTCCCTGTTCCTGTACAAGCTCGATTATACGCTCCTCAAATTTTCGTATCAGAACCATTTTTTCGTACATAGTTTTCAAACGTACAGAATTTGCCTGTGGCTCCATAACGGACCTCCAGTAATGAATAATTTGGTATTTAATTCATAGTTAACGTTTTCTTTAAAAGCAATTTTATACCGCAGCCGGCATCCTTTATTAATAATGTATTCATTTAAAGCTTGATCCACGTCACTAAAGCCATCATCACCAGTAATGTCGGCCAGTAAGCTACCTTGGGGAAAAAATTATCACGATAGTGAATCAGATTAAAACGCTTCAGCGTTCCCAGAGAAAAGATTTATCCCAGAACATGAATATTCTTCTTTCTGCATATATCTTTCAGTTCTTTTGGCCACACACTCACAGTGACCTCGCCGAGATGAGCTGTGCGCAAAAGATACATAAATGTTCTGGATTGTCCGATGCCTCCCCCAATGCTAAGCGGTATCTCATCATTTAAAATAGCCTGATGATATGGAAGTTTTAGAAAATCTTCCTGCCCTGACATTTTAAGCTGTAATTTCAAAGATTCCTTTGTAACCCGAATTCCCATGGAAGACAGTTCATGCCGCCTTTTGGTTACCGGATTCCATACCAGTATATCGCCGTTTAAACCGTAATATTGCTCGCCGTTTTTTGTTATGGTTTTTGTGATCCAGTCATCATAATCTGCGGCGCGCATCTCGTGCGGATATCCGTCTTTTAATATTTGACCTATGCCTATAATGAAGATAGCAGGAGCTTTTTCCTGGATAACCCGTGTTTCCCGTGCCTTTCGGGGCAAGTCCGGATACATTTCAAGTATTTCCTCGGCGTGCAAAAACTCAAGCTCTTTTGGAAAATCAGGATACTGATCGTTCTTAAGAGAAGGAAACATTTCCTGAGCCATTTTTCCGGCTCCATATATTACCTTCCAGATTTTTTTTACAATGTCTTTAAGAAAATCAAGGTTTCTTTCTTTTTCAGTGATAACCCGCTCCCAGTCCCATTGATCAACATATGCGCTGTGATCGTGATCCAGAAAATAGTCCTTGCGTACAGCTCTCATATCAGTGCAAATTCCTTCACCAACTTTGCAGCCAAACTGTTTGAGCGCCATGCGCTTCCATTTCGTAGCCGCCTGAACAACCTCTGCCTGGATGCGGTTCTCAAGCCCGAGTCCGCAAGGAAATCCTACCGGCGTACGGGAACCATCCCTATCGAGATAGTCGTTTAACCCGCTGTTTTTATCAACAATCAGCGGCACCTGAACCATCTGAATATTAAGCTCTTTTGAAAGATTTTCTTCGATATAATTTTTTACTGCAAAAACTGCTTTCATTGTATTCATAGGATTAAGAAGAGCTTTGTAATCATGTGGCAATATTTTTTCCACTTCCTCATAAGTGCTTATTCCTGGACCAGCCAGATCATCTGATTTTTTAGCCAAAACAGCCTCCTTTCTTTGCTATAAGCATAATATCAATATATGTAATCACAATTTCATCATTTTGGTTTTTAAGTGTTATTCTGTTTTTTACTATTCCGCGATCATTTTTATTTTCTGATTCACGTTTATCAACGCATTCATGCGTTAATGTAAGTATGTCTCCGGGGCGTACTGGGTGCATAAAACGCACTTCTTCCATACCAATCATAGCAATTGCTTTAACTTTCACCTCCCACTGGTTAATGAGTAATACAGATATTGCGAAGATATGTGAACCTGCTGCTATAAGCCCTTTAAAAACAGAATTTTTTGCTTTTTCTTCATCGATATGAAACGGCTGCGGGTCCCATTTTTTCGCGTAATCAATAATTTCATTTTTATCTACAACATAATTTCCAAAAGTGTAAGGCACACTAATAATAAAATCTTCATAATATCTTACGATCATAAAACTTATCCGTTTCTCGAAGATACGCTTATGGGCCACTAATTGCGGATATGGGAAAAATCAATAAAAGACGGGTTATGGAAACCTCCAAATTCTTTTTCTTCGTCATGGGTATTGTATAAAAAGCTGGTCGGGGCGAGAGGATTTGAACCTCCGACCCCTTGAACCCCATTCAAGTGCGCTACCAGTCTGCGCCACGCCCCGACTGGCTTACTCATTTAACACTTTGGAATTAACATGTCAATAAATGAATATGTTAAAAATTCGATATATTTGTATTTCAGATTCAATGAAAAAACAAAAAAAACAAACCGCATCTTGAAAATGATCCAAAAATCAGGATAATAACGAGCAGAAGTTTTTAATATTTTTTGTTAAATAAAGAGCACGAGGAATTGGGTGAAATCACTTGATTTTATGGACAAAACAGCGCCTGGCGGAGTTTACCTTTGCCAGGTGAATGAGAATGTTTCCTGCGGCGCTTGCTGCGGCTTATATAATATTCCGGATCTGTCCTTCAATAAATTGAAAAAAATGCTTTCCGATAGAACCGAAGAGTTCTTGAAAATTGCGCGGGAAATTGACGCTATTGTTGATTTTGGGGAAAATATGATAGCAGCCGAAAACAAAATAAGACCGTATCCTGAATTTTATCACTGCCCTTATATCGGGTTTATCGGAACAAACGGAACGCGCGTCGGATGTCTTCTGCACCCTGCTGCAGAGGGAAACAATGGTATTGATTACAGAGGGCTTGGCTACTATGGGAGCATGACCTGCAATATTTATTTTTGCCCGTCTTATACCGTACTTTCTGATAATTTTAAAAGGATGATACGAACTGCTTCACAGGACTGGTATTCTTACGGACTTATCATAACTGAAAGCGCTCTGGTAAACGCCTTTCTATCAGAAACCGAAAAACTTATCCAAAGAAAAATTGACGAAGAAGATGTAAGACACAACCCGGACTTTGCCGGTGCAGTAAGAGAATTTATAAACCTGAAGGCATACTGGCCTTTCAGGCCAGCTTCTGATACGCCGGCCAATTATTTTTTCAAAGACAATCTTTATGCAAAAAAGGATGTAGATTATTCCAAAATAAGATCCGGCTGTTTTACTTCCCGGTATGATACAATATTTAAGGAACTCGGCTCATCCTTCCAATCGGATACAGAAATCGGAAAAGCGGAAATGATAATAGAATTTCTTTATAAAAGAATACATGAGTATTGCAAATGACATAATATAATTAAAGACACTATCTTTTCAGCTTCCCGCTCGCAGTTTTTTCAAGAGTTTTTACCTGAGTAATCTCTTTTGGAACCTTATATGAAGGAAGAAGACTATAACAAAATCTGCGTATCTCGTTAAAATCAAAATCAGAATTTGTTTCATCTTTTAATATAATCTTAGCACAAGGAAGCTCCCCGTACCGCGGATGTGGAACTCCGTAAACAAAGGATTCCTTAACAGCAGGATACCGGTTCAAAACGGATTCCACCTCTTCAGGAAATATTTTCATGCCGGTAAAATTAATGACGTTTTTATCTCTTCCGGATATGGTAAGAAAGCCGTTGTCATCGATACTTCCAAGATCTCCGGTTTTAAACCAGCCGTTTAATATAACATCTTTCCTGCTTTTCCACGGGGAGAAATAGGCATCAAACATTCCTTTGCCTCTAATAAATAGTTCTCCTACGCCATGTTCATCTCTGTTCTCAATTTTTATATCATAATCCGGCAGAACCTTTCCGGCAGAACCTCTTTTTGATTTAATGCCGTAAAGGTTGACAAAAGGAAGACCGACTTCAATTATACCGTATGCTTCACAAAGCTCAAACCCGAACTTGTCATAAAATTCCGCCGCTGTTGATTGCGGTAATTTCATAGCGGTTGATACTGCAAGGCGAACACTTGATAAAATGGCGGATGACAGATCTTCAGAATTTGCAAGTACGTGGTAATGAAAAGGGGAAGCGTAAATAAATGTCGGCTTACAGTTTTTTATACTTTCAAAAAATAACAAGGGAAAAGAAGATCCGCAAAGAACAATTGTTGAAGCACGCCTTAAAAAAAGAAGTATTGTTACTACAAAATGGTAGCTCATGGAAAGCACCCATATGACGACATCTTCAAAAGTCATGCAAAGTGCTTTATCAGCAGCATCCGTTCTTTCAATTATAGCTTCATGGGAAAGCACAACTCCTTTGCTTGCACCTGTTGTGCCGGATGAAAATCTTATGAAGGCAGGATTTATCGCATAGTAATCATCAGAAACAGTATCTATGGCATTTCTGCAGTGTATGAAAAACTTTTTGTCACTTTTGAAACCTGAAAAAATAACAATGCACTTTTCATTTAAATATATTGAGTTGTCAAAAATCAGATAATTAACATCGATCCTTATTAAAACAGTTTCTGTTTCATCCCATGAAAGGGATGGCGATATCGGAACCGCCACAGCTTTTACAGAAAGTATCGCAAGGCTGATAATGATATAATCAATGCTGTCATTGCACAGCATGGCAACCCTGTCCAAAGGTTTTATGCCGTATTCTTTGAGCCTTAAAGCCAGACTATTCGCACTATTAATAAGATCTTCATAAGATATGCTCTGACTCCCTTCGATTACCGCAATTTTTGTGCGATAATCATATGTCTCTTTTTTTATCGTTTCAAAGATATTTACCATCTCTTATCCGTCAAATAATCTTTATATATGTTATACAGAGAAAAAATATATTTTGTTCCTCCAGTAATAGCCCTATAAAGATCCTTTAAGGGGATTTTTACTTTATTAACCCGTATAGGGTTTGATCTTAAAGCAAGGCTGTTTAATCTTCCAAAATGCTGATAAAAACGTTTTAATGGAAGTCGGGTCGGAAGCACGGAATGCATACAATCATAAAAACGATAAGGGTCGCAAATAAACCGATGCTTATTGTCATGCCAGGATTTTGTGCCTGGAGAAGGGGAAAGAACAGTAAAAGTGACTTCTGCAGGGCATAACTTTTTTACTTCTTTTTCAAGCCGCCTGAAGTCATCACGGGTAAAATCAGGATGAACTATGAATGCTGCATGAAGGGTTATCCCTAATTGTCTTAATAGTTCGATTGCTTTCCTGTTTGTTTCAACGTCTGTCCGTTTTGAATATTCATCCAGGCGAACTTTGTCCATGGATTCAATGCCCACATAGATCAATTCCAGACCGGCTTTTTTCCAGATCTTAAATACCTCAGGATATTTAGTTATGGTATCGCTTCGCGCCCAGCTTATATATTTCTTTTTAATGCCACGCGCTATAAGAAGCTCGGCTATTTCAGTAACCCTTGCAGGATTTAAAAACATTTCATCATCAACAAAATAAATATGATCTTCAGAGATAGCTGCTATCTCATCTGCAACTTCTTTTGGGCTTCTCTGCAAGTATTTTCCGTGCATAAGATAGGGAATAACACAAAATGAACATGAAAAAGCGCATCCGATGGAAGTCCTGAGACTTGCAACCTTTGGAAACATAGTGTCAAGTTTTTGAGATTGGCTTGATGTCCATGCACAAAAGTACTTTGATCTTTGAACAAGATCTCTTCTGGGATGAGGTATTTCCTCAGCACAAGGATATGCAGGCGGCGGGAGTTTTGTTTTTGTCTCAAAGTCAGGATCTTTCGGAGAAAGAGCACGGTTATCGTAATGCAATGTTTCACCTTTTTTATAACGGCTAATCATCTCTCTGACAACCGTTGCCCCCTCCCCTCTCACTATAATATCTATCTCTTCAACAGCATAGTCTTGCGGAAGAAGTGTCGCATGAACTCCTCCGACAAAAGTTATAATATAAAGATCATAATTTCTAACTATTTTCGCAAGAATTTTTATAACAGCAACATTAGTACTATATCCTGAAAACCCTACCATATCAGGGGAAATATTGACAAGTTCGTTCATAAAAGTATGAAGAGGGTTGCTCTCTAAACTCAAATCCAGAATGAACACTTCATCTTCTTCCGGAACACCTCCTGCAACTATCTCAAGCTCAAGAGGTTCGAGATGTAAGAAGGCTTCCTGGAGACGCTTTGCAACCAAAAGCTCAGGATAAGGCTTTACCAGCAGTATTTTCATAATTCAATCCATTACAATCCTTTTACCGCTGCAAGCCCGGCTTGTTCACCAAGTGATATGCAGGTTCCCATAACCCTTGTCGAACCAAGAGCTTCATGCGATACCGAAATACAACGTCCGGCTCCGTATAGATTCTTAATATTTATAGACTTTAAACACCGCAGAGGAATCTCATAATAATCTCCAGCTTCAATATATTGGTATGTCGGTCCTTTATCCTGATTCCATAACTCTATAGGCCAGGCATTTTTTATTGCACCATCATGAAATTTACGGGCTGAAAGCACATCTTCTTTTGTAAGCATATATTGGCCTGTCATGCGCAATCCTTCACGTTCCACAATAACAGAAGACATCTCATTTATATATGAATCCTTAAAAGAAACAAGTGAATCGGCAAGAATTTTATGAGCTTTTACGGCTTGCTTTTTGGCTTCTCGCGTTTTTTCAGGATTGTTTCCGAAGGGAAGATTTATAAGACAGATACCCTCGTCATCAATATCTCCCGGATAAAATTTGGTGTATCTCATGTATAGTGGAAGTTTCTTTTCGACAACGGCATGGAATAAATAATAAGGAACACTTACGGAAAGAATATCGGGCGGATTTGTTATTCCCTTTATTTTGAAGCAAAAACCTGCAAGCTGGCGCTCATTTTCAGGTAAAAGCTCGTGAGCTGCTCCGCTGAAACGAATTACTGCTCCTTCTCCGCTGCAATCTATAACAGCACGCGGAGAAATTATTAACTCACCCTTAAGCTGCTTTGCAAACGCAGTTTTTATACTGCCTTGTTCGGTTGTTATTGAATCAATTTTTGTTTCATAAAATATTTTAAGACCAGCCTGCTTATCACTCAAGTTCTTCAGAACTTTAAGAAGATCTTTAGTTGCAAAGGGGTAAACATAAACTTTGCCCATCTGAATCGCTTTTGATCCAGGAGCAAGCTTTTCAAGTTCAAGACATATTTCTTCGGCGATTCCTCCGTTTAGGGTATTTATCGGAGCCTGTAAATCTGAAGGATAAAGGCCGCAAATATAACGGTGCATGGCATGGATCGCAATTCCGCCGGCAAAGTTGTTTTTTTCGATAAGAATCGTATCTGCGCCTTCGCGTGCAGCCTTCAGTGCTGCTGCAATTCCGGCTATTCCTCCGCCCACCACAAGAATATCGCAGGATAGTTCCATTGTTTATTTTACACCAAGCCTGGATTTTATCAGGCCTAAGATCTCTTCGGCCTCATCATTTATTAATATGCCGTCCAAATATGAAAGAATTACATTCATTCTTTCATTTGACCTCTGGAAGAATATTCCGATACCGGGCGGAACCGGAACTCTGGGCATATGAAACAGATTAAGTATATCTTGTCCCATAAAATCAGAAGATTTATATACCGCTTCTCCAAGATAAGAAAAACTAAATGATGCAACCTGCCCTTTTAAATATATTTTCATGAGTCTGCCAAGCAGTGACAAGGGAGCTATTCTCATCAACATGCTTGCCCTGCATAAATCACCTGGGAAATCCTCTTTAACCTGGTTATACATCTGTTCTTTAATTGAATTAATTAAACCGGTAAAATTTTCGGCAAGATCGGCTTCAATCTTGAAAATAAAAAAAGAAACGTTATTAAAAAAAACCCGGTTGTTTTCTTCTCCCTGCTTTTTCATATTAATCGAAACCGGAATCACATAATCACCGGATGATATCAAGCGGTCGGTAAATATCTTATGAAAACAATAAACCGACGCTGCAAGAGCATAAGGCATCAGCATCAGATATCCTGCTTCGTTAAATGCATTTTCAGCTATTGCCTCAGCATCTTTGTTATCAAAAGAAAGAATTTTAAATATGAACTTATTTTTCACTGCAGGAAGAGGAAGTACTCGTGGAGGAACCTTGTCAGCTATTTTAAGAAATGCTCTGTTCACACGCTGTCCGGCCATAAATTTTTCCGACCATAAAGAAAGATGGGCAGGCTCAAAAACGGCCTTATAATCGGAATGTGTTACTTCTTTCAATTCTTTTTGAAATAAATCAAGAAAAGCCTCTGCATTTGCTGCATCAAAGATAAGATGATCGAATCTCATCGCAATAAAGCTTTTTTTATCTGAACTGATCAGATGGAAGGCTAAATGACATCTTTTGTCTTTAAACGGAGTATTTATTTTCTCTTCAAGATATTGAATAAACGTTTCAAAAGGAGCGTCATTTTCTACCGTCACGGAATCAAACAGTACATCTGCTTTTTTAACGGGCGGGATTTTCCAGTAAGGAGCAAGATTGAAATCTCTTGAAGCATAACCATACAACACAGGATATTTTTTTATAAAGGCATTAAGGCGATTAAAAAGTTCATCAGCATTTACTGCGCCTGCAACCTCTATAGCTATCTGAGACATAAAGTCTGCACCGGTTTCTTTTATTGTCATGTAATTTAATACATGAATAATCCAGTCGATTCCGGTTAAATAGCGCTTGGTTTTGGAATATGGCAAAGAAAGCATTTAACTTAAATCAAGCCATTTATTTTCAAGGAAAGGGATTTTATCGTCTTAAAATCATTCTTGGTTAATCCCGATTCCATCAACTTAATATTAAATTTCTTTTCCATGATAACAAGAAGTTCAACAAAGCCAAGAGAATCAAGGCCCATCTCGTGCAACGCAAGCTCAGGGTCTATTGTGCCTGCATCTCTCGATAAAATTGCAGCAACTTCTTGTATCAGAGCTTCTTCAATAACCTTATGCTTTTCTTTTTCCATATTATTAATTCTTTCTCAAAAAACATTATTTTTTATCACTCTGGCGAAGCTCGGTATCCAGATCGTATTCCTTTTCCAGAACTTTTTTTTCTTTTATTTTGTCTTCTTTTATGCCGCCTTCCTTTACAACCTCAGATTTGATAATTCCAGGATATGGAGCAGGCCCAATATTCTCTATTTTAATAACCTTATCGTCTTTAAAATATACATTAACCTTATGCAGACGTGCATACCAGTAATACCATATATCGCTTGATAACTGAGGGGTTTTATGCGTAGGAGGATAACCATATGCGAGTATAACAGCCTTTTTGCTCATGCCTAAAGTTATAATGCCTTTCTTAATATTTTCGCGGTCAGCTTCATTTGCCTGGTAGTAATCTCCGGCGCCGGGTTTAATTACTTCGGTAGAAAAATATCTGTTAAAAAGTCTTTCAGTGCTTATTGTGCTTGTTTTTTTGGTGTTTATAATCGTAAAAAGCTGCCCGCTTCCTTCTGGGGTGAACTGAATTTTACTGCCTATGATATTATGAATTTTTACTTTTGTTCCTAATGGCAAGATATTGCCTCTGTGATAATTTGTCGATAAAATATCATTGGTATTTTCATACCAGATATTTACCTTTGTATAATAGATTTTCCCGGAAAATTCAGCAGCAAAAATGGAGGAAAAAGTAAAAATTATACCAAACACAAGAACAGCAAGCTTCAAAATTATGTTTTTTACTTTCATATAAACTCCTTATTTTTTTATATTTATAATTGATATTTTCTCAGAACCGCAAATTCTGATGCAATTTATTTCATTCACATTTGCTTCTTTTGTCAAGAAATATGAATTCACGCTTGAAGAATTATCTGAAACTGGGCATCTGTATACAAGCTGATTTTTAAAAATCAGACAAGCCGCTGCAAAATTGAATGCGCTTCCTATCATCATGCTTCCGAAAACAGGGGAATATCCGGTTATCGGCAAACCTTTATTTGAATAATTTTTATATCCTGTTTCATCTCCAGCCATGCCGTCGGCATCAATGATTATAATATCAGGATTTTTCTTCAGTTCCCAGGAAAAAGAAATTTCCGCAACCTCGGCATAATTATTTTTGCATCTTTTTTCGGATAACATGAAAAATACTGAGCCTTCACCTAAAACAGAAACAGGAAAATCCGAAAACATGAATGGTCTGATTTTTCCGTCCTCAGCCGCTTTCAGTTTAATCTTGCAGGCATATTCCATTACAGTACTCAATTCATCAACGCATCCGCACAAAACATGGTTACATCGTTTTTCTTTAAGCCATGAATCTGCAAGGAGCAAAGCGTTTTGGAACGGATACGAAAAGTCTGCAAGAGTAATAGTAGGGCCTCTGCTGTCAAGCATGGTTGATATATATGAAGCAGCAGCATTGTGAACGGAGTTTGAAAATTTTGTTGGAGATACATTCGCATCTCCGTAGTCAAGTATATCGTCAATAAAGCTGAAAGTTGTTGTATGCGGCCCGAAAGCTGTCGAAAGTATTATTCCAAGCTTTTCGTCATTATTATTCAATGTCATCCCGCTGTCTTTATATGCATCAAAAGCGGAAAGAGCCGCCATTTTACTGAACTTATCAGCCCTTCTTATTTTTTTTGATAAATTTGTATCGGACAAAGTCTCTTTAGTTACGCGGTATGCAGGAAAAGAATCTGTCCATGAGGGATCAATCCAACCCTGAGTTAAGGCGTTTTCAAAACAATCTATGCCCCTCCCGCGTGTAAATATTATTCCGATTCCGGAAATAAACATAGTAAAACCAGTTCCTTCTAAACTTTTTCTATAACAATTGCTGCATTATTCCCACCAAAAGCGAGTGAGGTTGATAGCGCAAAAGAACCGTTTATGCTTGTGTTAAGCAAAACAGGACTTAAAGGTATTTCATCTCCTTTAGAAAGAAATCCGGCGCTGGCAGGTATCCATCCATATTTAAGCGATGCTGCCGTAAATACCGCCTCAATGCCACCAGCCCCGCCAAGCGTATGGCCTGTATATCCCTTTGTTGAAAAATATCTTATATTTTCCCCGAATATTCTTGATAGTACTGTACTTTCAACTTTATCATTTTCATTAGTGCCTGTACCGTGAGCATTTACAAAACATATATCCATAGGAGATACACAGGAATCGGATAAGGCGCTTTTTATGGCAGATTCAAGCCCTTTGCCTTCAGGATGAGGTGCAGTAAGATGGTATGAATCTGCAGCAGTTCCATAACCCGAAAGATACAAAAGTGGTTTTCCTCCTCTTTTAATATAAGATTCTTCACTTTCAAGGATGAGTATCCCGGCTCCTTCTCCAAGGTTAAGACCAGTCCTGTCTTTATCGAACGGGGCACACAGCAATTTGCTCAATATCCCTAATGATCCGAATCCGCAAAGAGGAACACGATTGAGTTCATCTGCTCCTCCGGCAATAACCATATCGCAAATTCCGGTTCTTAACCATGAAAGACCGATTCCTATTGCATCTGTGCCCGAAGAACAAGCATTAACAACCGTAACGGACGGGCCATTTGCTTTTAGCAGATATGCCAGCGCTTTGGAAAGATTTCCAAGCAAAAAACGTTCAACCGGCTTTAAATCAGCTTTTCCGTATTTTCTAAAAGCGCTGTAAAAATCAATATCATTAAGCTGGCTTGCAACCGTTGTTCCTAAACAAACACCTGCTTTAAATCCTGAAAGTGGAGGTAAAAGATCCGCATCCTTCAAAGCTTCTTTTGCAGCAGCAACTGCAAGGCAAAAAGTACGCATCCCTTCCATTTCCGTTTTTTCAGAAAAGTTTTTTACTTCAAATACAGGATATGTCAGATCTGTTGAAAAAAGAGAAACCGGCCCGGCGTTTCTTTTGCCGTTTTTCATGGAGAAGAGGTTCTCTTGAAGATTAAGACCTGCTGCTGAAATTGCTCCTATTCCGGATATTACTGCTTTCATGGATGATCTCTTGTATTTTCATATACATACTTAGAAAGTGTATCTATGGAATAAAATATCTCTTTCCCCTCCTTCATATCTTTTACTTCAAGACCGAAGTTTCTCTGGAGCAGCACTACTATTTCAACCGCATCCAGAGAGTCCAGGCCGAGTCCTTCTCCAAAAAGAATTTCATCGTCTGCAATATCAGCAGGAGCAATATCTTCCAGTGACAGACTTTCAATCAATAGTTCCTTGAGCAGCTTCCTGATATCAGCCAAATCCATTTTCTTAGCTTCTTCCATCATTTATTATCCTTCCAAATATCATGAAAAAGAAAACACTGATAAGGGTGCATATAAGCAAATTCTTCCAGTATATTTGCATACTCCTGTATCCACGAAACAAGTTCTGTATCCTTTTTTCTTCCTTTGCATCGAGGATAAAGAATGTTTGTGACGTTTACTTCATATTCATAGGCCGAAAACTTTGCAGCAAGCAGAATCACAACAGGACATTTTGCAGACGCCGCTATTGCAAAAGCGCTTAAAGGGAAATATGCATAATCGCCTAAAAATTTCACTTTAGAAGCTTTGGCGCCGTATCTCCTGTCTCCCATTATTGAAACAACATGTCCTTTACCGAGTGCATTCATGATTTCAATTACTCCGCCAAAGTCCTGTTCGGGAGATATAATATTAATATCTCCTTTTTCATATCCTACATTTAAAAAATCCCTTACTGCCTGATTATCTTCTTTCCTCATAAGAAGAAATACTTTTTTGCCTAGTTTGTTAAGGGCTGTTAGCGCGATCTGCCAGTTTCCGAAATGAGATGTAAGAATAATCATACCCTGATCTGGTTCTTTTATAATATTTTCAAGTTTTTCATAGCCGTTTATTTTTACATTAAAAAGGTCCTTCTTCGAACAGACGACAGAAAAACGGTCGATAAGCTGCCTGCCCTGACTTATAAATAGTCTGTAAATATGAAAATATTTTGCAAAACGCCCGCTTTCAGGAAATCTTTTTTCTATATATGATCGTGCAGAAGACACCGCCTCGCAGTCAAAAATAATATAATAACAAGATACAAAATACAGCAGGCCATATGCTCCTTGAAGGCCGAAAATGCGTATAAATATCTCAAATATCCGGAAACCCAACCTGTTTCCTCTTTTGCGGGAAACAGGATTTACATTTTTAGCATTCTTCTTCTGGTTCAATTGCTTATCATCCTTAAGAAGAAATGCTTTTTTTTTCTTAAAAAATATAAGTTGCAGGATGCGTCTGCCAATAAGTCTAGTGTGCATGAGAGAAATACGGACATTGTCTGTTATCGGTTTGAAGGAGGAAACCCTTTCCTGCGGCTTCGGATACCAAACATCTATATCTACCGTCTTTAATTTAAGGCCTGCCCATACAGCTCTTGCAAGAACTTCTGCTTCAAAATCATAATGTGAGCCATAAAGTTTTATTTTTGAGATATATTTCAACGGATAAGCTCTGAATCCGCTCTGACAGTCGCTGATAGAAATGCCTGTTTCCATGCGCAGCCAGAACGAAGCAAATTTTCTTCCAAAACGGCTTGAGCCCGGTATATTTTTAACATTAAAATTTCTGCAACCAACAACAATGCTTGTTTCATCGTCTTGTAAAAGAGGTATAAATTTTTTCAAATCTTCCGGATAATGCTGGCCGTCTGCATCTATTGTTATCATAAAAAGGCCGCCATGTTCCGTTATATATTTCATAGCAGAAATTATGGCCTTTCCTTTTCCTTTGTTTTTTTTATGGCGTATTACTTTAACAGTTGTGCCTGAAAACATTTCGGTAATATCGGCATCCGTACTTCCATCGTCAACAACTATAATATTATTTAAATACAAACTGCATTCGTCGGCAACTGTTTTAACGGTTCTGCAATTGTTATAAACCGGAATAACACACCAGATCAGGTCTGATTTGAAATTATTCTCCTGCATGAACTCTTTTCTTTCTTGGTTTTTTTTCAGCCGGAACAAGCATATCCCATAAAGATCCGGAATAACCAAGTTTATGCAAAAACTGCAAGCTTCCGTCCATTGCATCCGGAGGAAATACGCAATTTCTTACACCCTTAAAGCCGTCCGTCAGAGTCTTTTCAAGCCAGTCTTTTTCAATACCCGGGGCGATATAATACACTGATTCAAGCAAAGTATTGTCATTCGAAACAAGACCTTCATCAAGCGCTATCCTGTGAAGGATAGTATTGGGGAGTATCCGTATTCCCATGAAAACAAACGACACCGTTTTCTTAAGACTTTTTATGTTTTCAAGTCCTTCCATCACCGTATCTTTGGTTTCTCCGGGGCATCCGAACATATAAAAATGTGCGGTTGCTACCTGATGTCTTGCAAAAAGATCATTACAATCGGCAATATCCTCGAATCTGAATGATTTCCCAAGCCTTTTTAAAGTAGTATCCGTTGATGCATCCGCACCTATTTCAACTGCTTTAAGCCCGGTCTCTTTCATAAGCGCAACATATTCATCTTTTAATCTTTCAGGTTTAAAAAAGGCCGTCCATGGTATATTGATATTTCTCTTTTTCATTTCCTGAACAACTTCAATGTAGGCTTCGTCATCGTCATTAAACACCGAATCAGTAAAAAAAATATAGCCTGCCTTATGATCGTTTATTAAAGCCTCTATATCGTTTACCACTGATGCCGGATTACGCAAACGAACAGCCGACCCTTCCAATAGAGGATAAGAACAATATATGCATTTATGATTACAACCGCGTTTTGTCTGCACAGAAGCTATGTTACCGCTTTTTAGATAAAACTGCATGATATCCAAATCGTAGCAGGTAGAAGGTATCTCTTTTCCATTTAAAAAATTTGGCGACCGGATGCAGCGATTTTCAGGATATATTCCTTTTTCGACATCATCGGCAAATTGAACCATCAAGGATTCACCCTCTCCAACTATTCCGTAATTTGCTCCGATTTTGTTTAATATCGCTTCAGGCATAATTGAGAATCCTGATCCACCCATGACAATCGGTACATCGGTTATCCGGCGAACTCTTGAAACAATTGCTTCGACGGCATCTATATAACGCTGTTCGTTTAAAAGATTAACATTATCTATGTTTCTCATCGATACGCCGATTAATCCGGGAGAAAAAGATCTGATTTCGTTTTCAATCGATTCTAAGGACATATTATTTTGAAGAAAATCGATTTGACGCACAGTATGACCCGCATTCTTTAATGCCGAAGCAACCATTGCTATTCCCAGCGGATAAACATAATATGGCGTGCTGGCTACATTTGCGCCTATCAATAATATCTTCATATCTTTCCGGCCCCGCTTTTTGATAGTTTTCTTTTTCGTCCGCTTGCAACTGAATATTTTTTATGGGTTCCGTCGAGTTTTTCTTTTTCTATTACTTTGATAAACAACTTTGCCATCTGGATTTCCTTGCACATTTTGGAATAGAATGTTTCCCAGGCGTATTCATACATTTTTTGAAGAGAATCAACGCTCATCTTTGCGGGTTTGAAGACAACTTCATCAGCGGAATAATGAATCCAGTCATTATGAAGAATCCTGTTTTCTTTTTCAAGCTTTTCTCTTATAGGCGTGTGGGGAAATGGGGTAAGAATTGTA
This sequence comes from Desulfonema limicola, assembly GCA_020723255.1. Taxonomy (GTDB): domain Bacteria; phylum Desulfobacterota; class Desulfobacteria; order Desulfobacterales; family RPRI01; genus RPRI01. The sequence goes on along the minus strand of DYJH01000023.1, from coordinate 11,822 downwards.
AATTCAGCAAGATCAAGATCGATATCCAAAAGAAAATCAACAAGTCTTTTTATATAATCTTCATCATGATCGTCTGTTCCGAGGATTATAGTGCCTTCAACACCTATGCCCCTTTCTTTTAGCCGTTTTACTCTGTTTCTTATATGATCGGAAGTATCGATAATCGCCTGATAAACATACCAGCACCCAGCTTCTGCAGCAAGATCGAGTATTTCATCATCGTCTTTTATGGGGTGTGATATCCATTTTCTTTTGAGCGGAGCTATGGCTTTAAACAGAGCTTTTTCCCACTCGTCATCCTGGGCCAAAGAATTGTCCACTATAAACAACCGGTTGTTTTCTATGCTTTCTATTTCGGCAACAACCGCATCAATAGGACGAGGTCTGAATTTTCTTCCCCCTAAATATGGCGTACAGCATGGAAAGCAGTTAAAACGGCAGCCGCGTGATGCATGGATAAGGTCAACCATTTGAACCCCACGAAAATTATAACATTCGCGGTTAAGTATGCTTCTTTTTGCTGACCCTATAAGAGCTGTATCGGGAAAATCATGATAAAAATTATATAGTTGTTTAAATTTATCGTTTTCAAAATCATTTATAACTTTATCAAAATGACCTTCTGCTTCCCCTATAAATACCGAATCGGCATGCTGTTCAGTCTCTTTGGCATGCAGCATTGTGGCAATTCCGCCAAAAATTACTTTTTTACCTCGTGCTCTGTATTCATCAGCTATATCCCAGGCACGGGGCATCTGGCATGTGAGCATTACAGAAAGCGCAATCAAGTCTGCATCTTCATTAAAATCAAGCTGTTCTATATTTTCATCACAGAAGGAAATATCTACATCATCTTTAACGGCTGCAGCAAAAACCACCGGACCATGAGGAGGAAGGTTAAATTCCGGCTGGTTTTTCAACTTCGGCCATTTAGGATAAATCAGCTTTATCTTCACAAAATTCCTCCAGAGCTTCTATCATTTCATCAAATGATGTTTTTTCTGCTGCAGCAATCACATTTTCAAGAGCTAAGTCCCTTGTGTTTAATAAATCCTCTTTTTTTTCCAACACAAAAGATACAGCATTAGATTTTTCAGCTTTCACTGCAACTGTTGCCGAAACTTCTTCTTCAATAATGCTTTTTCCGGCAAAGTTAAGAAGAAAAGAAATCCTTTTTTCCTTAAAAGACATATGAAGCAACGGACCGCTTAAACCAAAATGAATCGCAGCTTCCGCCAGAGGAGTTGAAGGAAGCGTATATATAAAAAGATTTCCTCTGGCTTTAATTCTCCCGCAGTCAATATAATCCTTATAGTAATTTATATTTGATTCAAGGCATCCTTCTTCGTTTGCGCCCAAAATTCCGATATTCTTTTTATGGTCATGTGAATAGGATATGCCCGCGTCTTTTAATGCAAGTGCAACACTATAACATGTTGTTCTTGATATAATATCAAATCTTTTAATACTTTTTACAGGGTACAAAAAAATTGATTCGTCCATGAAACAAGAATGTAACGAATCAAATCCATTATGGGATTTTTTGTATTTTCCTATTATACAGCCGTATTCTTTTAAGTTTACCCAGCCTATTCCTGTAACAGCAATCATAATAACCCTATCTTTTAAGAATTAGAGCCGAATTAACGCCCCCAAAACCTGAGTTGGTTGACAAAGTGAAACTGCTTTCAAAGGGTTGAGGATATGGAGAAACCCAGCCGAAAGCTTCTTCGTCTATATTGCATAAATTTACAGTAGGGGGTGTAACCTGTTTATCCAAAGTTCTAAATGAAATTATTATTTCGAGAAGTCCGGCAGCGCCAAGTGTATGACCTATCCCGCCCTTTACTGAATAGACAGGCAGTGCACGTTCACAAAAAACTTTTTTGATTGCTTTTATTTCCATCGAATCATTATATACAGTTCCTGTTCCGTGGGCAGATATAGCCCCGATTTTTTTTCCGGAAACTCCCGCGGATTTCAACGCTTTTAAAATTGCTCTGTAAAGTCCGCTTCCATCTCTTGAAGGGCCTGTAATATGGTTTGAATCGTTCGTCATACCCCAGCCCGCTATTTCTCCGATTACTGTTCTTTTCTCTATAAAGGCTCTTTCTTCACTCATAATAAGCACATAGCCTGCTGCTTCACCCAGGCTTAAACCCTGTCTGTTTTTGTCAAAAGGCTTGGCTTTGTCAGCATCAAGAGCCATCAGGGAGGAAAATCCGGCTGTAACAAATTCTGAAACACAATCACAACCCACAACAAGAACGCAGTCATGATCTTTGTTTCGTACCATTGATGCAGCCATTGATGCTGCTATGCTAGATGAGGCACATGCCGAAGAAACAACCATTCCCTTACCATATGTTCCGGCAATCAGCATAATTTTTTCGAGCAGGCAATCCGGCAGACTTTCTTTTGCACTGTTCTCTTCGCCATAAACATATCGTTGCAAAAACTCTATCTCACCGTTTGTTGTAGCAAGAATAACAAAAGTATCATGAGGAATATCAGCGCTAATCTTTGAAAGAAGCGGATTTAACATCTGCATTACAAGCGTTTCGTCTTTATTGATTTTCAAACCCGGTATTGTTGCAGCATTGCTGGTCTGCATGTTTTGCGTCGAAAAGCGTTCAATAGGACGTATAGCAGTTATTCCTGAAAAAAGACCTTTCCAGCAAAGATCTGCTCCACAGCCGTAAGAAGTAACCATATCACATACCGTTGCAACTGCTTTTGCCATTTAAGTAAACTCTCCGGCAATCCATCTTTTCCGGCATCTTTCAAGAAGTTCAGGTGATGCTATAATAACCTCGCCGCTCGGGGCATCGGTGAACATCTGTATGGTATAACCTGTTGCGGCAATCCTTCCGTCCTGTTTGGTTATGGCATATTCGGTATTAAGCCTTGCCCCTTCATTCCAAACCAGAGAGGCAGTTACAGTAAATTCTTCATCCAGCATAAGTGGAATATAATAATCTATATGGAGCTGTATTATAGGAGCCCTTAAGTTAGAATTATAAAAATCTTTATATGAAAGACCGCACTTTCTTCCAAGCATTGCGGATGCCTCTTCAAAAAATTCGGGATATCTCCCATACCACGAAATTCCCATAACATCCGCTTTACTGAATCCGATATGTCTTGTTATGCTGGCAGAAACAGGCTTTGGCGCTCCTTCAATACGCTCAAAATAACCTTTTTTCCGCCTCCGCAATAATGTACGGTCTTTCTTCTTGTTCATATCAAACCAATTTCACCATTAATTGCAGTTCAGCAATTTTTTTGCCACCGCTTGTAACAAATGCCTTTACTTTTGTTTCTTTTAATGTTTCATCCAGTTTCATCGCTGAAATAAGGATTTCCTGATTTTCAGATACCGGAGCGACAAATTTTGCCAGTAAAATCTCTGTTAGGCAAATTTTTTTTTCATGAAATGTTTCAAGCATAGCAATCACCGCCTGGATTTTACAGACACCGGGTAAAATCGGTCTGTCAGGAAAATGTCCTTTAAAGCCTGTAAAATCAGGTAGAAAAATGAATCTGGCTCTTATGCTGTCTCCGCTTTCGTCAAGGCCATGCATGGATTCTTTTATCTGTTGCATCAGGGTATTCAAGACCTGACCTCTTTTAGCCTCAATATTAACCTGTAGTCATATTTATAGTTTTTAAGGACTATTCCCGAAGGATGTAATTTGCTGTTTTTATTGATGTATTCATAATAGTGTACGGTCCAGACAACATCATTGTCAACCAGACAGCGTTTTTCAACAAGAAGGTGATCCTCCCCTGCAAAAACATATTCAATGGTTGAATCAGCTTTGTTTTGAGCAAAAACAATCTCACGTTTTCTCTTATATATCTTTGCTTCTTTTTCAGGCAGGCGGTCAAAAAAAATTTTTCTTATATCATCCCCTACTGCTTCGGCAAAATTTCCTTTTTTTGTAAAATCCTCGATTGCAAATCTTAATTCGTTTTTATCCTTTTCTCCGCTAAGTTCAAAGAGCTTAATTCCAACAGGGTTTAATCCGGCTACGGTAAATATCTTTTCTATGGTATCGATATCAGAATACCCTATAAATGAAATAGCCTGCCGTTTATATTCAAACACTATTGTGTTTATTATCCGAAATTTCATAGGAACCATCAGCGCAAATTGTTGTTTTACACTTTCCGGATCAACATTTTCCATTGAAACACAAGAAGCTTTATTAAACGGAATTGCTGAGCAGCCTGCAAGAAATAAGAGAACGATAACTGTAACAGCAAAATATCTTGACATTTAATATCCTTTTTTAAGCCATAATCTGTATATTGAAGGCACAGCAATGACAGAGGAAAGAAATCCCGCCAGCAGTCCGGTAAAAAGAGTTATTCCAATTGAAAATAATACAGGGTGTTTCGCAAAAAGAAGAACGCCCGTTCCGATCATTGTTGATAAGGCTGCCAGAAATACCGCTGTTACCGTGCCTGTATTATGTCCGTAACGGCATTTATAAACCATGAATATTCCATAGTCGCTGCATAGACCGATAAGAAGCATTATTGCGATTATACACGGAGCATTCAGACTTATACCTGTAACCGATAGAACGCCCAAGGATACCGCTACACTGATGAAAACCGGTATCAGAGCGAGAATGGTCAGCCTAATATCCTTAAGCAACATCACAGTGATAAAAGGAAGAAGTAGTACCGCAATTACTGAAAGGAATATGATTTCATGGGAGATTGCATCTGAAAGAGCTTTTGAAATGCTTTTCCGGGATACTATAAATGTTCCTGGATAGTCTTTGCTTATTTTGGCAAGATCTTCAATATACAAATCTTCGTCCGGGAAAAAAGTTAAAACCTGCCACCCTTTTTCATTTCGTAATATAAACCTTTCTTTTATCCTTTTTAAAAATAAATTCTCATTTGTATCGGCTGAGACATTAGCACCATCATAAAGATGTTCAAGAAACGGGCTGAAAGCATTATCTGCAAAATTATATGCCTTACCCTGTTCAGCAAGAAGATTTTTTAATTTCAACACCTTTTCTTTTTTCCAGAAATTTATCCATCGGGCGGCATTTTCGGTTCTTGTTTTTTCTGAAGGCCATAACGACACAAAACTTGAAATATTATCACTTCCTGTTTTTTTAACCGCCTCATTGTATATAAGCTCGCTCATAAGCATTGCTTTTTCAAGATCTTTCCCAGGAACTACCAGTATTGCAGGATTATCTTTCCCCCCCCATGCCTTCTGAAACGATTCTTCTGCTTTGAATATTTGAGGATTGCTTCCGTCAAATTGTTTTACATCGCTGTTGAATAGGGTTTTAGAGGAGAAAAAAAGCGCTGTAAGAGTCAAAATTGCCCAGCAGAAAATCCATGCTTTATCCCATTCGGGTTTGGGAAAAATTGCAGAACTTTCAAATGGGCAGTATGTCTTACGCTCATTGTTTCTTTCAATGAAAACTGGCAGAAAATATAGTGAACAAAAAAGCGAAAAAAGAATGCTGATGATTGAAAACAGCGCAAGCTGGCGGTATCCGGAAACATCTGAAAAGAAAAATGCCGCAAAAATAGCTATCGTTGTTAAAGCTCCTGCTATGACCGGTTGTGTAACCTGTTTAACGGCATCAAGCTTATTATTTCCGCTTTTTATGGCGATGTAAACGTATATTCCGTAATCAATTGAAATTCCGGCTATCGTCGATCCCATGCCTATTATAAAATACGACAACTTATTTAAAAAAACTGAAGACAGGCTTATAGCAACTGCTACTGAAGCAAGGGGAATCAGAAAAATCAAAATGGCCTTTATATCACGAAAAAAAAACAAAAATACGAGAAAAAAAGCAACAGAGGCAATAATTGTTGTACGCTGAACGTCGCTTTTTATAACATCCTCGTTGCTTACCGTATGAAGATGGGCGGCAACTATATCAGAGGAAATATAAGGCGGAAGAGCATCAAGCTTTGTATTAAGATAAGCTATCAGATTTCGTGAGCCGAAACCGTCAGTTACTCCCACAGGAGTTTTGAGTATCAAAAGAGCGTGCTTCCCGTCCCGGCTTAAAAAATGACCGTTTTTTATTATAACCTCATAACCTGTGGAAGAAGAAAACTTTTGCAGTCTGCCAAGCAAACCGATTTTTATGCCGAGAGGATCGGTTCTTAAAAGAGGAGTTGTAAACATGCCTGAAGGAGAAAGAATCTGCCTGTAATTTTTTTGAAGTACGGATTTAATTCCCTCCGTATTTATCAAAGAATCGATCTTTACCAAAGTTTCTTTGTCAGTCAACTGAGGCAAATATTTCAAAAAATCAAACATATCTTTGACAGATTCAGTTTCCGAAACTCTACATAGCACTTCGGTGATCAAAGGCGGTTTTAATGTCAATGAAAGACGGTCAACTTCTTTCATAAGGTCAAGATCTGTCCGATTCGAATCTTCAAGTTTTAAAGAGATTATTATCTTGTCCGAAAAACTGGATTCTCTTAAGAAACGCATGCTTTTTATGATTTGATCGTTTTCAGGAAGCATCAACTCCATGTTGTTGTCGAAAGAGACAAAAAAAATACCGGCCGCTGAACTTGCAATAACGATTAAAAAAATACAGGCAGTAATGGGCTTTATCAGTTTATTATTCTTTTCCGGCATTAAAGATAAATTATTTTGCAATGGGAGCAACCTTCCAAGTTATGGCTTCAATCGGGATATTCAAATGTGTGTCAACAAATAAAAGGGAAGTTGTATCTCCGCTTTTTTCTTCGATAAATATTTTATTGATATATTGCTCGTCCTTTCTGAAATCAACTGTTACGCTTTTAATCACATTGCCTGCAAAGGTTGCGGGCTTGGGGATAAACTTAAGCGAGGCGGGTTTATCGGAAAGCAGGATAACATTATAATCTTTCATCAGGTGTGTATAGCTGCCTGAAAACCATTCCCGCATCTGCCCGATTGCAGCTTCAAAAGCCGGATTTTTTGACAGAGAAATCTTTTGAACCTTGTTTGTATCTTCATCCCACTGGCTGATAGTATCTTCCGACATAACCATAATATATTTCAAAGGCTCATTGACATGCCAGGCCAGGCGATGCGGCTTTTCAATATAAACCATTCCTTTTAACACAACCTTGCTTTTGAACACAGCCAGCTCTTTCTCCTGGATAAAACTGGTCTTCAGTGTTTTAACCCCTGCTATTTTATTTTCCAGCCTGCTTAAAATTGTATCTAAACCGGTCTTGTTTTGGGCCGCAGTATCTGTTTCCTGCGCTAATCCGGATACCGCCGGCAAAATAATCAGCATAAAAAGAGTAAATATTCGTGTTATCTTAGTCATTGTTTTTCCCTTTCAATGGCCCCTGATCCCCGATCCCTGGCTCCTGATCCGTTTTATGCCAGATCTTAATCTCTCCTGTTGCAAGCACTTCGTTATTTCTTTTTACAATTGCCTTTACAATGCCAAAATCGCCATAACTTGCATATTTGAAAACAAAAACGGAAAGTCTTTCCCCTACCATTGCTTCGGAATTTATAATAAGTTTTTTAGCTCCGAGAAGATACCCTTCAGGAGCTGTATCCGACTTGCCAATATTTCTGAAGCCGTTAAGTGCAGCAATGGACTGGGCCATCATTTCAAGATAAGCTACATTATCTATACTGCCGTTTTCATCCGCAAAAGGCATCCCTTCTTTAATCGATACCGAGCATCCGGCGCTGCGTTCAGCCAATTTATCAATCGTATCAACAAGTCGCATAGGAGGCATTTGCGGTATTATGCCGTCAAGAGGCAGCGGAAGAGCCATAATGTCACTTTTATGCTTTTTATTCCTTTCGCATAAAGGATCAGAGGCAAGATAATCTCCGGTAACACAATATGCTCTGCCGCGGCATCCATAACATATTTCAGCATTTTCGCATATGCGGCATGGGCCTTTTATCTTATTTTTATATTCTTTCAGATCGCAAAGGATTTCACTGTCTCTTATAATATCAGATAACTTCTGATAATGTATACTCCCCAGAGGAATCCGGAGTCCAGGACAGGGCAAAACATAACCGTATGATGTGACTATGCAGGAAAATCTATGCCGAATGCATAAAGCGGGATCATTTTTTTTTAGGTCTGCGATACAGAAATATTCTTCATTTAAGATAGATGCATCAACGCCAAGACTTTTTGCAAAAAACAGAATATCTTCTATTTGAGGATAGTATTTTGCATCTCTGCCCGAAAAAACGATTGCCTGTACGCCAAGATTTTTTGCCTGATTGATTATATCGCAGATCTCTTCATACGAAAGTTTTTTATCCCGCAAAGAATCCGGATTAATAAAAGCTGTCGAAAACCCAAAATCAACAGGATCTCCTATACATATTTCAAGAGCATAAAGGCTATTTGATCTGCCCTGATCCGCAAACTTATCATAAGGAAATAAAGAACCGAATATTCTGCTGCAAGATTCAGACATCACTTTGACCTTCCATTATTTTAATCTCATCGATAACTATCTGGCGAATTCTGTTTTTTAATTTATAAGGGCTGAAATCTTTATATTCATCATATATTATTGATTTAAGCTTATGTATTTTAATTACTCCCGGTCTAAGAAGAAGGGTTCCTCTCGCAGGAATATTTTCGTTTCCTGTAATGCACACCGGGACAATCGGATATCCGGAGTTAATAGCTACTCTGAAAATTGCACTGTGAAACTGCCCCACAGAACCATCGGCAGAGCGGGTTCCTTCGGGAAAAGCAGCAATCGATACTCCACTGTTTAGAAGTTTGATTGTTTTATTTGCGAAATCTTCAAACGACATTTCTCTTACGCTCAAGTATCCGGCACATTTTGCCGCAAAACCAAGTACCGGAATTTTAAAAGGCCAAATGTTAACAACCTGTATAACTTCGTAAGGAAGGTAAGCCATCAGGAAGGGATCCGAGGCTGATCTGTGATTACATATAAAAATAAAAGGTCCTTGGTTAATTGATGTATCAAAATCTTTAAAATATACTCGCACAAAAGGAAACGGGAGTATCTTGCATACGCCAAGACCATACCAGGAAATAGCTCTGCGAAATTTTTTCATAGCATTTCGATGGGAAATAAACGGAGACTGAAAAGCTACTATAAGAGCAAAAAAAGGAATCCCGATAAGTGAAAAAATTAAAAAAAGGAAATAAAATATTGAATTAAAAATAAGTAGTACGAAAAAATCTTTCATTTTCTATTTGGATATCATATTACAACAATCAAGTTACATATTTGAGGTTTGATGCGTTTACTCCTGCTTATGAAGCGCATTTAGCGATAAATTCTCTTCTTTTAATGCCAAGATGAAATTATATATATCTCCAAGCGACCGTATAGTCTTTAATCTCTCATCGTTTCGTATCTTTATGCCAAACTTCTCCTGCAAAGCCACAACAAGATCAACCACGTCCAGGCTGTCAAGCCCCAGATCCTGAAATATATTCATCTCAGGTTTCAACAATTCCTTTTCGATTTCAAATGATTCTTCGAAAACCTGATTTGTCAGTTCTATTATATCTTGTTCCGTCATTTAATATCCTTTTTGCATATTATTGAAGCATTTATCCCACCGAATGCAAAGCAGTTTTTAATTAATATATTAATCTTTTTTGTTAATTTTTCGGTGACATGTAAAATACCATTGCATTCCGGGCTAACTGATTCAAGATTTAATGTCGGATATATGCATCCTTTTTCCATCATAATAAGCGACGCGATCAACTCAATAGATCCTGATGCTCCCAAAGTGTGGCCCATATATCCTTTAAGGCTGCTTACAGGCGCCTGATCCCCGAAGACTTCCCTTATGGCTCCGGCTTCTTCCTTGTCTCCATGTATCGTTGCTGTTGCATGGGCATTTATATAATCAACTTCGTTTGCATTAATGTTAGCATCAGCCAGTGTCTGCCGGAAACAGGCCGCCATCGAATCTTTGCTGGACTGGCTTACATGAACTCCGCTTCCGCATGTGTGATAGCCGATAATTTCAGCATAAATTTTGGCATTTCGTTTCAATGCGTGTTCATATTCTTCAATGAGAAGAATACCGCTTCCTTCTCCGCAGACAAGACCGTCTCTTTTTGCATCAAAGGGTCGGGGAGTTTGTTCAGGTTTGTCATTGTAACCGGATGAAGTGGCAAAAAGGATATCAAAAGAACCAGTAACGGTCGGATGAAGTTCTTCTGCCCCCCCGCACAAAACTGCATCCTGTTTTCCAAGTCTTATAAGATCGCAACCTGCCCCTATGGCCTGAAGAGCCGATGCGCATGCAGCCGATGTTGCAAGCACATAACCTGTTATGCCTAAATACTGTGCTGTATTCATGGCAGCGGTATGGGAAACACACTGGAAAAACTTTGTAGATGGAAGCTTTGTCAGATCTTTGTCGGGAATCATGATTTCAAAAGTTTCATTAAGACTTTCCGCGCTTCCCATAGTAGAGCCAATTATACATCCCATACGGCCTGATGTAAGCAATGCCCGATCTATACCAGCGTCTGAAATAGCCTGCTCGGCAGCCTGTACTGAAAATTTGCTCATTCTTCCCATTGATCTTCTGCTAACACGCGGAATAGCTTTTTCATTGACAAGCTTTGCGGGCGCCCCTACAAGACTTCTCAAACCAATGTACTGATCCCATCCGTCCATATGCCGGACAGCGCTTTTCCCGGCTTCAATGCCGGAAATCATGGCAGGCACATCAGCACCCAGGGGTGAAACAGCTCCTATACCGGTAATAACAACTCTTTTCAACTGCCAAGCCTCTTCATAATAAAATCAGTATATAAATCTTTCCCGACAATTGCACGTCCTATTATAAATGATGAAAGCATAGCACCGACAATTCCCGGAAGCACGGCGCTTTGTCCTGCAGCATATATATTGCGTATTGGAAGCTTTCCGAAAAGATTGAACTGTCCGATTTTCTGTTTTATTCCGTACGCCGAACCGTCCGGGGAATTAAGGTAATCCCTGAAAGTCAACATTGATGCCGCATCTATTACCTTGAATGAATCTTTATATTCAGGATAAACTTTATATATTCTTTGCTTTATGTTTTCAATGCGGTCATTCTTATAATTTTGATATGCTTCTGGACGTTTGCCGGTTTCGGAATCTTTCCAGTCACTGACGTGCTCAAAAAAAGATAGTTCAAGAGCAGTAATAACCATATGCTTTTTTCCGTTTACCGTATCCTGATTCTTCAAGATTACAAGAGTAGGTTTGCCGGTATAAAAGGGATCCATAGCCCGGTTTATATCATTGCCTGGAAAAAGCGATAATATGGTAGGTTCAGAGTCTTTATCTGTTGGAATATAATTTTGGACTGTTCCGAAAAGAGCAAAAAAACCGAGTGACGGTTCAAATGCACGCACCCTGTTTATAAATGCTTTCGTAAGATGTTTTGCAGGAAGAACGTCCAGCATTGCTTTGGGATGTATTGTAAAAATACAGCGGTCGGCAAAAATCTCTTCCCCGGTGTTTAACACAAATTTTCCTACGATATTGTCGGTTACATTTGCACATTCCGAAATAAAGCTTTCTGTACGGATATCAATATCAAAACCTGCAAACCGCTCTTTAAAAGCCCTGATAAAAGCATCTCCTCCATCTCTTACCCTTGCTACAGATTCATAAAGGCCGAAACTTACCCTGCTATGATTTGCAAAAGATATTTCAGAAGGTTTTACTCCATAGCACATACTGTATTTTGATAGTAACCCCCTAAGCCTGTTGTTGTCCGTAAGTTTATTTAATGTCTCCTCAAGACTTATATAATCTTCATCAATCCA
>DYJH01000022.1 GCA_020723255.1 Desulfonema limicola | reverse complement strand
TTTATTGCTTATCTGGACGATCTGGTCTTTGTATGTGGGATTTCTTTCGAGCCAGGGCACCGGTGTTATCATGGATAATAGCAGAAAAAGTTCTGCATGCTCTTTAATATGGGACTGTACGAACAATGTGCTTTTATCAGGTGATAGACCTGCGCTGAGCCAGTCTATCATCATTTCTTTAATATATCCTGAGATCATGGATGTATTTTCATAATCGCTTGTCAATGCATGCCAGTCTGCAATGAAATAGAAGCACTCATATTCTTCCTGCATCCCTATCCAGTTAATAAGCGCTCCGTGCAGGTTGCCAAGATGAAGGGCTCCGGTGGGGCGCATTCCGCTCAATATCCGTTTTTTCCCGGTCATTTAATCTCCTCTGTGAAATCTCCTTTTAGCTTCCAAGAAGAAAGCTAATTATAGGCATTGCGATATAATCTAATATTTTATTGAATAATCCTGAAAACAGAAAAAAAATTAATATAAGCATTCCGAAACGCTCAATCTTGGCAAACTGAATTTTCAATGTATCGGGAAGAAGAACGGAAAGAATTTTGCTGCCATCAAGAGGCGGAATAGGTATAAGGTTAAAAACCGCAAGAATGCAATTAATAAAAACGCTTAGTTGAAGCATATAAACAAATTCAAGAGCAAAGAATTTGCCGTTGTACTCTAAAAGGGCATGAAAAAGTATGCTAGAAATAACTGCCAGGCAGATATTGGCTAATGCACCGGCGGAAGATACTATCAGCACATCTTTTTTGTAATTCCTTAAATTATTGAAATTTACAGGCACCGGTTTTGCGTAACCGAAAATTATTGAAGACCCCATAAGCTTTAGCATTACCGGAATTAAAAATGAACCCACTAAATCAAAGTGTTTTATAGGATTTAAAGTCAGCCTGCCTGCGAGCTTGGCAGTATTATCTCCCAGTCTGTATGCGGCATAACCGTGAGCAACTTCATGTACTGTAACAGAAAAAACAAGAGGAGCCAGCATTAAGACCGTTTTATATATTTCAAAGTTATTATACATAATCTTTTATAAAATTAAGTTCATCAATTTTTGTTTTAAGCGCGCCGTTTAGTTTGGCATAAAGAGCGGCCTGTAATATATTTTTATAAAGAGGCCCCGGTTCAAGTCCCAACTTTTTCAGATCTTTTCCGGATACCGATAATTTTGTCATCCTGAGCTTTGTTATAAAATACGATATAGCTTTTTTCGCATTTTCTTTTTTTGTTATTGCCATCATATACAGTATAATCTCTATCCTGAATGATGAAAGCAAATTATAAAGCGTGTCATTTTGTATATCATGGTTATTTTCGAGCCTGTAAAGACATCGTTCCGCTTCAACCCTTTCTTCGCAGAAAATGCTCATCTGCCTGGGAGCTATTTCGAAATGTTTGCATGCATTCTCTGTTACCTCCATCTTGGAATGCCCAAAAAGAGCCAGAAAGTAAACGGCCCACTTCATATATGGTTCTTCAAGAAAAAGCAAATTATACCACGAGATAACCTGTTTAGCAGAGTTTAAGGATGAAACCAAATCATCGTTAAGTATTATTGAAGAGTCGATTACTTTAAGGAGGTTATAATCATTGAGTCTTATTATTGAGGATATGGGATTTTCTTCTTCAAGAATCTGGCGAAGCTCCGAAAAAACTCTTCTGCCGCTGAGACGCTTGAAAAAGTCCATCTTAACAGCATTTTCTATCAAACCTGATGTAAGTTTGCCTATAGCAAATCCGAACCGTTGCTCGAATCTTATGGCGCGAAATATACGGGTAGGATCTTCCACAAAACTTAAATTATGTAATACTTTAATCGCTTTTTCCTTAATATCTTTCTGAGCTGCAAAAAAATCTATGAGCGTTCCGTATCTTTCGGGATTTAACTGGATTGCCATTGTGTTTATTGTAAAATCTCTTCTGAAAAGATCAAGCTTTATTGAGCTCATCTCAACGGTGGGAAGCGCAGCCGGAAACTTGTAGTATTCCATTCTGGCGGAAGCAATATCTATTTTGAAACCATCAGGGAAAATAACCACAGCAGTTCCGAATTTTCCGTATATATGAGTGCGAGCCCCAACCAGAGAGGCATATTTTTTTGCAAATGCGATTCCGTCTCCTTCAACCACAATATCAATGTCTTCATTTTTCCTGTAAAGTAAAAGATCACGGACAAACCCCCCGATCACATAGGCTCTGTATCCAGCCTCAGAAGCAACTTTTCCTATGGTTTTTAATATTTCTATAAGGTATCTTGGAAGGCGCTCTTCAATAAATTTTACTATGTTTCTGGTACGGGCATGAGCATGCTCATAAGGCTGATCGGAAAGTTCAGAATTTTTTTGCTGAGACTGTCTTACAAGTATGTTTAAAAGATCTGTCCTTGTCACAACTCCGGTTATGATATCTTTATCTATAACGGGAAGAATACGCTGCTTGTTTTCAATTATTTTATTCTGAATTTCGATAAGGTCTGCTTCCGGCCCAACAGAGGCTACTTCTGTTGTCATATATTCCTTGACCATTGCCTCATCAAGTTTATGATAAAGCGCTTTTTCTATAACCTGTCTGGTTATATAACCGAGCAGATCCTCTTTCCCGTCTTTTTTTTCTGTAACAAGAAGAGCATTTACATTATAGCGTGTAAGAATACCGCTTGCATCCTTGCATGAAATGTCAGCACTCACGGCAATAGCAGGAGAAGACATGAGCTGTTTTGCCGTTCTTCTCGCTCTGATGTTTTCATACAGAACCTTAATAAGTTTCTGTTCAACTTGTGTTACAGTTTCTTCCTTTATAGTTGCGGATGCCGCAAATGTATGTCCACCGCCTCCCATATAAGAAAGAATTGTTCCGACATCTACTTCCTGTATTCTGCTTCTTGCAACAAGATATACTTTGTTTTCCATCATTGCTATAGCAAATATGGCATCTATATTTTCCATTCTGGCCATTTTATGAACCAGAAATGAAAAATCGTTGATATAAATATCTGAAGATATTGTTGTGACAACGACTTCCACACCATTAATGTTATGCCTTGTTGAGGCCTGTAACATGTCATTTAAAAGTGAAATCTGTTCCGGGCTTATTTCACGCGAAATAAGATTTGAAATAATATTCAGATTGGCTCCCCTGGAAAGAAGAAAAGCGGCAGCTTTAAAATCATCTTCAGTGGTTGAAGGAAATAAAAAAGAACCGGTATCTTCATAAATGCCAAGGCACATTATCGTTGCTTCATCTGCAGAAACTGCAATATTTTTTTCTTCTAAAATTTGTGTTAGGATTGTAACTGTTGATCCTGTCTGCCGGTAAACTTCAAAGCTGCCTTTTATGTCATTTGCTGCGTGCGGGTGATGATCGTATATATGAATATCAATATCGTTTCGATCAACAAGAGACGACAGTTTTCCTATTCTGCCTGCCTGCCTTGTATCTACCAATACAAGCATTTTAACATTTGATAAATCTATGCTTTTAATATCAGCCATATTAAACAGATAGACCATTGATTCAACGAAAAAATTTCTTAGGTTTTTTTCCTGTAAACCCGGAAAAACGACAAGAGAATCCGGATAAAGCTTCTGCGCCGCAAGCATGGAAGCTATTGCATCAAAGTCGGCGCTAACATGTGTAGTTATAACTGTAAGCTCTTTATTGTCCGGTTTTTCACTAGCTCCCATAATTATTTTTCCTTACCTGAACCGATCCATAACCCGTTTAAAGCCAGGCATTGAATTTATAATAGTATCATCCGACACACAAAAGGCAATTCTGAAATGTCCGGGTCCCATGAAACCGCTTCCCGGTACGGCAAGAATTAGCTCCTCCTGAAGAGCTCTAATAAATCTTATATCATCTTCTATTGGGGATTTTGGGAAAAGGTAGAAAGCTCCCGCCGGTTTTATAAATTCATACCCGCAGTCGGACAGCCCATCACATAAAAGCTTTCTTTTTTTTGCATAAATTGAAACATCAACGCTTTTTCCCTGCATTAAAGCCACAACACGCTGCATAAGAGCAGGCGCATTAACAAAACCAAGAATTCTGATTGCAAGCGCCATTCCTCCATAAAGCTCATTCTTAAAAACTGCTGCAGGATTTATTGCCGCAAAACCTATGCGCTCGCCGGGAATCGAAATATCTTTTGAATATGAAGTCGCAATAATACTTTCATTATAACATTTAAAAATACCTGGTATTTGAATTCCATCATAACTGATTTTCCTATATGGCTCATCGGATAAAAGATAAATTATTTTACCGTATTTTTTGCTCTTTTCGCTTAAAAGTCCGCCAAGCTCGATTAGGCTTTCCTCGGAATATACCTGCCCTGTGGGGTTGTTTGGAGAATTTATCAAAACAGCTTTTGTCCTGTCGGTAATTGCCAAAGAAATTGAATCAATATTAAGAGAGAAATCTTTTTTTGTCGGTGCAGTCTTTATAATTCCATTATGGTTAGAGGCGTAAAATCCATATTCTACAAAAAAAGGGGCGGGCGTAATAACCTCGTCACCCGGATCAAGTATGGTTTTTAAAATAACATTCAATGCGCCGGCAGCGCCACAGGCCATAACAATATTGTTTCCGGCTATTGGGACGTCCTGTTCTGTAGAAAGATACTCAGCGACAGCATTGCAAACTTCCGGATACCCAGTATTCGGCATATAGCCATGATCCCCATGGCCTAAGGAATTAACCGTATCTGTGAGTATTTTTCTGAATTCTTCAGGAGGCGCTACATTCGGGTTGCCGAGGCTAAAATCAAAAACATTTTCTTCTCCATGCTCTGCCTTAAGTCGGGTACCTTCTTCAAACATCTTTCTTATCCAAGATGCTTTTGTGATTATATTTTCAATATTTTTTGCAACAGACATGATACAAAATTCCTTAAAACTTGATTAATTGTCAAAAGCTAATAAGTATTTTAGGTGGGTTAAAAACGGAATAATTATTATTTAATATTTTCTGATTTTAATTTTGAAATTTCCTTTTGGGCTTGAGCAGACAGTTCACTGTTCGGTGCTATTTCAATAACTTTATAGTAACTTCCTATAGCTTTGTCATATTGTTTTAACTTTACATAGGCTTCTGAAAGATCCTTATACCATTCGGGAGCGCGGGGTATATATTTTATAGCCTTTTCTAAATATAATACAGCTTCGGAAATATTTTCTGAATTAAGATATGTAATTCCCAGACCATGCAATGCAATCGGGTAATTAGGATCAATCTTCAACGCTTCCTTGTAGTATTTTTCAGCTAATGTAAAATCTTTTTTGTTGTAATATGCCCACCCCAAGTTAGTTAGAGGAAAATGTGGAGTTGCATATAAAAGATTGTTATATACTTTTTCAAAGCAAGCAATTGCAGAATTCCAGTCTTTTAAAGCAAGATATGCGGTTCCAAGGTTGTTAATAGCCGGAGCAAAGTCAGGCTTTAAATCAATAGCTTTTTTGAAATGATCAACAGCAAGCCTAAGACGGTCTTTTGCCATATAAACAAGCCCAAGATCATTATGAAGATGATGGTCATCTGGAAATAGCTTTTCAGCTTCAAGCAACTCGTTTAAAGCTGCCGTATAATCATTTTGGTTCATATAAGCTTCGCCTACGCCTCTTCGCGCTTCCCCTTGTTTTTTTAACAATTTTTGATCAGCGCATGAAACAAAGAAAAAAACAAAAAAAATAATTAAAATGTAACATAACCGATTTTTATCCATATGTTACCTCTTGCTGCATAATTTAATATTATATTCCATAATGTTTTTCATCTTTCTTTTAGATCAAGAGCATTGGCGATTTGATCCGAAATGCTTATTACAAATATTTTAAAGTCGCTTTCGTTTAAATGTTTGCCTGGAATTGGAACCTTGCTGAGTTCATCAGGATTAATTAGAACAGGATTATTTATTAATGCTTTATTTGGTAGAATTTCATATTCTGAAGGAAATTTGTTTTCAAAATACATATTCTGAAATCCTGAAAATTTTAGAGCATGTGCAGTTGAATCAAGAATAGCAGTATCGGTTTTTGATACCAGACCCTTTTTGATAGCTACAAAAAGACCGGCAAGACATTCACCTCCATGGGTACATGCAATATGTCCGTTACGATTAGCTGCAATTTGACAATCAATTATATCTTGTTCTGTTACTTCTACAAACGAAATACTATCTTCCCCTGCAAGATTTATATATTTTTTAACAAGATGTATGACTCTTGGCATTGAGACAGGGTTTCCTATCATTGCTGCTTGTGCTACACTAGGTCTTACATTTACAGGAATAAATCGTCGCTTTTTGTTATCAGGTTCACTGTAATAATTGCATACAGGGTTTGCATGTTTTGATTGAACTCCAATAATTTTAGGCAAAATGTCTATTATGCCGGTTTCATAAAACTTTATAAAACCATTCAGTACCGCAGTAATATTTCCGGCATTTCCTATAGGAACAATTACGACTTTGTTTCTCATATCATATTCGAAATTTTGTGCAATCTCATATGAATAAGATTCCTGGCCAAGAATACGCCAGGCATTCTTTGAATTCAGCAAAGCGACATTGTATCTTTCGGATAAACTTTCAACTATCTTCATGCAATCATCAAAAACGCCGGGAATTTCAAACACACAAGCTCCACTTCCCAATGGTTGCGAAAGCTGCTGAGGCGTTACTTTCTTATGCGGGAGAAGAACCGCAGATTTTATATTAGGCTGAAGGTAAGCGGCATATAAAGCCGCAGACGCTGAAGTATCTCCTGTGGAAGCACAAATTGCAAGGATATCTGAAAGATGTTTATCCTTGACCAGGTAGTTTATGTAGCTTAATGCGCTTGCCATACCTCTATCTTTGAAAGAAGCGCTTGGATTCTGGCCGTCGTTTTTAAAGAAAAACTTCATACCTACCTTTTCCTGCAATAAAGAATTTGCCTCTATAATAGGGGTATGTCCCTCCCCAAGGTAAATTATCGAGGAAAGAGGAATTACAGGGCCAATAAATTCATGAAAAAGGTATATGCCTTTTAATGCCGGAATTTTTAGCATTTTACGGTAATCAAAAATGTTTTGCCATTTTTCCCCGGAAATACTTTTCAAATGATCAAAATTCAAGTCATGAATCAAAAGAACTTTACCGCAATCAGGGCATGTATATAAAAGATTTTCGATTCCATGTTCTTTGCCGCATCCTAAGCACCGGTATACAAGATTTCCTTTGTGTTTAGGCATTAGAAAATGGCGGATCTCATCGGGAAAATTTTCAAGTTTCATAATGAAATACTTTCAATGTTATTCATAAAGGGCCTTAACTTATCTGGAATAATAATTGATCCGTCTTCTTGCTGATTGTTTTCGATAATTGCAGCAACTGTTCGTCCTACTGCCAGGCCAGATCCATTTAAAGTATGCACAAGCTCAGTTTTTTTCCCGCCTTTTCTCTTGAATCTGATATTGCCGCGTCTTGCCTGGAAATTTTCAAAATTACTGCAAGATGATATTTCTCTGTATACCCCCTGAGCCGGCATCCATACCTCGATATCATATGTTTTTGCTGCAGAAAAACCAAGATCTCCTGTACAAAGAGATACAACCTGATATGGAAGTTCGAGCCGCTTTAAAATAGATTCTGCATCCCGGGTCAGTTTTTCCAGTTCATCATAAGAATTTTCGGGTTTACAGAATTTTACTAGCTCTACTTTATTAAATTGATGCTGTCTTATCAATCCTTTTGTATCTTTTCCGTAAGATCCTGCTTCAGAGCGAAAGCAAGGAGTATAAGCAGTATATAAAATAGGCAGAGCGCTTTCATCCAATATTTCATTTTGATGAATGTTTGTAACAGGAACTTCCGCTGTAGGGACCATATAATAATCCCATCCTTCTATCTTAAAAAGGTCATCTTCAAATTTTGGCAATTGTCCCGTGTTGGTCAGGCTCTGCCTGTTTACGATAAAAGGAGGCAAAATCTCAGTGTAGCCGTGTTCTGTTGTATGAATCTCTAACATGAAATTGATGATGGCTCTTTCAAGCCTTGCTCCTGCCCCAAAATACAGGGGAAAGCGGGCGCCAGTTATTTTTGAGGCCCTTTCAAAATCAAATATTTTAAGCTTTTCTCCCAGTTCCCAGTGATGTTTAGGCGTAAAAATAAAATCAGGTAATTTACCAACAGTTCTTACCAATAAATTATCTGAGCTGTCTTTTCCTTCAGGGACTGAACTATGAGGTATATTTGGAATCTCCATAAGAATTTTATTTAGTTTGTCTTCATATTCCAAAAGTTCGGAATTAAGATTTTTTATTTTTTCCGATTCATTCCGCATTTCCAAAACCAGAGCAGCAGAATCTATGCCTTTTTTTTTCATAGATGCGATCTTGTCTGAAAAAATATTTCTTCGATGCCTCAATTCCTCAATTTCCAAAAGTATGGCTCTTAATTTGGAGTCATAAACCTTAAGGCCTTCGATGTCAGCGCTTTTACATCTTGTTGCTATTGAGTTTTGCACCAGTTCCAAATTTTGTCTGACAAACTTGATTTCCAGCATATGTATTCCTGTTATTAAATAATTATTAATTATACTATCCCAATGATATACCTTAAACCATGTATCATCTTTTTAGTCAATGATTTTTATAAGTTGACTTTTATTAACAATTCTGCTATATAATTACAGATTTTAAACTTTCCGGGAGATCATATTTTATGGAAGAGATGCGAACAAAAAAAAATGAAATACGGAATAATATATCAAAAGCATTTAATAAGCTTTCTTTAAATAATTTATCAAATAAAACAAAAAGCATAGAACAACGCCTTTTTGAATTTGCAAATTTTGTCGAAGCAAAAATTTCATTATTGTATATTGATTCCGGTCATGAAGTAGTAAGCTGGAATATCATCAGCAACTCTCTTAATTATAATAAAATTGTTGTTCTCCCATCGTACGATGAAGAAAAGCATGAAATAACCCTGATGAAGATTGATAATCTATCAACCGATTTAAAATGTGGAGATAAAGGGATTCTTGCGCCGGATGCCGAAAGATGCAAGATAGTTCCGATAGAATTTGTTGAAATAGCTATAATACCCGGAATTGCTTTTGATGAGAAAGGAGGAAGGGTAGGTTCCGGTGATGGCTTATATGACAGGCTGATTCCAAAGCTTCCTCCTACAGCAAGAAAAGTTGGGCTGGCATATGAGAGTCAGATTTTACAACAGGTCCCGATGGAATCTCACGATAAACATGTAGATATTATAATTACGGAAAACAGAATCATCTATAGAATTTGAACCCAAGGGTATTAATAGAGATATATTTTCATTAAAATTCTGATAGATGCTTTAATATCGGGGCAATTACAGATTCAGATATTTTTATAAATGAATCATTAAAAATTTCAAGCGGCTCTTTATTTACGAAATAAGTTTTATAATACAAATCTTCTGAAATTTTCTGATTATAGACATCTGACCGTTTATCGCAAATATCTTTTATTATATCTCTAGTATTTTTATTATTGGCATATGCCTGTTTAACATATTCAAAAGATAAATCAGGGAAAAAATGAAGAGGTGACGAAAGACCTTCCCAATAAAGCTTCAAAAGTTCTGCAAGTATTTCACGGCTGTTTTCAACATCCTTAAATATTATCTGCCTGTCCTTGCAAATAAGGTATGAACAATATTGTACCTTATTGTTAGAATCGGCACATAAAGCCAGATGTGATATCCATGTTTTGATAATATCTTTTGTTTTCATCACAGCATATCTGGAATTTATTGTTCCGTAATCAAAACAATTTATTAACTTCCCTGTTAACGAAAAACTGTTAATCATGATATCAAGCTCTTTGGAAAATAGAGTTTTATCTTTTTTGAGCGCTTCCGTTTTTATTATAAAATTTTTAACATCAATACTTGATTCATTTACCAGTATCTCCCCGATTCTTTTATGAGGAAGTATTCCTTCAGATTTGTAAGCACTCAGGCAATAATCCAAAGATTTGCCTTCCTGTATATCTGCTAAAAGATTTTGGTTGATCAAATAATTGTCAAGACCAGACAGATCGAAAATTTCTTTGTCTGATAAAACAAATTCTTTTTCTTCAAAATATATTCCAAGTCGTTTTTGAAAAAAATATTTTACCGGATTTGCGAAAAAACTGCTCAAGGAATCTATTTGCAAAATTTTCCATTCATCAGAAGGATCGGAAAGCCTGTTTGAAATGAAACAAATATTATCTTTGTTCTTAAACCGGCTTTCATTCAAGCTGCATGCAGCAAGCATATTGTCTTCAGAATAGCTGAAAAGTTTTACTGTACCATTAAAATAATCCGGTGAAAAAGCCTGCAGTTTATGAGAAGTAATCAACTGATCCTGGCTTATTCCAAAACCTTCTTTAATATAATCAAAAAGATCGCTTATCAAAACTGAAGGGGGGATGGAGCTGTTATCCTGGATGCTTTGCCCGACATAGCTTAAGTAAAATATTTTTCTTGCGCTTATTAATGCTTCAAGAAAAAGATATTTATCATCATTTTTTTTAGATCTGTCACCCGCTCTTGGATCAGTTGCAATAAGGTCAAAGCTATATGAGTATGAGCTTCTTGGAAAAGCATCGTTATTCATGCCAAGGAGGCATATAACTTTAAAAGGAATGCTTCTCATCGGAAGCATTGAACAGAATGTTATGCCTCCGGTTATAAATCCTGAAATACTATATTCATTTTCAATCGTCTTTCTTAAATAATACTTAATGGTATCAAATTCCAGTTCTTTATCATAACCCGATATCCGGGCATTTTTTACCATATCTGCCAGGACGTTGCGTATAAACTGCATGCTTAGCAGTATAGCATCATCTTTTATAAAAAAAGTGTCAATTATTCCGGAAAGAATCATGTTCCATCTTTCCGCTGTTTTTGCTCCTCTTAATAATTTTGTTAGTTCAAAGACTTTTTCCAAAAATTCAAGAAAGTTACCAAGTATTTTGGCATCGGAACCTTCAATCTCCTTAAATGGAAGAATTCCTGAAAACATATCCGGGCTTTTGTTTAACCCATTACTTCTCATTGAATAGCCTAAAATCAGCCTTTTGATTCCTGCCTTCCAGGTATTTTCATTAGTTTGGGGAAGACCGAGGTCTGTTTTATGTAATTCGTCAATACCCCATCTGATTTGTGTATCCTTAAGCCAACCGCTTATAATTCCAAGATCAGATTCGCTCAGATCAAATTTTTCTTTTATTCCCGGATATTCCAGCACCTCCATCACCTTTGAAGCTTCGAATCTGCTTTTTTCCAAATCAAGAATAGATAAAAAACTATCTATAATAGCGTTTTCTTTTTTTATGCTTCTGTCTGAAATCGAAAAAGGGATATGTGGTTCATTATCTTCCTTATTATCAAATACTGCATGAATAAGCGGGGCATAAACTTCTATATCCGGGGCCATAACAAGTATCTCATAAGGCATAATATCTTCATGTTCTTCAAGCATGGAAAGGATATTGTCATGTAGTACTTCAATTTCTCTAATTTGGCTATGGCATGAATGAAACTGTATGGATGTATCGGGGCATTGGAGCTTGTAATCATAATCAGATGTTATTCTTTCTTTAAGGTTTAATATATCAGACTGAATACAAGAAAGCATATTAATGCATCCGTATTCTTCAAATTGATCAATTAAGGTATGTTCAGAAGAAGTTATGTATTCAAAGAAAGATCTGCCAAGCTCGCCTAAAGATGATAATATGCTATTTCCTTTTTCTATATGCAGATATTCTTCACTAATTTTTGCTGCATATATTTTCTTTAATTTACCGGCATACTTATCTGTAGCTATATCAGCCCAGTATTCTTTACAAGGGTTTAAGATAAATATATTTACCTCGGATATTTTTGCTATTTCTTCAATAAGCTGTAAATGAAAGCGCGGAAGCGAGGATATTCCAAAAACAGATATCCGCTTATATAACTTATTAGAATCAAAGGATGAAGAGTTGAATGTGTTAATAAGTTTTTTTTGCAGATAACTCCTGTGATATTTTTCATTTCCCTTTGCGATTTTGCGCCATAAACTTGATTGCCAGTTGTGATGTTTTTTGTTTTGTTCCTTATTGTTTTCCCACGAAAAAATATAATCCGGCCTGAATATTGTGTACTGATCAAACAGGTCAGCTATTTTTTCGGAAATCTCAAATAACTTCAGATTGCTTTTATTATCTTTGATGTATCTCTTTAAGCATTCAAAATCAGTCTCTTCCGGAAAATCATGAAGGATATTTGCAATTTTAAATAACATTACCTCCGGTGCAAAAAAATTTGTTTTTGGAATATCCGGAATAAACTTCTTGATCATGTCATAAAAAAATGTGTTTGGAAAAGGGAAGATACAGTTTGTGCAAACTCCGTTTTGTTTTGCAATCTGCAGGTAAATCCAGCGTTCCATTGCTTTGCTCTGGACAATTATGATCTCTGGGGCAAGGGGGAACGAGGAAACCCCGGAATCCGGAATTCTTACAATCTTTGCAAGCTTTTGTACAAGAATTTCAAGTTTATTGCTGGTATATACTTTGAGTCCCGGCATATAAAAACTTTTTTAATATAGTTTGTTTTTACATCTCATAGCAATTGAAAGGGTTAATGCTAATTATAGATGCGATTTTTTCGTGAACCCAGAATAATGTAAATTAAAATATAAATGATATTCATATATAAAACCATATCAAATTCGTTGAATAATATCAAATTTGATAATCTGGCAGATAGTCGCAATTTAGACGGCTTAGCAGAAAGCTTCATATTCATCTCCAGATTTATATTGACTTTATTGTCATTATCTCATTAACGTATTAAACGTTAAGAAACGTTTTGAGGCCTTTGTATAATGTTATGTTTTGATGGGAAATAGAAAATATTGATGGACTTTTACGAATCCATCAATTTTATTTTTCAAGGAGGTGTTTGTTATCAAAAGATTACTTATATCCGGAACAAAGAGCGGAACAGGAAAAACAACTATTACACTTGGTCTTTTGGCGGCACTTATAAAACGGGGACTGAATGTTGCGCCTTTTAAAGTTGGGCCTGATTTTATAGATCCGGGACATCATTTCAGAGTTACAGGTAAAAACAGTTGGAACCTCGATGGATGGATGTTGTCAAAATCATATAATTTGGAATGTTTTAGAAAATATTCCGAAGATGCGGATATCGCAGTTGTTGAAGGTGTGATGGGTCTCTTTGACGGATATGACGGTAAAAGCGAATCAGGGTCCAGCGCAGAAATGGCCAAATGGCTGGGGCTTTCTGTAATACTTGTGGTGGATACAGGAAGCATGGCCAGAAGCGTTGCGGCGCTCATAAGAGGTTTCGAAGAGTTTGACAAAGGCCTGTCTTTTGCGGGGGTTATATTCAACAACGTTGGAAGCAGTAAGCACCTGCAATATTTAAAAGACTCTTTGGAAGGCAACGTAAACATACCATGTTTGGGGGGGATTTATCATGATAGGGAAATTACAATACCTAAAAGGTATCTTGGTTTGACAAATCTTCACGACCATCGTTTATCTGATAAAGATATTGACAGGCTTGCCGATGTAATAGAAAAGAATATCGATATTGATAAGTTACTGGAAAGCCTGCCCGATAAAAAATTCGAAAAACCCAAGTCTGATGAAATTGTTTTAAGTGCCGAAAAGATGAAACCGATAGTCAGAATAGGCATAGCACGGGATAATGCTTTTTGTTTTTACTACAGAGATAATCTAGATATTTTAGAAACCTTCGGTGCGGAGCTTGTATATTTTTCACCAATAAAAGACGGCCGATTGCCTGAAAACCTTGATGGCATTTATTTTGGCGGGGGGTATCCGGAGCTGTTTGCCTCACAACTTTCCAATAATTCCGACTTAAGACGAACTGTAAGGAAAAGAAGCTTTGAAGGAATGCCGATTTATGGTGAATGCGGGGGATTTATGTATCTTTGCCGCGAACTTTATAATACCGATGGTAATATTTATCCCATGACCGGTTGTTTTCCTTTCAATACGCGGATGTTATCCCATTTACGAACTTTGGGCTACAGAGAAATAAGACTTAACAAAGATACTATTGTAGGCAAATGCGGTCAAACTTTGAGAGGGCATGAATTCCATTATTCAGAATTATCGGATATTGATATAAATATTGAAAACATTTACAGTGTGTCGGGATTATTCGGACAAAAAAATGTTCCGGAGGGTTTTCTTATAAACCGAACGATTGGAAGCTATATTCACTTGCATTTAGGCGGCAAGCCCGAGGTTGCCAAAGCATTTATTAATTCCTGCCTTGACTATAAAAAAGAAAGGATGACAGAACAACAATAGCCGGTTAAGAGTGAATCATAATAGCATAAATATTTCCTCTCAAAAAAAAATAAAGGCGAAGTGCATTGCTGTTTTGGGTACAGGTTCGGATGTCGGTAAAAGCATTGTTGTAACTGCTCTTTGCCGTTTGTTTGCAAACAGAGGGGTGAAGGTTGCTCCTTTTAAAGCGCAAAACATGTCAAATAATTCCGGAATTACTCCGGATGGCCTTGAAATGGGGCGTGCCCAGATAGTTCAGGCTGAGGCATCAAAAACCCCGCCACATGTAGATATGAATCCGGTTCTTTTAAAGCCAACCGGAGAAACCGGCTCACAAGTTGTGCTTCTTGGTACAGCGATTGAAAACTCAACAGCATTGGAATACCATACCAGGAAAAAAAGCTTGTTTGAAAAAGCCTGCAATTCGCTTGACCGGCTGCGTGATGATTATGAACTGGTAATTATTGAAGGCGCGGGTTCCTGTGCCGAAGTAAATCTTATGTCTAATGACATTGTGAATTTCCGTACGGCCGGATATGCCGATGCTCCCGTTATACTTGTAGGAGACATTCATAAGGGCGGAATATTTGCACAGCTTGTAGGAACTCTTGAATGCATTGAATCTGTGCACAGAAAGCAGATAGCAGGATTTATAATCAACAGGTTCAGGGGAGATCTGAGACTTTTTGAAGACGGTAAGAAATGGATAGAAAATAAAACAGGTAAAAAAGTATTTGGCGTGCTTCCATGGTATAGCCATATAATGATAGATGCGGAAGAGTCGGTAGCAATTGAAACTCCGGGGCATGTCAATCTTAATAGCGGCGATTCGCCTGCTATTGCAGTAATTAGGCTTCCTCATATTTCCAATTTCACTGATTTTGATCCTCTTGTACGTATAAAAAATATCAGATTGCATTATATCCGGGCAGTTTGCGATTTGTCCGGTTTTAAAGCAGTTATTATTCCAGGTTCAAAGAATACCCGCTATGATCTCAAATGGATTGAGGAATCCGGCTGGTCGGATATGCTTTCAGCTTATGCAGATATGGGTGGAAACTTGATTGGGATTTGCGGCGGGTATCAGATGCTGGGTAAATTTGTCCATGATCCTGATGGCCTTGAAGGAAATCCCGGCACAAGCAGGGGCCTTTGTCTGCTTCCTGTGGAAACGACGTTGAAAGCGCCTAAGATTACAACGCTTACAGGGTTTTTATGGGATGGAATTTATGGAAGCGGATATGAAATTCATATGGGGCAGACAATAAATGAAAGCAATAAATATATGTTTGAAATAACCGATCGCAATAATATCTCATGCCGGGATTTTGATGGGTGCATATCAGAGAATAAAAAAATAATGGGCACGTACATACACGGTGTTTTTGATACTCCTTTAATTGCCAAGAAGTGGCTTGAAAGTATTGGCATAGAACGTCCTGTGATTTCGGATATAAGCGGCTTTGCTGCAAGACAGAGAGAATATGATCTTCTGGCAGATCATTTTGAGAAATACGTAGATATTGATGCAATGCTGAAGATTGCCGAAGGAAAATATCCGTGAAACAGATCATATTTATAACCGGAGGATGCAAAAGCGGAAAGAGCAGCTATGCTCTTGAACTTGCCGATAATATCACAGGTGATAGAAAAGTTTTTGTCGCCACATGCACCCCGTTTGATGACGAAATGAAAGAAAGGATAAAGCGTCATCAGGAAGAAAGATCCAAAAAATGGCGTACGTTAGAGGCGCCTGTTTTACTTTCAGAAGCAATATCAGAATGGGGTTTAAAGTCCGACATTATTCTTGTAGATTGCCTAACGTTATGGATAAATAATATCATGTTCAAAAATGCTGATATTGATGAGGTTTTAGATAATATTCAAAATCTTGCATTTTCACTTAAGAATTCCTGCTGTTCGGTTGTCCTGGTTTCAAACGAAGTCGGCAGCGGTATTGTGCCTGATAATAAACTTGCCAGATTCTTCAGAGATGCGGCAGGTTTTGCAAACCAAAAAATTGCATCTATAGCGGACAAGGTTATATGGATGGTTGCAGGAATACCGGTGGTAATTAAAGAAAACACAAAGTGTAAATAAAATGATACATTTGAAATCGGCCATTCAGTTTTTAACAATATTGCCTGCAGGAAAAACGTCTGAATTTGACGCCGGAAAAATCATACCCTATTTTCCTGTTGTTGGGCTTATAATAGGCACTATAGTATCCGTTTTTGATATTGTAGCTTTTTATTTGTGGCCTGTACATCTGGTTTCTCTTCTTGATGTGCTTCTTTTTGCCGTCTTAACAGGGGCTTTGCATATTGACGGCCTTGGAGATACAGCAGACGGACTTTTAGGCCACAGGCCCAAGGAGAAAGCGCTTTCTATAATGAAAGACAGCAGAATAGGCGTTATGGGACTTGTTACAATCATGTTTACTCTTGCTGTTAAATGGGGCGCAATCACATCTCTTATTGAAAGCCGGAACTATATAATTATTCTTGTTCCTACCTATTCGAGATCTACCATGATTTTTGGCATAAGATTTCTCCCATACGGAAGACCTGAGGGAGGAACCGCTTTTGATTTTTTCAAAGAAACCTTTAAACCATATTATTTTATATCCTTAATTATTCCTATTATTTTTTCATATTTTCTTGGAGTAAAAGGCGTAATATTGCTGTATGGATTTATAATTATAACCGGATTAATTATGTATTACTACAGGCAGCGAATAGGATGCATAACAGGAGATATGCTAGGCGCCATGGTAGAGATTACGGAAACTTTTCTTTTTCTCCTTGTTGCTGTCGAGGGCTATGTATGATATCAGGCCACGGTGGAAATATTTATAGACTTGCATCCGAGCTTGGCTGTGATTCTTCGGCAATTATTGATATGAGCAGCAATATGAATCCGTTGGGTCCGCCTAACGGATTGATTGCTTTTTTAAAAAAAAACTTTGCTTCGATAACATCTCTTCCTGAAGTTGATTCAAATGAAGCGATCATTTCTTTTTCAAAATATTACAATATCGCTCAAAACAGGGTGCTTGCAGGAAACGGTACAACCCAGTTTATTTACTCCATCCCAAAAGCCCTCTGTTCAAAGAAAGTACTTATTCTTGGGCCGACCTATTCCGATTATGAAGATTCATGCATAATGAACAAGGTTCAATATGAATATATAATGGCCGAAGAATGTTCATCATTTATACCCGATATTGATATGTTAAAAAACAAGATAAAGCGCTTTGATACCGTTATTATTTGCAACCCCAATAATCCGACCGGTGTTCTTATAAATCGATGTGATCTTGAATCGCTTATTGCTTCTTATCCGGATAAGAATTTTATAATAGACGAATCATATATGCCCTTTTCCAAAGACAGAAATCATCAGAGTCTTCTTAAATCTTGTCATATAAATGTTGTTGTTTTACATTCAATGTCAAAAATTTTCAGGATACCGGGTTTAAGAACCGGTTTTTTAATTGCTTCAAAAGAAAATATTAAAAAATTTCTGCCCTTCGTTTTGCCTTGGAGTGTCAACAGCATTGCCCAGTCTGCTGCATGTTTTATCATGAATCCTGAAAACGGCTCTGAAGCGTTTATTGAAAAAACGGTAAATTTTCTTGAAAAGGAAAAAGGCAGGTTCATTAAACATTTTAAAGATATTTCTGAGATAAAATTCTATCCGAGCGCAACATCTTTTATTCTTATTAAACTTGGCAAAAATCATTCTGCAAAAGAAATATATAAACAATTATCTTACGATAAAATACTTATAAGAAACTGTTCAAATTTTAAAGGTCTTTCCGATAAATTCATTAGAATTTCAATGAAAACTTCAGATTTAAACATGCTGGCGGCAATAAAGCTGTCATATATTATTTCAAACATAATAAAAACCAATAGGACATGAAATTTATCCCCTCATGGTATATTATTCCTGCTGCCTTTTTGATAGACCTTGTAATGGGAGATCCGCCTTCTTTCCCTCATCCCGTCAGATTAATGGGGAAAGCTATTTCGTTTTTTGAGCCTGTATTCAGAAAACTTCCGCTAAAACTTTTTAAAAGCGGTTTGTTCTTTAGTTTTTTTTTGATTTTTACATCGTTTTCACTCTCTTTTTTTATTGTTTATGGGTCACGTCTGATCGATCCATTTTTTGGAAATATTGTAGAAATCGTTCTTGTTTATTACTGTATTTCTGTTCGCTCTCTTAAAGACTCAGCTTTAGCTGTAATGAACGCATTCCGGGATTCAGGCCTTCCAGAAGCAAGAAAAAAAATTTCAATGATAGTGGGAAGGGATAGCGAAAATCTTTCTGAAGAAGGTGTGATAAGGGCGGCTGTTGAGACAGTTGCAGAAAATCTTGTGGATGGTGTTATATCACCGCTTTTTTATGCCGTCATAGGAGGAGCGCCTTTGGCAATTTCTTATAAAATGGTAAATACGCTCGATTCAATGGTCGGGCATAAAAATGAAAAATACATTGATTTTGGAAAAGCATCGGCAAAAATTGATGATATGGCAAATTATGCGCCTTCTCGAATTTCAATTCCTTTAATTTCTCTGGCCGCTCAAATATTATGGGGTAAAGGCATATCTTCTTTTAAAACAGCTCTCAAAGAGGGTTCTAATCATTCAAGCCCTAATTCGGGATATTCTGAAGCTGCATTTGCCGGCGCTCTATTTGTAAAACTCGGAGGGCCTAATTACTATGGAGGACAACTTGTATCAAAACCTTACATAGGAACAGACTTTGAAAAAGTCCAATGGATTCACCTCGAAAAAGCCTGCAAGCTTATGGTGTTATCTTCATTTATATCTCTTGTATTTTTTTGGGGCATGGTCGTAGCTTTTGTTAAAATAAAATAATGACTTTTCAATATTGTCATTTACTTTTATGGGCAGATAATAGTAGGGTAGAAATAGAACTATAAAAATTATTTACAAAGGAGATTTGAATGAAGATCTATGTAGGGAATTTGTCATACGAGGTCAACGAAGATGACCTGAAGCAGGCATTCGAACAAATTGGCCAGGTTGAATCAGTCAGCATTATAAAAGATAAATACAGTGGCCGGTCAAAAGGATTTGGTTTTATTGAGATGCCCTCTAATGACGAGGGACAGGCTGCAATCGATAGCCTTAATGGCAAGGAACTCAAGGGCAGGGCGCTTAACGTAAATGAAGCAAGGCCCCGTTCTGAAAACCGGGAGGGTCGAGGCGGATATGGCGGAGGCAGAGGACGCAGCAGGAGTGGTAAGCCACCATATGGCGGAGGCAAAGGGCCTGGCGGCTTTAATAAAGGCGGATATGGCGGTAGCGGAGACGGACGCGGCGGTGGAAGATAAAACCAAGCCTTATAAGTTGAAAGCTGCAGAATTGTCCGGGTTATTTTAACTGATCAGAAACCGCTTGGTTAAGCAATTTTTGAGCAGCTATGAGCATTTTGTATTTTGATACGATTTTGTTCATATTTTTCGACAAAACCGCCTTCAATAGATCCCCCTCTATTTCAGCAACATCGAGTCTTTCATAATAGTCCATCGTCTCTTTGAGATGGGCTATAACGATCTTGCCTGTCAAAATCGGGTGATTGTTGGTTACGTTTGCATCTTCAAATCTTGTTCCATGTTCAAGCTCGACTTCTAACCCTTTTCGAAAAACCTCAAGAGGTATATTCATTCCTTGCTTATTAACAATATTGAGAATTATTGATGCTTCTTCTTCTGAAACAATAGGGTCATTTATTTCGGACCAGTCTCTTAATCCTGTTTCCTTGCATATTCGTTTTACTTCATCAGCGGTTATATAATCAGGTAATTTCATTGTTTCCTCCTTATTAATCTGACCGAAAAAAAGCCGTCCATGTTATTAAGATGTGGGTAAGTTTTGATAAATCCTTCACTGTTATAAAAAGGCATAAAAATTTTTGGCAAACAACTCATGTCGTCAATTGCAAAATCAGAATGTTTTGATAAAAACTCTGTAATAACTTCTTCATTTTCTTCCGGTTCAGTACTGCAGACAGCATAAACCATGATTCCTCCGGGTTTTAACGCCATTGCCAGATTGTCGAGAAGAAGAAGTTGTCTTTTTTTGTAAAACAACAGTTTTTTCTCGGTCAGTTTCCATTTTATATCTGGGTTTCTGCGGATAACGCCCATATTTGAGCAGGGAGCGTCAATCAAAACCCTGTCAAATTTCCCTGTATAGTTTTTAAGCAAAAAGGGATCGCCAAGATCACCTGCCAATGTTGTGATATTGCTTATTCCCAGTCTTGCCATATCAAGATTCAGCTTAAGCAATTTTTCCTTTTCGCTGTCTATGGCTGTAATGTTTCCTCTGTTTCCCATCAACTGCCCAATATGTCCTGTTTTGCCGCCTAACCCGGCGCAGGCATCCATTACGTTTTCTCCGGGTTGAGGATCCATAAGAAAGGATACAAGCTGGGCGGCTTCATCCTGTACCTGGAACCATCCTTTTTTAAATATTTCTATTTCAGAAATAGCTTTCTTCGGGCGCAAAAAAGATACACCGTAAGGGGAATAGTCTGTAGGTCTGATATTCTGGACTTCCTGTTCAATATGGTTAATAAATTCTTCACGGTTTGTTTTAAGAGTGTTAACCCTTATTGTGATAGGAGGAATGTTGTTAATAGCATCACAAAGATTAATAGCCGAATTTTTACCAAGGACCATGACCCATCTTTTTATCATCCATTCCGGAAAAGATTTATTAATTGAGACGGCATATTCAAACTTGTTATCCGCATCAGGAAAACAAAGAGATTTATATTCTCTTACAGTTCTTCGCAATACGGCATTCACATATCCCGAACTTCGTATCCCTACAGTATGTTTTGCAATTTCAACCGAAGTATTAACTGCTGCAGGAACCGGGATCCTGTTTAGATGTATAATTTGAAAAAGTCCGAGGCGCAGAATATTTAAGATTTCATTATTGGTTTGTTCCAAAGGCTGTTTGGAAAATTGTTTTATTATCCAATCGAGCCTGCTTCGCCATCTGATAACACCATAAACAAGAGCATTGAAGAGAGCTTTTTCACGTTTGGGAAGGATGTATTTTTTTTGGAAATCTTCAAGAAGACTATCAAGAGTATGCTTTTTCTTATCAAGATTATTCAATAAGTGAAGAGCCAGGCTCCTGGTGTCGTTCATAAATAGCGTAACCTTATTGTTATTTATGTGGAAATTTTTCATTTCTGTTCAGTTAAAATTATCTTTATTGTCTGTTATATAATTTTTATATCTACCCCAAAACAGTTCCGGATGCAATATTGCAGCCGCATAAATATTCTTTTATATAATGGCGTTTACCGGATTCTTCCTGTATTTCATTTATTGATAAAATGCCTTTGGCTGTTGCAACAAACAGATGTTCTCTTGTTTCTCCGACAACTGTTCCGGGAATCTCTCTTGTGATGCTGGAGATGACGTCTGCATCGAAGATTTTGAGCCGTTTATCCCCATTCATAGTAAAAGCGCCGGGCCATGGATTTATGCCGCGTATGAATGCTTCAATTTCTTCGGCAGATTTTGACCAGTTTATATGCCCATTATTTTTCTTAAGCAACGGAGCATATGTGGCAAGAGAATTATCCTGCGGAATCGGTTTTATTGTGTTTGTTTCCATCCCGGAAAGAGTCTTTATTAAAAGACCGGAAGCTTCGAGAGAAAGGCGGTCATGAAGCATAGAAAATGTGTCTTTTGATGAAATGTTGATTTCTGACCTCAATAAAATATCACCGGTATCAAGTCCTTCATCCATAAGCATAGCCGTTATGCCTGTTTTCTTTTCCCTGTTTATGATTGCCCACTGAATGGGAGCCGGACCACGGTATTTGGGAAGCAATGAAGCATGGAGGTTGACAGCTCCTTTTCGGGGTATGGCAAGGATATTTTTCGGAAGGATATGCCCATAAGCTATTACTACAAAAAAATCCGGACAAAGCGCAGCAACCTTGCCATAAAATTCTATGGTATTGACAGATACAGGCTGTATTATCTCATAACCAAGTTCTATAGCTGCTTCTTTAACCGGAGGATACACTACCTTTCTACCTCTTCCTTTGGGCCGATCCGGCTGTGTCACAACAAGTAAAACTTCATAATCATTATTCAAGGCTTTTAAGGATGGTACAGCAAAGTCTGGAGTGCCCATAAAAACTATTTTTTGCTTATGTTTCATTTTTTTTCTGCTGCTTCCTGATATGCCTTTTATATAATTCCCGCTTTAACGCGCTGATTCTATCAATAAAGAGAATTCCATTCAGGTGATCTATTTCATGCTGTAAAACTACGGCAAGATGATCGTGCGCTTCTATTTTTAATGGATTTCCATCCCTGTCAAGAGCTTCAACTATTACCGACGCTGCCCTTTTAACATCAGATCTCAGATCAGGAACGCTTAGACAACCTTCGTTATTAGAAACAGTTTCCCCCTCTGTTTCAATTATTACCGGGTTCAAAAGCACTTGAATCGATTTTTGTTTTTCAGTGTGCCCGATATCATAAATGATAATACTTTTATCACATCCGATCTGGATTGAAGCAAGCCCGATTCCCGGCGCTTTGTACATTGTCTCGATCATGTCGTCTATAATTTTTTGCAAAGAGCCGTCAATGCGCTCTATAGGCTTAGCGGTATTTTTTAAAAACCTGTCAGGATATGTAAGTATATCTAGAAATGCCATCATCAGCCTTCGTTATTTATAGGTCCAGCCTTTCTGATTGTAATGCCTGTTAAGGCAGCAGACACAAGGCCGGTTATTATTACAGGAAGTGTTTGTATAAAATGATTTATCAAAGTATAGCCTAAAGCATCCTTTTTGGATATGCCAAAAAGAGCCATAGCAAAAATGCCTCCCGCCTCCCAAAGCCCCCAGTATCCCGGAGCAGACGGAAGAGCTATAAAAAAGCATACGATGATCATAACAGCAGTTAGTTCCGTGAATGAAATATTTAATTCCGGACAACCAAGTGCCAGCATGTAATATGAAAAAGCGCAAAGCAGCCAGATGATAATTGTATGACAAATACAAATAAATATTGTTTTAGGGCTCTTTACAAGCAAAAAGCCTTCTGAAAAATTATTTATGATTTTTTGTGCCGGAACACATATTTTATGTTCAATTTTTTTTTGAAAAGATACCCCGGCCAGGGAAAAAAAAACTGGTAATTTGGATATTAAATAGTTAATTATATTTCTTGTTTTATTAAACAGGAAAAGAAAAATACCCATAATAATTATTGTGCCTATTCCTACAATATCTCTTCCCGACTGAGAAAGAACCTCTTTATTTAAATGGTAGCCTCCAAATTCAACTGCAAAATCAGGAGCTATTGTGATATTTGCCATTATAAGCAAAAATAGAATAAACATAAACACAACGTCAAACAAGCGATCTACAGCCACTGTTGCCAGTCCTGTTGAAAAAGGAATCTTTTCATTTTTAAACAATATGGCAGGCCTTGCTGCTTCTCCTACTCTGCCGGGCAATATGCTGTTTAGCATAAAACTTATCATGAGAGGATGAAAAGATTGACCAAAGCTTATATTTCGTATCGGTTTTAGTATTGCCTGCCATCTCAATGCTCTGAATATAAAAGTTGATAATCCGACCAGCCCTGCCGGTATCGCCCATAAATAATTAATAGAAGAAAAATAGATTAATAAATCGTCAACCGGAACATTTCTGAAAGAAAGATAAAGTGCTGCAACAGATATTGCTATGCCGATAGAAAACGAAATAGTAGTTTTATTGATCATGTTTTTGAACCGTAACAGCGAGCACATTCCCAGCTTTTTACAGCGGAGAAATTCAATCATAGAGAAAGTATGCTTCGAGCCTTATCAATGTCTTTTTTGATCTGTTCCGAAAGCTCAGAAATGCCGGAAAATTTCAATTCATCTCTGATTCTTTTAACAAAATTTACCCGGATATTTCCTCCGTAAATATTTTCATTAAAATCAAGAATATGCACTTCTATTGTAAAAATATTATCATTAAATGTGGGGCTGTAACCAATGTTTGCAACACCTTTGTGTTTTAATCCATTATGCTCAACTATAACGGCATAAACTCCTTTTTTGGGGCATAATTCATCTTGTATTTCTATGTTTGCAGTAGGAAAACCAAGAAGTTTGCCTCCTCTGTCGCGGCCTTTAGCAACTATGCCTCTTATCTGGTAATATCTGCCGAGAACCTGTTGCGCTTTTGCAACTCTGCCGTCTGCTATGAGCTTGCGTATTTTTGTGCTGCTGATCCGTCCGGGCAAAGTATTTGAAGTGGCGCTTGAAATAGATATCCAGTCTGCAACAATAACTTCAAAGTCATATTCCTTTGAACATGCTTTTAAAAAATCAGTATTTCCTTCACGATTTTTACCGAAAGCATAATCGTTTCCAACAACTATAGCCTTCATCCCTATCCGTTTTATGAGTAAATCTCTTACGAATTCCAAAGCCGGCAATTGAGCAAACTCACGAGTGAAAGGAATACAAATCAAAACATCTATTCCTGTTTTTTCAATAAGTTCTATTTTCTGTTCATGGATGGTAATAAGCGGAAGATGCCCTTTTTGTTTCAATATTTTGGCAGGATGCGGATTGAAGGTAATAGCAACTGATGTTCCGCTTATAGAATCTGCTTTTTCTATAAC
Organism: Desulfonema limicola; assembly: GCA_020723255.1. GTDB lineage: Bacteria > Desulfobacterota > Desulfobacteria > Desulfobacterales > RPRI01 > RPRI01. The sequence continues at coordinate 9,286 of DYJH01000022.1, read as the reverse complement.
TTCATGGAAAAGAGCCTGATGCCCTATATGGACTCCGTCAAAATTTCCGATAGTTACTACAGCATTTTTAAATGGTTTTTCTATTGATTCAATATTATTTATAATTTTCATTATCTCTTAAGACCCCAATAATAAGCTTGACAAAATACATAAAAAAAATTAAGTACCTTAACCTTGAATTTAAAGCAATATTTTATTTGTGCCGAAGTGGCGGAACTGGTAGACGCGCTAGGTTCAGGGTCTAGTGGAGGGTTCTCCATCGGGGTTCAAGTCCCCGCTTCGGCACCAATTATTATAATCATAAAATTCACAGATTCAACTGGTTATTAATTATCTGCCTCCACCTTAGTACTACATTTCACAATTTCGGCGTCATATAGACCGAAGGGAGCAAAATCATGAATGATTTACACGAAATATTGACCGAATTAAAGAAAGATTTTCCTCAAGTATATGCCGATTATGAGAAGCTGGGTAAAGAAATCCATGAAAAGTCAGGTCCGCTTACCGAAGGGATACGGTGGTTGATAAAGATAGCGATTTCTTCTGCCAGTCATCGCTTGATAGCTCTGGAAACTCATATAGTAAAAGCAAAAGAGGCAGGAGTAAAGGATGACGAAATCAAACATGCATTGCTAATGTTGATTCCGACCATCGGCTTTCCCGCTTTTATGGAAGCATATACCATATTTAAGAAGATGAATGAAACTTCCTGATTATTGAGCGTTTGCTTTTTTGCTTCTGTAGCTGATAGCGTTTCTTATCATAGCTTTTGACCAGGCAGGCGTTCCTAATGCGTGAATATGGGTATATGTTGCGAAAACGTTTTTGAAAATAATGCCATCTTTATTGTTTATAAATCCTGAACCTCTTTCCATGCGAAACGCAAAAGCTTCTTCGTTCCCATCCCATTTAAGAACACTTGAATAATGAAATTCATGCCCGTAAATTTTGGTTCCTACTTCGTAATAAGGATTTTTTTCTTTAACTTCACATACAGTATATCCATGAGCCTGCGGCTTTTTTGAAAATCCAAATACAATCGGAAGAATCCCTGTCATGGCACACCTTTGACCATTCACGACAAGTTCTTTACCCAGATACATCAAGCCGCCGCATTCTGCATAAACCGGAAGACCTTCTGCTGCAAGTGATTTCAGATTTTCTTTGAAAGAAATGTTTTCAGCAAGCTCTTTGGCATGAGTTTCAGGAAAGCCTCCGCCAATATACAAGGCATCTATCTCAGGAATATATTTATCGGAAAGAGGGCTTATAAACACCAGTTCTGCTCCGGCAGAAATAAGCGCCTCAAAGTTCTCATGGTAATAAAACTGGAATGCGGAATCTTTGATAATACCTATTCTGGGATTATCTTCAGAATATATAGTCAAAGTGTCATCTTTGTTTTCAGGTAGTTTGCCCGTTGTGCTTATTTGTGAAAGAGCAGGGGCATTGACGACTATCTGGAAAAGCAATTCAAGGTTTATATATTTTTTCGCCATTTGAGCTGCGGAAGCAAGAGAATCAGCCGCCCATTTATGTTCCGGAGCCGGAACAAGCCCCATATGTCTTTCCGGGAAACTTTGCTTTCCAAGCTTTGGTATGGAGCCAAGCACACAAATTCCGGTATGGCGCTCTATGCTGTTTCTCAATATGTTCTCATGCCTTGATCCGGCTACTCTGTTTAGTATCACACCCTTAATATCAACATCGTGATCAAAATGCAAACAGCCCAGCACAATCGCAGCAACTGTCCGGGTGCTTTTTGTGCAATCCAGGCATAAAATAACAGGGGCTTTTAAGAGCTTTGCAAGCGCTGCAGTGCTTGTAGTTCCCTCAACATCTATGCCGTCATAAAGCCCGCGATTGCCTTCAATAATAGATAAATCTGCAGTCAGAGCATGGGAATAAAATGAATTTAAGACTTGTTCGGCAGGTATAAGAAAAGTGTCCAGATTATAGCAGGGCCGGCCTGCAGCAAGGGCAAGCCAGCCCGCATCAATATAGTCAGGACCTTTTTTGAAAGGAGATATTTGTTTTCCGGCAAGTTTAAAAGCGGAAATTATGCCGGCGGATATTATGGTTTTTCCTGCTCCGCCTCTTATGGCAGAAATAACTATTCTTGGAAAAGCCATATTATCTTGCATCAAATATGAAATTTAATCTTCATCTTCGGCATGGGCTTGTTTGCCTGCGCCTTTGAGACCAATCAAAGTAGTACTACCGCTTGACCAGTATTCAAGAATCCCTTCGCCGACCATTTGATTTACGAGATTTTTCACATCTCTTGGTTTTTCGTCCGGAGCCATTGCGTAGAAGTCTTTCAGATAAAATTTGGATTTTCCTTTTTTGCCTTCAAGAGTTTCTACTATTATCTTTTTTAAAGCTTCTTTGTCCATTATTTGGCCTCATAATAATATAACCGGGGCAAAATTAATACCCCGGTTTTATGTTAAAAACTGCTAGAACTTAAATTGCGTTGTCTGACGCCATGTGAAATAAGCCGGATCACGGAAATCATCAATAAGATGGTGAGTAAACGGAAGATCACATTTCTCGAAAAATCTTTCCCAGCCGATTCTTTCCGCCCATTCTCCGAGACGCTCATATTTGTTTGCATCCTTGGCATAGGCTTCTACCATCTTCTTAATTACAGCGGTTGTCTGGGGCCAACGGGGTGCTTCGTTGGGAAGGAAAGCAACTACGACCTTCGAAAACTTCGGAGCGCTGATTCTGTTGGATACCTTGCCACCCGCCATAATTACTATACCGTCGCCGACATCATCAGCAAGAGGCATGGATGGGCACATGGTATAACAGTTACCGCAGAACATGCATCTTTCATTATTTACGGCAACGCTGTTTACTTTTACTCCGCCGGGAAGTTCTATTTTGGCCGGCTTTATTGCCGCTGTGGGACATGCAGCTATTGCCAATGGAATTTCGCACATTTTATCCAGATATTCATGGTCCAGAATAGGCGGTTTGCGGTGATATCCTAATATGGCGATATCGGAGCAGTGAACAGCACCGCACATATTAAGACAACAGGCAAGAGAAACGCGCAAGTGAGCAGGCATTCTCATGCTTTTAAAATCGTCGAAAAGAACATCCATAGTTGATTTTACAGGACCCGAAGCATCGGTTGCCGGGGTGTGGCAGTGAATCCATCCCTGCGTATGAACTATATTGGTTATTCCGGCGCCTGTTCCGCCGACAGGAAATTTAAAACTTCCGCCGGCAAATTTTCTGCTTTCAAGATCTTTTTTCAATGGAGCAATTTTGTCCTGGCTGTCAACGAAAAATTCTATATTGTTTCTGGTGGTAAATCTTAAATATCCGCCACAGTGCTTATCTGCAATTTCACAGATTTCACGGATATGCGTACAGCTCATAAGCCGGCAACCGCCGACTCTTACTGTAAAAATTTTATCGCCGGTTTCTGAAACGTGAACCAGAACGCCCGGTTCAAGAATCTCATGATACAGCCATTTGCCCTTATTTTTTGCAATTATCGGATGATAGAACTCATCATATTTTCTTGGGCCGATGTCTGTTATTCTGTCCTCCATCGGTTTGTCTTTGTTGTAACCTGAGGATATAAATGCCATGGTCTTTACCCCCTATCTCTGATGATATTTTCTGAATTCGTTAATGTCACGTGAAAAGCCACCTTCAACTTCTTCTTCTTTCCAGAAGATGTAAGGATTGGATCTGGGCTCTTTAACATGCTGCGGCATTGGTTCTATATTTGTCATTTCAAGAAGCTTCTGGAAACCCTGGCGTTTGATCAGCTCGCCGAGTCTTTCACGGTTTTTTCCTTCTTCCATCCACCAATCCCAAACAGCCTCTATAACCTCCTTGATTTCATCATAAGGTTCTTCTGCTTTAACGAAAGGAACAAGCAGAGAACCCATCTGAGCGCCGTCAAGAATCGGAGCCTTGGCTCCTACAAATATTGAAAGTCCTCTTTCATTACCGATTCTTAAAGCTCGCGGCATAACATTAATGCAATGCATGCATCTGGTGCACTCTCTGTTGTTGATTTCAAGTTTGCCGCCTTCAAAACGCATGCAGCCTGTCGGGCAAAGATTAATTACTTCTTTCTGTATATCAAACTTACCCCAATCGCGTCCCGAATGAGCGCCTGCATTAGGTACATACTCGCCGCCGACATATCCTTTGACTTCCTTCTGGTCGATCCTGATATCATCATGCCATGTCCCTATAAAAGACATGTCAGCGCGTGCTATCGAAGCAACGCAGCAGTTTGGACAGCCGTCAAACTTAAATTTGAATTTATATGGGAAAGCAGGGCGATGAAGTTCGTCCTGATAGTCGTTTGTAAGAGTATGACATAAATTCTGGGTGTCATAGCATGCGTACTCGCATCGTGCTTGACCTATACAATCGGAAGGCGTCCTCAGGTTAGAGCCGGAGCCGCCCAGGTCCTGATTCAGGTTGTGGGTCAATTCATAAAATATTTCTTCAATCTGTGGAGTTGTTGTGCCGATCCAGATTATATCTCCGGTTGATCCATGCATATTTGTGATACCGCTTCCACGAAGTTCCCATAAATCGCAAAGTTGTTTTAAATACGCACTGGTATAGAATTTGCCTGCAGGCTGGCTTACACGAATGGTGTGAAAATGTGCTACACCAGGAAATGTTTCGGGCTGGTCACAGTATCTTCCTATAACACCGCCACCGTAACCGAAAACGCCTACTATTCCACCATGTTTCCAGTGAGTCCTTCCATGTTTAAAAGAAAGTTCCAATATTCCCAAGAGGTCTTCACAAACATCTGTTGGAATCTGGTACTCTATCCCTTTTACATTTTTAGCCCTTACTTCTGCCTCTTGCTTTAGATCAGATACAAAGCTCGGCCACGGCCCGCTTTCAAGCTGATCCAACAAAGGGGTCTTATGTTTCATTGTTTTACCTCCATATTATTATTATGACTGAATATACAAACAAAGAACAACAATATTATAACTGAAGTTTATGCGTTCACCTCCCCTCGCTCTAGCATAATTAAAGTATATTAAAAAAATATTTATTTTTTTAAATATCATTACTCCAAAGGAGATTATCGTATAAAATTATTATTTTTTCTTGTCAATAAAAAAGGAATGACTATATTTCAAGCTTTCTTATCGCCTGGTACAATTCGCTGGAATGCCGGGATAGGTTCTTGTTGACAACCAAAATATCCGGCGCTGATTGGTTAAATGAATTTACAACAATATTTGATAGTTCAAGCAATTGATCTTCGGAATGGGACAAGAGATAATTTATTAATTTATTATTAATATCACATGGAATCATATTTGATTCACCTTTCATGTGAATTCCATCCATAAAACCTTTTATTGTTCCTTCCACCGCTTCATTATCAGCCCATACTACATCGCCGGTTCCATCTAACCTGTCAAGGCGCATTCTAATAGATAGAATTAAGATAAATATCAGTAATCCTTCATAAATCAAATCAGATTCCTCATCTGAAGTATCTGCTTCATATAAAGGAGCGTATTGTCTTGCCGTTATAAGTTTCACCTCAGGCTTGTTGTCTTTGATCTTTACGACAAAATCACCTGCCGCATGATGCCATGGGAATATCTGCTCAAAAGTATAGATATTATAAAAAAAGGTCATTATCATGGCAGCCTGCCTGTAGATCTCCGCTGCACATTCTTTTGATATAAAATGATTGCCATTGGTGTGATCCCATACAATTATTTTATTTCTGCCATCTGCGGGATCCTTGGATATATGAAATTCATGAAATCCTTCAAACCACTGGGCAAGAAACATGCCTATTGGAAGATCGCTTCTTTTTGATATAATTTTGCCATGCCCATACACAAGCGGAATAAATCTATTAGGAATTTCTGCATGAAGCTTTTGCAAAGTCAAATATTCATTTCCGGCACAATCGATGCTGGTTTGCGATATGGCAACATTTAAAACAAAAAAGAAGCTGGAATCGTCCGCAACGACAACGATCTTTGCCGGATGATAAAACTGACCATGCTTTTCAAGTATAACCTGTATTTCACTAACATGTTCGAGACGCATATCCTGTTCCGAACATGACAATGCCTTTAAAAGAACTGTATGATAATTTTTTTCAATAAAAGTTCTGGCAGCTTCAAAATAGTCTCCATAAGTTATAGAAAAGGAGTTACCCTTACCGGATTTTATTTGTGCATTTTTTTTTCTGGTTACAGGCAGCGGCGCATTCCAAAGCTCACCGTTGGGCTTGATAATTTGTTCCTGACCGGATAGGGAAAATTTAATCGGAGGATTTTCACGTATTAACAATTGGCGGCTACCTGTATTGTTCAAGTTCCTTCAAAATTTCCGGAGCCACAGGATATCCAAGTTTTGCTGCTATATCACAATGTTCAATAGCTTTGTCAAATTGATCGTTTTCCATATAGGCAATCGCGAGATTATTATGGGCAATCGCAAAATTAGGCTCAATTTCAATGGCTTTCAGATTTGCCTCTATGCTTTCTATAACAAGGTTTTTCATAAGGTAGGCATTAGCAAGCGTTGTATATGCCTGTAAAAAATTTGAATTATATATGATAGCCTTTTTTAACGCGGCGATAGCTTTATCCAAATCACCTTTCTGGAGATGAATAAAACCTATATTTCCGTAACCTTCGGAAAAACCTGCACGTGAATGTATTGCCTGAGTGTTATAATGCAGACAACCGTCAAGATCGCCGCGCTGCAGGCAAAGACCTCCAAGCTGAACATAGGCTTCAGCCAAGCCGGGACTGCAGCCAACCGCATCATGCAGCTCTTTCTCGGCCTCATCAAAATTTTTTTGTCCTATAAGAGCAACGGCAAGATTATAATGCGACGTTCCGCAATCAGGATTTGATGCAATAGCCGCCCGCTGCTGTTCAATATATTCCTCAACATTTTTTGCTTTTACCATAATTATATCCTTGAGATTTTTTTATTAGGGGTTATTATGCTAAAGAAATATTGTCAAGTAAAAACGCAAACAAAAGGGAGTGCTATGATTACCGGATGTTTTACCGCCATTGTGACACCATTTAAAAATGATTATGTAGACTATGAGGGCCTTTCAACCCTTATTGATTTCCAGATTGCAAATGGAATAACCGGGATTCTTGCCGCAGGAACTACAGGCGAGAGTCCGACCCTGACATGGGATGAACACAACGGGATTATGGAAAAAGTTGCAAAAAAATCCAAAGGCAAATGCCTATGCATTGCCGGAACCGGAAGTAATAACACCAAAGAGGCTCTTGCTGCAACGAAACACGCTGCAGATGTCGGAGTCGATGCTGTTTTGCTTGTTGATCCTTATTACAATGGCCCCAGCTCTCTTGAAATACGAAAAGAATATGTAGGCCCTGTCGCTTCCGCTTTTCCAGATATCCATATTATACCATACGTAATTCCTGGAAGAACCGGAACTCAATTGCTGCCTGAAGATTTAGCTCTTCTTTACAAAGAATACGGAAATGTAAACACCGTAAAAGAAGCAACCGGCAATATAGAAAATATGAAACAAACAAGAAAATGCTGCGGTTCAGGATATACAATACTTTCAGGCGATGACGGTTTAACTTATGATATGATGATCGATCCTGAAATAAAAGCCGGCGGAGTCATCTCCGTCATCTCAAATATTGCGCCAAAGGCAGTTGCACAGATGACAGATGCCCTGATTCAGGGCAATCAATCCGAAGCAGAGAAATATAAGACTGCTCTTGACCCTCTTTTTGAGCTTGTCACTGTCAAAACTATGGAAAAGACTCCGTATGGAGATGTGGTTTGCAGAGCAAGAAATCCTCTTGCCGTAAAGGCTGTTATGACAATTTTTGGAATGCCTTCAGGAGGTTGCAGAAGGCCTCTTGGCAAATTAACACGAAACGCTCTGGAAAAGATTCTTGAAACATTGCGGAAAGTACAAACTAAAAATCCTGAAATATTCATGCCCGTGGAAAATTTTTTTGAAGTACATATAGATAAAAGGTTGAAAGATAATTCGGTTTTTGAAACGCTTTTCTATCAATATTATTAGCTATATAATTACAGAAACGGCGATTGCTTTTTATGAGCGAGAAAGGATAGATCATTTTTTTTGATTATGACAAATATAAACGGGAAGTTTTATCAAGCTTAGAAAAGCATAAAAAAGAAAAGGCTGGTAATGTATTATCAGCCTTTTCTTGTATTATAGGCTCAATTTCCGCTTATTTAATACCTCCCAGACGACGTTGGATATTTCATGCATATGAATCGGTTTCATAACAAAAGCATTTATTCCCATCCACTTGGCCTCATTTTCATCAATCTGTTCACTGAATCCGGTGCATAAAATGATAGGGATACCAGAGCGTATGGACATCAATTCCCTGGCCAGCTCTTTTCCTGTCATATTGGGCATAGTCATATCCGTAATAACAAGGTCAAACTCATAAGGCTTGTTTCGAAAGGCTTCAAGAGCTTCTATGCTGCTGGTTCGGGCTGTCACTTTATACCCACGTTTTTCCAGGATCTGCTGCATAAGATCAGCCATTACTTTCTCATCATCAACAATAAGGATCCGCTCATTGCCTCCAAGAATTTCAGATTGTTGCTCTATAACGGGGGAGGGTTCAGCACTTATAGCGGGAATTAGGATATGGAAAATGCTGCCTTTACCGGGTTGACTTTCGACTATAATATCACCCTGATATTTTTTCACAATGCCATGGACCACAGCTAATCCCATGCCTGTTCCTTCCCCTGGACCTTTTATTGTATAATATGGTTCAAATATTTTTTCAATAATATCCGGAGGAATGCCAGACCCTGTATCGCTCACTGATAATTTCAAATAATGCCCAGGACTTAAACCGGTATACTGGTTTATTTGATTTGATCCAATATATTCGTTATTCAGAGTTAACTTCAAAATGCCGCCTTTGTCCCGCATAGCATGAAAAGAGTTGGTGCAGAGGTTCATTATGATTTGGTTCATCTGGGTCGGATCGGCAAGAACGGTGTCCTCTGCCGTTTTTAAATCATACCGTATCCCAAGTTCGACAAAATTTAGTAAAAATCCATTAAATTTATCATTAGATGTTTATAATTTACTGAAAAAAATAGAAAAAAATAGGGTCAAGTCTATATTTGACCTTTAGAATAAAAATAGTGAAAAAAATAGGGTCAAGTCTATATTTGACCTTTAAATAAAAATAGGGTCAAGTCTATATTTGACCTTTAGTTATTTTTTCTTTTAATGTTTGGA
>DYJH01000021.1 GCA_020723255.1 Desulfonema limicola | reverse complement strand
AGGCATGGAAATTTTTAGGCCGTGCTCATTACATTCAGGAAAACGATTCAGCGGCGGAAGAAGCCTTTGAAAAAGCTGTCAAGCTTGACCCAAAAAATGCAGAGGCATGGAAATTTTTAGGCCGTGCTCATTACATTCAGGAAAACGATTCAGCGGCCGAAACTGCTTATCAAAAATATGTTAAAATTAACCCTTTTGATAAAGATATTTATGGGTATCTACTTGAAGTGCTGGTAAAAGATTCCTGCGTTAAGAATATGCTGCCGATACTTGATGATGTGCTATCTTTAAAAGATGCTGGAATTGACTTTAAGGCTTTTATACATTTTATGCGGGCATTTGTATTTCTCTATCAGCAGGATAGAACGCCATTTTTAAAAGATTTAAACGATGCGACTAAGTTATTAAAAGAGCTTGCGGAAGAAAACAGGCACGAGATATTGGCAGCGGTTACGGAGTTTCTTACGGAAACGCTTCAGAAAGATAATATAAACATACATAGAATCTATGTTACCGAACTCAGAAAAATATCAACAGAACTATCCGGCGTTTTCAGGCCCTTAGCCTTTGTGCTGGATTATTTTGAAGCTGTATTTTCGGCTGAAAAAGACAAAAAAGCTAAAACCGATAAAGCTCAACGGATACTTGACAGCATAACAAGTGAAATCCGGGAACCGGTTGAAAAAATGATAAATAAAATAAGGCAAAATTTATAGGTTAAAAGAAATTGTGCTTTTTTCTGGAAAGATACTAATTTCTTTTTTTCTCATAATACTTCAAATAGAATGGATTTATAGCTGTTTCCTGATAGCCCGGATACGCTGCAATAATGTCGGATGCGAGTAATGGAAAAAAACATATGCCGGATGCGGGGTTAGGTTTGACAGGTTATTGCGGCTCAGCTTTTTTAACGAAGATATGAGCTGCTCACCAAGATTAAAACTTTTTGTATAATTATCCGCCTCATATTCATTTCTTCTTGAAAAAGCATTCATGAGCAATCCTATGAAAGTTGAAATCGGGCTATACAATAGACCAAATGCAATAAGTCCCAAATGAAAACTTGCGCTTTTAGATCCTAATGCTTGTGATAATGCCGGGCTGCCGATAAAAAGCGAAAGAATAAAAAGTGTAAGCCCTGTCTGTACGATAGAAATTATCATGGCTATTAATGTATGTTTCTTTTTGTAATGGCCGATTTCATGGGCAAGTACTGCTACTATTTCCTCGGTAGTTAAATCATTAATCAGAGTATCGAATAATACTATTCTCTTCTTGGCGCCCAACCCGCTGAAATATGCATTTGCTTTGGACGAACGCTTGGAACCGTCGATAGCAAAAACATTATCAAGTTTAAAACCTGCCTTTTGCGCAAATTCTTTGATAGCATTTTTTAATTCACCTTCTTCAAGAGGTGTTTGTTTATTAAACAAAGGCACAATGAGCGTTGAATAAAACATGGCCATAAAAATCATAAAAGCGCTTGACAGTATCCATGCGTAAATCCAGAAAAGCTTGCCAGTTGCCTGATAAAATAATACAAACAGCGCCAATAACCCTCCTCCTATGATTACTGAGAGCATCCAGCCTTTAAGCTTATCCAAGAAAAATGTTTTAGGAGTAGTTTTATTAAATCCGAATTTTTCTTCAATAACAAACGTGTCGTAGACTGCAAACGGAGTATTGATAAGATCTGAGCAAAACATAAGGATAGCAAAAAACACCAATGTTATTGCTATGGAATTGTGAACCAGGTTTTTTGATATTGAATCGACAAAAGCAAAACCACCTAAAAACAGCATCAACAATATCAAAACCAGATTAAAGCTGCTTGTCAGTATTGAAAATTTATCGTTTACCTTTTTATATTCCTGTGATTTGCGATATTTTTCGGAGTCATAAACATCTCGAACTTCTTCCGGCAGTTCATCAGACCAGAGCTTTGAATTTAAATAATCTATTGTTCTTTCCAGAGCAAAATCAAACAGAATAATTCCGATTAAAATATAAAATACAGTATTATGCATTTATGATGTGCTAAGAATTTTCTTTTAATGATAAAAGAATAAAAAATAAAAAGTCAATTCAGGAATTAGATAAAAAATATTCTATAAAGTCCTTATCGTATCACCGATAACATTTGGTTGAATTATCTGATGCCGGTCATGTTGTCAAGAAAGTGTTATGCTAATCTGGAAGGTTGCTTTGCTGCGGGTGGAGTGCAAAGACTTATTGGATCACCTCATAATTATTCCCTTTTGGCAACCAGAGTTATCTTGACAATTTCCGGCTTTGAAAACAATCGCATTGGAGGTCCCCAGAAAGCCGTACCACAAGTGGTATAAAGATACGAAGAAGCCCTTTTATATAAGCCGAAGGGATATTTAAACAGGATTTGAACCAACAAGTCCATAGGCGGTATCTGCCCAGCGTGCGTATGCCCAGAAAGCTGTAAATTCACTCCCATATTTCGGGCAAGGTCGAAAACATCAGGCTGATGTGAAAGAAGAATAACGGGTTTGCTTAAATCTACTTTTTCAAGAGCCTTTGAAAGAGTGTCTTCTTTTGATAAATTATCAAACCGCTTGGCTCCATGGGTATCATCAATACCGGCAAGCCCGATAGCGCCGGCAATTAAAACGCTTTTGTTCCTTAAGACTTTAATGTTCGAGTTTTCAGCTATTTCCAAAAAGAGTGGAATTCCTGTAAAGTATTCGTGATTTCCGGTTATTGCATAAACGCCATGCTTTGCTTTTAATTTTCTTAGTATTTTGCAGTAATCATCCACCCGGCAGATATCGGCATCGATCAGATCGCCGGTAATGACAATGAGATCAGGGTGCAAAGAGAGTGTTTGCTCAATAATATTCTCAAGCCGGCTTTCTGTTTTTGATAAATCTAAATGAAGATCCGAAAGCTGAACTACTATAAAACCACTGAGACCGGGCGGGAGTTTAGAGATAGGTATTATTACCTCTTTTACAATTGGCCTTCCAGCCTGGTTGTATATGCAATATCCGGATGTCAACCCGATCAATAATAGCGCACTGATGGTTGCATAATACCTGAATTTCCTGCTCCTTATAAATATTCTCAAAACATCTGCGATTAAAAATACAAAAAACGCGATTGCAGCTAAACCCAACCAGATAAAGCTTAAGTATAAAACCGGGCTAACCCACTCTGCATTGAAATTCCGGTTCAATAGTTCAGCCGGGATAAATGACAGGGCGGCCAGAACAAAGACCAGCAGAAGAATTTTCGATACGCCGGTCGAAAGGGTTAAACCATCCCTGATGCGGATGTATACGTAGTAGTTTAACGCAAGATATAAAATGGAAAAAATTAGTATAAACAGTATCAAATTTAAGTCTCCTAGAATAAGTTCTGTCTCTTTAAATGGTAGCCGTGCCTATGATCAATTTTTTTTACTGCAAATGCAAGACCTTCTTCTATTATATTGTAATGATCCGTAATTTAATGAAAATATTACCGGATAAATCCGTGTTTATTTTCATTTATTCCTAATATTGCTTTGCTTGCTCCAAGTCTGGACAGTATCAGATTTGCCAGGTCTCCATTAAAGATGAAATCGTAAAAAGTCAAAAAATGACTTTTTACTTGGCGGGAAAGGTTTTCCCTTCTTCCGCCACTTGAAGTAAATTTAAGTTGTTCCACCCTGACCCCAGGCCGGAGCTTAACCGCTCTCGGCCTGTTGATGGACTTTTTACTAATCCATCAAGTTTGGCAATCAGGCAATCCATAGCTTCGCAGGCCGATCAAGCTTTGTAATCAGGACTGTGGTACTGGAAACAGCAGCGGTTAAAATTCCCGACGACATGCCGTCTGAGATAGCTTCGCCACTTGGCTGCGGCATACAGATCGGTGCAGGGGCTGTAATCAATGCTCTGCATCCAGAACCTGGCTCGTCGATGGTGATTTTCGGAGCTGGAGCTGTAGGTCTTGCGGCGTTGATGGCTGCCCGTACCGTTGGCTGCTGGACTATCATAGCTGTAGATATATTGGATAACCGTTGTAAGATAGCACATGAACTAGGAGCGACATATACAATAAATCCCGGTGTTGAAGATGCAGTAGAACGTATAATCGAATTGCTGCGGGCGCAGATTATATAGTCCAGGCGACAACATCTACCAAAATACTGGAAATTGCTTTAAAAGCGGCTGCTCCCGGATCGGTCGTTGCTGTAGTCGGGGCGGGATCGGCAACAGAACCCGTCAGAGTGTTTCCGATAGATCTCATAAACGATGCTATAACAATAACCAAACATGATCATTGTTTAGCTGAGCATAAACGCAAAAGAATGGGGTGGCTTATGCCAATATCAATACCCGTTCCCCGATTATGGCCCGTCCCCAATTATGGTTTCCGGGCCGAAAAGTTGCCAAAACGGGATCGACCAGACGAGAGGCGTCAGGGGTTTTACCTCCCTGTCTTGCGTTATTACGAGGCCGATGCAGAAGGCATCCTTTGCCATATCCGGCAGCCGGGATTTTTCGATTAGATCGTTGATAGACCGGGCATCCTGCCGGTGTGCTTTTGAACTTGCCTTGGCCTCAATCGCAATGAAGCCACGGTTTGAATAAATGATAAAATCGACTTCCAGACCTGCACGGGTCCGAAAGAAGTGGATGGCGGGAGGATTGGTTTGCCACGACGACCACTTTATCAGCTCACTGAGTACGGCAGTCTCATAAAGAGAACCGTCATTTATGCTATTGCGTTCGGAAAGAAGGCGGGCAATGCCCGTATCTGTCCAGTATAGTTTGGGAGCCTTCACCAGCCTGCTGGAGACAGATAACAGTAAAGGCCGGAGAAGGTATGCCTGATAGGATATTTCAAGAAATCTGAGATATCTTTTGACCGTATTTACGGCAACTCCCAGCTCACGGGATACTTCGCTGTAGGAAAGCAATTGAGCTGTTCGAGCTGCAAATAGGTTTTGAGATAGTGCAAACTGGTCAAGATCAGAAACACTGCCAAGATCGGAAAGATCCCGTTCCAAATATGTGCGGCGGAAATCTTTTAACCAGACATGACGATCTTCTTCCGGCAACTGTTCAAGTTTAGGGTACCCGCCCCAGAGCAAAAGATCATCAGCCAATGCCCTCCATGTACGACCGTACTCAGCAGATGGGGGCTTTTGTGCAATCTGTTTCAGGGCATGCTCTCCTTGTTCCCATATGAAATCAAGATTGCACCGGGGAACAATCCGGCCTTCAACCTTTTCCGAAAGGGCCATGGGCCATAGTTCCAGCAGGGTGGATCTGCCGGCAAGAGTTTCCCGTAACTGGCGAAGCAAAAGGATTTGTGATGAGCCCAGCAACAGAAAGCGATGGCCTTGATTCCGGTCAACAAGGAGCTTAACCGCGTCGAGCAAGTTAGGTTGTTTCTGTATCTCGTCAAGAATCACGAGCCTGTTGCCGTGGTTCAGCCTTCGTACCGGGTCTCCGGCAAGGCGGATTCTTTCGTCCGGATCATCAAGGGAAATATAAATGAATGCGCCCTGGTCACCTCCTGGCAAGAGATCCCTTACCAGAGTGGTTTTTCCCGTTTGTCTTGAGCCTGTAAGAACTGTAACAGGCCATTTTGACAGCCGTGACTGCAAAACAGGCAACAATGCTCTTGGGTGAAGTTTCATGCAGTCATAATTAGCATTATGATTGCAAATATGCAAGGCTTATTTGCATAAAGAAAGAAATAAAGGAAAAGAAAAAAAATTCTGATGTTAATTTGTATAATTTAATATATTGATTTAATAGCCGCTTTAAAGTATTAGAAGAAAGCATTCTGTCAACCTCTGAACATTTTTTATTTTAAGATTTAATTATAATTCACAAAGAATACTTCTATGGACAATCAGAATGAGTGTTACGGTATAATTCCGGCGCGTTATGCTTCAACTCGATTTCCCGGAAAGCCTCTTGCCAATATTGCAGGTAAACCCATGTTCTGGCATGTATATAATAACGCAAGGAAATGTCCGGAACTCTCAAAGGTTTTCCTTGCAACAGATGATAAGCGAATTGTTTCTGCCGCAAAAGCTTACGATGTTCCGGTAGTTGAAACCATAAAAGATCATCCAAGCGGAACCGACCGAGTTTTAGAGGCAGCGCAGCTGTTAAATCTTTCTGATAGTTCAATAGTTGTAAATATCCAGGGAGACGAACCGCTTATCAATCCTGATATGCTTACACAAATAGTTAAGCCTTTTATATTCCCACAAATTCTTATTACAACTCTTGCGAGAGAGATTCGGAAAAATGAAGCCGAAAATATTAATCAGGTAAAGGTGGTATTTTCCAGAACGGGAAAAGCTCTATATTTTTCGCGCATGCCAATCCCTTGTTATCGTGATGGTCAGGACGGGGTTTATTTCGGACATATAGGTTTATATGCTTTCAGGATGAAAACCTTGGAACAATTTGTTTCTCTTGGACCGAGCAGCCTCGAATCTGCTGAACAGCTAGAACAACTCAGACTGCTGGAAAATGACATTTCTGTACATGTTGTTATAACCGAACATGAAAGCATGGGGGTGGATGTACCTGAAGACATACAAGTGATTTCAGAAATTCTTAATAAAAGAAATAGCTGACGGATTCATTTTAATGAGCCTGTCAATCTATATAATATAATAAAATGTTATCCTGAGAAATATTTGATCTGGAGGCTTAAATGGAGGATAAATACAGCACCGTTATTGATATAAAGGAATATGTCGATAATCTTCAAATATTTAATGGCTTGCTTGATACAGACGGAAAACTCCTGATGGCTAACCGTGCAGCAATTGAAGCATTTGGGATGTCTTATGAAAATATTGTTGGGAAATACTTTTCTGATACTTCCTGGTGGTCTTATGATCCTCATGCTCAAAAATGGGTGGAAAATGCCATAGAAAGAGCAAAAAAGGGCAAGACCTCTGTCTCCGAAAGAAAAGTTCGATTAGGAGAACACAATTACATTCTTTCTTTAAGCCTGCGACCTGTTTTTGATAAGGCAGGAGAAAAAGTTGAATATCTTGTGGTTGAAGGACATGATATAACCCGTATTAAAGAAAGTGAAAAAAAATCTAATATATCATATAAGCCAATAAATAGTGTTTCTGATTTTTCAGGAATTGTTGATAAAGACGGAAAACTTCTGTTGGTAAATCAAAAAACATTAGATTATTTCAAGTGCTCAAGAGAAGATATAATTGGCCTTCCTTTCTGGGAATGCAGTTGGTTTGTCCCATCGTCTGCATCTGTAAAAAAAATTAAAAACTCTGCAGATAAGGCTCTTAAAGGAAAGATAAGCCGGGCAAAAGTAACAGTTTTCACAAGTGATGGCCAGAAAATCCTTATAAATTACACCTTGACTCCAATGCATGACAGTTCCGGCGAAATAACCAGAGTTTCATTTGAAGGTATTATTATTATTTCAGAAACCGGAGGTAAAGATGATCTGGCAATCAACTCCGAAAATATGTATCGTGAGCTTGTAACTCACATGAATGAAGGCCTGGTTGTAACCGATCAAAAAAATAAATTTATTTTTGTAAACCCTAGGTTTTGTGAAATGCTTGAATATACTCAGGAAGAAATTATGGGTATGCATGCCAAAGAAATACTTGACGATAAAAACTATAATATATTTGTTCAAGAGCTTAAAAACCGGCGGGTTGAAGGTAAAGTCTCACGTTATGAACTTACATTGATAACAAAAACCGGTAAAAAACTATACTGCCTGTTATCTGCATTTCCTGTTCTCGAAAACGGCTTATATAAGGGAAGCAACATCACAGTCACCGATTTAACTGAGCTTAAGGAAAAAGAAGAAGCTTTTCAAAAATCTGAAATGATGTACCGCGAGCTTGTGACATCAATGAATGAAGGGCTTGCGATTATTGATGAAACAGGGAAGTGTTCATTTGTTAATCCCAGATTATGTGAAATGTTGGAATATAGTGAAGAAGATCTCACCTCAATGAAATGCGAAGATAGTATGGATGAGCAGAGCCGTTTGCTGGTTATCAATGAACCGGCTGAGCTGGCCAGCGGCAAATCTTCAAAGCATGAAATCTCATGTTTTACCAAATCGGGCAAAAGAATAGAGATTCTTTCATCCGCATCACCCATAATGTTAAATGGAGTCTATAAAGGCGCCAGAGTGGTTATTACTGATATTACTTCTATTAAAGAAATGGAAAAAAAACTTCTTCAGGCTCAGAAGATGGAGGCCATCGGGGTGCTTGCCGGAGGGATAGCCCACGATTTCAATAATATTCTGCAAGCTATTTCAGGATACACGCAAATTCTGCTGCTTAATAAAAACCCCGATAATCCTGAATATAAAGACTTAAAAGCGATAGAGGAATCAGTTCAAAAAGCCAGTTCTCTTACCAAACAACTATTGGTGTTTGCTCGTAAAAGTGAAAGCAATTTAAAACCGATAGATCTTAACAAGGCGGTAAGTAAAATTTCTGATATTTTAATAAGAACTATCCCCAAAATGATAAAAATTGAATTATCTTTGGAGAAAAATCTGAAGGCCATCAATGCTGATCCGATACAGATCGAACAAATAATAATGAATATCGGATTGAATGCCGCTCACGCTATGCCTGATGGCGGCAGGCTCATGATTGAAACCATAAACGTCAATTATGAAAAAAATGACGCCCGGGATTTTGAGTTGGATCAGAAGGAATACGTTTTGCTTAGCATCTCAGATACCGGCATAGGGATGGACGAGGAGACACAGAAACACATATTTGAACCTTTTTTCACAACTAAAGAAGTTGATTCTGGAACAGGGCTTGGACTTGCTATGGTTTATGGTATTATTAAAAACCATAAAGGCCATATAAATTGCAAAAGTAAGCATGGTTATGGAACTACTTTTTCAATATATTTCCCTGTAATAAAGACCTTGCCTGCTGCAATAAATATTAACGATGTTGTAGAAAAAGAATTATGTAAAGGCAATGAAACTATTTTGCTAGTTGACGATGAAGAACCCTTGCGAAGGTTAGGACATGATTTGCTTGAAAGGCAGGGTTTTACTGTAATTTCAGCTGAAAGCGGAGAAAAAGCGTTAGAAATCTATAAAAGGAATAAACAAATAATTGATCTTGTAATTCTTGATGTCAGTATGCCCGGGATGGGCGGTTATATGTGCTTTGAAGAGCTAAGAAAAATCGATTCCAACGTTAAAGTAATTATAGTTACAGGTTATTCAGCTGATGGGAAAATAAAAGAAATTATAAATTCAGGAGCAGCGGCATTTGTAGGCAAACCATACCGTTTAAACATAATATTGAATAAAATAAGAGAAATTCTTAATACAAAAACAGCAAAACAATAAAGCTATTGCCTGTTTGTTTATGATTTAAGAGATTACATTTGAAAAACTACTGTAATTTTATATCGAAGGTTCTGTGCCTGACAGAAGTCGTTTGATATTATCCTTGTGACGATAAAATATAAATATGGAAACAACTACGGAACAAACCGTCGGAAAGATAGAATGGCCATCAAACCACACCACAAAAGGAAGTATTGCAGAAGCAGAAAGAGATCCGACTGAAACCCGCTTGCAGACAAGAATCACAAGTATAAATGCTGCAATAGCAATGAGAAAAGCAACTGGAGATGATGCCAGAAAACAACCGGCAGCGGTAGCCACACCTTTTCCACCGCTTTTAAATTTCAGATACAAAGGATAAAGATGCCCCAAAAAAGAGGCTATAATCACAATTGATATATAAAGATCGCCGTACAAGCCTCCGGATTTTGAAATAGCGCATGCAATATAAACCGGAAGCGCTCCTTTCAAAAGATCTCCGGCAAGTGTCAGGGCTCCAAGTGTTAACCCTGAGACTCGCATTACATTTGTTGCGCCGATATTCCCGCTGCCTTTTGTCCTGATATCTAATGAACAAAATTTATTTGTAAGAATTAACCCGAACGGGATGGAGCCGAGCATATAAGCTCCTATAACAAGAGCAGAAATCTTTAAGGTTTCAAATATATCCATAATTATCACATAAATCAAAAATAAAAAAATAACAATACAGATTATATATATGCTGATAAAAATCCGCCAGCTTTTACTTCCACTTGATTATGATGATAAAGATATCAGGGCTGCCGCAGCCGCAAAATTGGGGTGCAGTGAGTCAAATATTTCAGTTATTAAAATTATCCGCAGATCAATTGATGCAAGAAAGCGAAGAGAAGCTCCCGTATTTTCAATTACTGCTGATGTTGAAATAAAAGAATTTAACGGTTTTTTACTGCCGGATGATATTGACATAGAGCAAATCAAAGAAGAAAGTCCTCCGGGTGAACTACCGATCAGAAAAACAATAAATAAAGCAAAAAATCCTGTTGTTGTGGTCGGTGCAGGGCCTTCGGGTTTGATGGCGGCGCTTATACTGGCTGAAGCCGGGTTTTCTCCGCTTTTGATTGAACGCGGGGCTTCTGTTAAAGAAAGAACTTTACTAGTATCTGAGTTCTGGAAAAAAGGAAAGCTCGATTGCGAAAGCAACGTACTTTTCGGGGAAGGAGGAGCAGGGCTTTTTTCTGACGGCAAGCTGACTTCACGCGTAAAGAGCAGGATGAGAACTTACCGGTTTCTCCAAACCCTCGTTAAATGTGGAGCTTCCAAAGATATACTGATAGATGCTGAACCACATCTTGGAAGCGATCTTTTAAGAGAAATCGTTCAATCTTTCCGGAAACTTATTGAATCAAACGGCGGAGAAGTACAATTTAATTCCAGGCTTGAAGGTATCCATATTGAAAAAAAGAAGCTAACAGGCATCATTGTTAACGGGAAAGAAATTGAAACCGAATACTGCATTCTTGCTAGCGGCCACAGCGCAAGGGATATTTATAGAATGCTTGCGGAGTCCGGTGTTATGCTTGAACCGAAATCTTTTGCCGCAGGAGTTCGTCTTGAGCTTCCCCAGGAACGCATAGACCGTGCACAATGGGGCAGCTTTGCCGGTCATCCGCGCCTTGGCGCAGCGCCTTTTCGTTTAACTTTCAAAAAAGATAATCTGCATCGCGCCTGCTATACATTCTGTATGTGCCCCGGTGGAACAGTAATATCTTGTGCATCGTCTAACAGCGCTTTAACCACAAACGGAATGAGCCTTTCGAATAGATCCGGTAAGTTCGGTAATGCTGCATTTCTTGTTCCCGTCGATCCGGCTGATTATCCGTTTTATTCGGATGGAATTAATGTTTATCTTCCAGGAATAGAATTTCAGGAACAAATGGAACATCTAGCATATATTGCAGGTGGAAGCGATTATTCTCTTCCTGCAGCGCCGCTTTCAGGTTTTCTTTCTAAAAAATATCCGGATATTCTTCCGGAAAACAGATCATGGAAAAGATCGCGGCCTGCCGATCTGCATAATATCCTTCCGGGATTTATCTGTGAAACACTTTCCGCCGCTATACCGAGAATGTTAAGCCTTATGGAGGGTATTGTGCCGGAAGAAGCTCTTCTTTATGCTTCTGAAACAAGGAGCTCAAGCCCGTACCGCATACTTCGAAATGAATCAGGAGAATCGGTAAGCGTATCAGGTCTTTTCCCTTCAGGAGAAGGAGCCGGTTATTCCGGAGGAATAGTAAGTTCCGCTATAGATGGGATCAGAGCTGCAGAAGCTGTAATTCATTCCCTGTCAAAGTAAAAAATTCATCAAAGTTAGAACCGGCTTAAAGCTGATCGGCCCATTGGTAAAGATCCGGATTGGAGCATACTTCGTAATATTTGCGTTCGCTTATGCTCTTAATTTTAAACGTAACCGGATCGATAATAGGAATCTGGGATTCACGGATTAATAAACGTTGGTAGTAACCGCTCTTAGTCGGGAATTTACCGGTGTAAAAATTCGATTTTTGTTTAATCATATCAGTTAAATTGCCTTGCAGAAGTTTCAGATCAATTTCATTAGATAGCTTTTCAAAGCCTTCCAGATTCAACTCAATGCCGTTTACATTATACCGCAAAAAATTGTCATCCGTAGCATCAATAATACTTTCGTCATTATTGATTTGAAAAACATAAAGATTGAAAAAACTTTTTTCATTATCAAAGAGCCGTATTCCTGCTTTCGAGCATTTAGATAAACGGTCGGCTTGATTTATTGCTGTCGAGATCATGATCCGGTTGTCGTGATCAAAAAGAAAAGTCGGATTTTTGTTCGAATAGCTGATTCCTATGCCAAGCTCAAGAATCGGCAGCTGAAATTTCCGGCTCTTTTCGTTATATCGTTTGATAATCATCAATACATTAAGAGCTATGCAACATGCTTTTGAGACACAGAACCAGCCTGTGGGCGCATTTTCGTATTCGAAAATTGATAATATTACGGCATCACCTTCTATGAAATTTTTTAACGCATTATATTCAGAAATAATTTCTGAAATCGGGTCGAAGAAATTAAGACTGAAATAAGAGGCAGGATTCAAACCGCGTTCAACCAACTGGTGGGTGATATCAGTGGATCCTCTTACATCAACCTTAACAACCACATGATTGATAATGGTTGCCTTCTCCGGAGGCCGTTCGTCGGGTAACAGGAATTGATATAAAGTATTATTCACCCGTGAAAGGTTTATAATTTTATCCTCGGTGGCCATATTCACCTGATCCATATAGTTTTGAATTAGTTTAAAATTACATAAATCTTGGTGATAACGGGCCAAAGCTTTGAAAAAACGGATAAGATATATTTTGTGCTTAAAACTTGTTGCCTTTTTAAGCGATTTAATTTTTTTGTTAAGCAAACGAAGCGATAATGCCTGCTGGTAATTTTGGTTTATTCGTTTGAGTCTTTTTCTTATCACTTTACGCGTTTTTGATGAAATAAGATACTGTATGATTTGTTGTGGGTTCAAAGGCGGACAGTATTTCAAATGTTCCGGCTGCATTTCGTATGATGCAGATATATGATTTATTAATCCCTTTAGTTTGAATTGTTTATAAAAGTAATTTAAAAACTTCCTTTGATTTTTCATCAGAATTTTCAACTTGACAAGCTCGTCACGACCGGCTTTTTCTTTTTTTAAATTCAGATAATCGGCTTTAGAACGCAACCAATTGAAAAGCAAATCCACATTGTCCGGATATTGAATAATTCCTTCTATCTTTTCGTTAAATGCACGGCGTTTGTAAAGAAAATCTTCATTCCCCTGTATAAAATCCGGGTTCGAACGCTGTTCTGCAGTAATACCGGAAAAATTGGGATCATGTAAACCTATGGTGTTGAATATCTGGCGAACGAGTATGATCAGCGCTTCATATTTATCAGGATCATTTGTACGGCGACCTAAGCAAAGATCATATTCGTTAAGCAGGATGAATGAATTGTCATATTGTTGAGAGTGCAGAATGGGGTTAATAAGAAGTTTTTCAAAAAGCTGTGTGCAACTGCCAAATATTGCTTCAAGCATCGGCTGAATTTCATTTTGCTCTATTTCAGCCCAAAATTCGCATATATCCTTACCAACCTTCTGTAATATGGCTGCCCGGTCTAAGTGAATCTTGCGTAGATTTCCATTAATATCTCGATGTTCTTCCTGGTAATTTTCATTATAAAATGAAAGGTCAAATTGACGAACATTTTTTTTCATTTGCACGATCAGATTATCATACTGTGTTCGAATTTGTTCAAGCAGTATTTTAAGCACAGCGGTTTGAACCAGATAAACTACTGAAATTTGTTTACTTACTTTAGCTTTGTTTATTGCATCAAGCATTAATTCTTTATAAATCTGTTTATAGTTGTCCACCTCCGTTGGCCATTCACCAGAAGCTGATTCAAGCGTTTTACTTTCTATTCCGGCATAACGTGACATCAATTTGTATACGATTTCCCTGGTGGCATTGGTAAAAGCAGGGCTTATCAAAACATCATATCGTATATTATCTACACCTGGCACCAAATTCTCGAAAGAAAAACAGGCAGTATAATTTTTGAGGGGAAAATCGCTAAGGGGTGGTAATTTAAGTAAATTTTTAAAAAACCCGTACATGCGCCAAATTTTATCCTTTACCCGGTATCATGTGGACTGTTGGCAATATGATTATTATCCGAAGTGAAATAATAAGAAAAATAGAATTTTACGTCAAGAAATAAATAGAAATATGTTGGATAACATCTCATTGACTTTAACCTGCCCGATTGTTATTATAACCGCATGGAATCAGGAAATATAGTTGAATATATAGACTTTCAGAAAATCGTTTGTGCAGTCGTTCTGGAAATCAAAAATCAAAGGGTAAGGTTATTAACCGAATCGAATCGGGAAGTTAATCTGCCTATTCAACGTCTTTCCCATAAGAGTAAAATGAACATTAACCTGTCTGTGAGTAGAAACAAGACGATAGATGCCCTCAAAGAAATTTCAAACAGAAGAAATGCACTCATTAATAATATAAATATCAGGGAATTATGGGAAACGTTAAACACAGAGCATGAATGGATAGACCTTCCTACAATGACGCACTTCTGCTTTCCAAAAGATCCTACAAGCGATCATGAATCGGCTGTGATCAGGGCATTTTTTAATAACAGGATGTATTTTAAGTTTGATTATGACAGGTTTCTGCCAAATCCCAAAGAAGCTGTTGAACAGATAGAAGAAAAAGAAAAAGAAACAGCCCGGATGAACAGGCTTATAGAAAAAGCAGGCCTTTGGGTTAGAAACGCTATTAACAAGCCTTTTTCAAAAGGCAGCTTAAATGGTGAATATGCTGAAATTACCGAATTTTTAAAATCAGCATATTTGTGGGGAAAAGAGAGCAGCCATTATCAAACTGCAAAAGCAATTTTAAAAAAAGCTGGCTTAGAACTAGATGGGGACCTTTTTAAACTTTTTGTTTCACTTGGCATATTCGATGAAGACGAAAATATAGATATTTACAAGATGGGTATTCCTGTCAATTTCCCAGATACCCTGTCAGACAAAGTAGATGAAATAAAATCTCTTGGCGATAAATATTTAACTTACGATAAAAGAAAGGATTTTACGGATCTTTCAGTAATTACAATTGACGGGCAGTCCACGCTTGACTTTGATGATGCAATAAGCATTGAGGATAAGGGAGATTATTATCGTCTTGGCGTGCATATAGCAGATGTTGCCCATTATGTCAGAAAAGGTGATGCAATTGACGGTGAAGCGATCTTCCGGGGGAGTTCGATTTATATGCCTGATCTTAAAATATCCATGCTTCCGTCTGTTCTTGCTGAAGACATATGCAGCCTTAAAGAAGGTGAAATGCGTCCCTGCATCAGTGTAATGGTAAATATAAGACCAACAGCCGATATTATCGATTACGACATTTACCCAACTCTTATCAGAGTAAAGCGCCAGATGACATATTATGATGCAAATACATGTATAGAAGATGACAAGGAAATAGCCGTTTTATACGATTTGGCCAAGAAATTCCGGAGGACAAGACTGGATTCAGGAGCGGTTCATATAACTATGCCGGATATCAATGTCTGGTTGGATGAAAACAGGGGAATAACGATAAACAAAATAAACAGGGAAAGCCCCGGAAGGATGATGATATCAGAAATAATGATACTGGCAAACTGGCTTATGGCCAAATTTCTTGCAGAACATAATACTCCAGCGGTTTTCAGATCACAGCCTGATGCGAGGCAGCGTCTTTATAGAGGAGAAGACGGCTCTTTATTCCAGAATTATATGCAAAGGCGGTTGCTAAGCAGATTTATCCTCGGTTCTGTTCCGGAACGCCACTCAGGGCTTGGTCTTGACAGTTATGTCACTGCAACTTCTCCGATAAGAAAATATTATGATCTTATAACCCAGCGCCAGATCAGAGCAATTTACGGTTTGGACACGCCACATACCTTCGAAGAGATAGATAAAATCATACAGATTGTTGATCAGCCCATGGCAAATGTGTTAAGTATTCAGTCCAGACGAAACAGATATTGGCTTTTAAAATACCTTGAATCAAGAACCGGGCAGAAAGAAGAGGCTATAGTACTTGCAAGAAGAAGGAAAAGCTATCAGATACTCATCCCTGAATATATGATAGAATGCGAACTTCCGTCTTCGAGCGGTATCGATTTAAAACCGGAGGATGTAATTCAGGTTACCATAATGCATGTTAATGCCAGAAAAGATGTTCTTTCCGTGTTTATGGGATAAATCTTTATAAAAGAGGAAAAAACCTCCTTAAAATAAACAAAAGCAATGTAACCATGCACTGATAATATTGATTCAAATCCTGAATCCCGAATTACAAATCTTAGGTTTGGAATTTGGGATTTGTAATTTAAATATGTAGAGGAGGATTGATGGATATACAGGAGATTACTCTGGAAGTAGAAAAAAAGAGCCTGGTTTTTCGGCGGATTATGGCTGAAATTGAAAAAGTTATAGTGGGTCAGAAAAACCTTTTGGAAAAAATGCTTATAGGCTTGCTATGTGACGGCCATCTTCTCCTGGAAGGACTTCCCGGACTGGCAAAAACAACCGCAGTTAAAACACTTGCTGCGGCAATCAAAACTTCCTTTCAAAGAATACAGTTTACTCCGGATCTATTACCTGCCGATATTCTCGGGACTCAGATATACAGGCCGGACAGCGGTTCTTTCGAAATCAAAAAAGGCCCGATATTTCACAATATAATACTGGCGGATGAAATAAACAGGGCGCCTGCCAAGGTGCAGAGCGCCCTTTTAGAGGCTATGCAGGAACGCCAGGTAACAATAGGCGAAAACACTTATTTTCTTGAAAAGCCCTTTTTGGTTCTTGCTACACAAAATCCGATTGAACATGAAGGAACATATCCTCTTCCGGAAGCGCAGATAGATCGTTTTATGTTAAAAATTAAGGTTGATTATCCTTCAGCAGAGGAAGAGAAGAAAATAATAGAACGGGTAAACGATATGGCGGCAGAGAATGTTAAAGGAGTTGTAGAAATACAGGAAATTGAATCGGCTGCAAATATAATTCGTTCAATACATATGGAAGAAAAGATAATAGATTACATCATAAATATATCAAGGGCAACCCGTAAACCTAAAGAGTTCGGATTGGAAATAGGCTCAATGATAAATTACGGAGCATCCCCGAGGGCATCCATTTGGCTCAGCAAGGCTGCGCGGGCTAATGCCTTTCTTATGGGAAGAGGGTATGTAACTCCGCAGGATGTGAAATCCATAGCTTTCGATGTTCTCAGGCACCGAATCATATTAAGCTACGAAGCTGAAGCCGAGGGCAAAAGCAGTGACGATTTGATCAAGATACTTCTTGAGAGGATCGAGGTACCATGACAAATGCTTTCGGAAGAGTTATTTAAAAAAATTCAAAAGCTTCATTTTAAAACCGGCAAAATGGCAAGAGATCTTTTTGCCGGTCAGTATGAAAGCGCATTCAAAGGACATGGCATTGAGTTTGCTGAGGTCAGAGAATACCAGCCGGGTGATGATGTACGCAGTATCGACTGGAATGTATCGGCCCGTTTCGGTCACCCCTTCATAAAAGTATTTCACGAGGAAAGAGAGCTTACCGTAATACTTCTGCTGGATCTTTCCGGCTCTCATCTTTTTGGCACCAGAAATAAATTCAAAAGAGACCTTCTGGCGGAAGTAGCCGGGATGATTGCGTTTCTTGCAATCCGGACTAATGATAAGGTGGGAGCCATATTGTTTAGTTCAAGGGTGGAAAAGTACATCCCTCCTAAAAAGGGCGTATCTCATGTGTGGCGTCTGATTAAGGAAATATTCAGTTATGAACCGCAGGATGTTCATAGCGATATAGACAAAGCTTTAACATATCTTAACAGAGTAGTCAGACGTCATGCCATTGTTTTTATGATATCGGACTGTATGGACAGTGGTTTTGAGAAATCTTTGAAACTGACAGCCAAAAAGCATGATCTTACAATTATTCGCGTATCCGATCCGGCTGAAGAAAAGCTGCCTGAAGCAGGTCTTACTTCACTTTGTGATCCTGAGACAGGACAGGTCTTGCTGGTTAACACAAGAAACAGAGAATTTAAGGAAAACTTTTTTGCCGAACAGGCAAGGCATAAACAATATCTTAAGGAAATTGCAGGAAGATCAGGGATCGATATGGTGGAACTTTCAACAGACGGACCTATAGTTGAACCTTTGATACGTCTATTTGACCGGAGGAGAAAAAGGTTGTGAAAAAGCCGGGAATTGGGATTTGTTTCATGCTGCTTCTGCTATTATGCTTATTGATTTACCCCGCTTTTTGTTTCCCGCAGGATAATACGATAGCACTGAAGGCTTCTTTTGACACCGGCACGGAAAAAGTTGGAAGCATTGTAAACTTAACACTATCCTTTAACCTTCCCGAAGGAGCAACTATAAGCAAGCCGCCGGTAATCAAAGGGCTTGAAGGTTTTACTCTTGTTGATCAGCACGTATACCCGGACAAGATCGCAGTAAGGCTTTTTGCAAATATGCCTGGTATATTTAAAACCGGCGAAATCTCTCTTTTCTATCTGGACAAAGAGGGCAGGCAGCAGACTCTGATTTCTGCTCCGGTTTCACTGAAAATATTGTCCAATCTTGGCGGTAACCCGGACAAGGCTCAGCTTCGCCCCTTGGAGGGGATAATACCAACAAGATCATTATTATTAAAATGCTGGCCTTGGTTATGTGCATTAATTGTTTTGATAATAGCAGGCTTTATTATATTCCGCTGGCATAGGATATACAAACGCAAAAAGTTGTTTTTAGAATATGCCGACCCACCGCATATTCTTGCAAGGAAAAACATAGAAAAGCTTAATGCCTGCGGGCTTTTTGAAAAGGGGAAAGTTAAAGAGTTTTATTTTCAATTTTCAGAAATTATAAAACGATATCTTGAAAGCATCCGGGGATTTCCGGCAGCGGAATATACAACCGAAGAGATTGCTTCTCATATTGATAATGAAAAAGACAGAGAAATTCTTCCCCTGCTGAGGCATTTCGATCTTGTCAAGTTTGCGGACGATCTGCCAACATCTGAAGAAAAAAACAAGGAAATAATAGCGGCACTGACATATATCGAGCAGACAGCCCCGGTTTATGACGCTAAAGATTATAAAAAAGCGCAGGAGGATATGAAAAATGATGTTCAGATTTGAATATCCTGCGTTTTTCTTTTTACTTGCTGCTGTTTTTGTAACGCTGTTTTTTGTGTTTAGGAGAAAAAGCCATGGAATCACACATTCATATACTTCACGTTTGTCCGAAATATCAGGCAGGGGCAGCCATATTTTAGTTAGAATTCCGATAATTCTTAGAGCCCTTTGTCTTATTTTGCTGGTAATTGCCGCAGCAAGGCCTCAATTTTACATTGTTTCAAAGGATGTCAATTCTTTTGGTGTGGATATCATGATATGCCTTGATACTTCAGGCTCAATGCAAGCCATGGATTTTGAGCTTGACGGAAAGCCGGCAACCAGACTGGCAGTGGTTAAAAAGGTAGTAAACGACTTTATTAGGCAAAGAGAATCGGACAGGATAGGCCTTGTTGTTTTTGGACAAGAGGCGTTTACACAGTCTCCTTTGACTATGGATAAGGGCTTGCTTCTTAATCTTGTGGAAAAAATGGAGATCGGCATGGCAGGTGACAGCACGGCTATAGGCAATGCAATCGCCATTGCCGGAAAAAGGCTAAAAGACATTAAGGCAAAGTCAAAAATTATGATAGTTTTGACGGACGGAAGAAGTAATACCGGAGATATAACACCGCAGGAAGCAGCAGCTGCGGCAGCTGCATTGGGTATTAAAATTTATTCTATAGGTGTAGGAGGAACAGGGCCGGCTCCGTTTATGGTAAATACGTTTTTCGGCCCTCGCATAGTCAGGCAGAGTGTTGATCTGGATGAAGAAACTTTGAAACAAATTGCAGCAAAAGGTAAAGGAGAATATTTCAGAGCCTCAGACAGTAAAAAACTTGCTGAAATATACGATATTATTAATAATGCTGAAAAGACAGAGGTAAAGGTAAAGGAATTTTTCAACTTCAAAGAGCTGTATTACTATTTTCTTATCCCCGCTATAATTCTTCTGGTATCGGAGCTGCTCTTGAAAACAACAGTTTTACGGATTATACCATGATGTTTGCGCATTTATGGATATTGCATTTATTGTGGGTTTTGCCCTTAGTTGGACTTCTGCTTGTTTTTGGTTACAGAAAAAAAAAGAAGGCGCTTGATCTTGTAGCCGATCCGGATTTGCTGGTCCGGCTTGCAGGGACTATGTGCAAAGGAAGAATATTTATTAAAGCAGCTTTTCTTATTTGCGCTCTGGGCTTAATGATTATTGCGCTGGCAGGACCGCGCTGGGGCAGCCATTACCAAGATGTTTCTCAAAAAGGGGTTGATATAATGCTACTGGTGGATGTTTCGCCAAGCATGCTGGTTGAAGATATAAAACCTAACCGGCTTGAGAGAGCAAGGCGTGAGGTGCTGGATTTTTTAAATGTTGTACAGGGAGACCGCATTGGTCTTGTTGCTTTTTCAGGGCTTGCTTTTGTCCAATGCCCTCTTACACTTGATTATGGATCTATCCAAATGTTTCTGGATGAGCTTAAACCGGATCTTATCCCGGTGGCCGGAACAGATCTTGGAGCTGCCATAGAGACGGGTATTTCGTCTTTTGACTTAAAGGCGGCAACTGACAAAGTAATTTTGCTCATTACCGATGGCGAAGATAACGAGGGAAGAGGATTCACGGCTGCGGAAAAGGCGAAAGAAAAGGGAGTGAAAATATTTGTTTTTGGTATGGGCGATACTTCAGGCGGCCCTATCCCTGAAATTGACGGAGGCGGTGGATTCAGAAAAGATCAGAATGGCAGCGTTATAATGTCGAAAATGGATGAAGATTCTCTCAAAAATATTGCGTCAATAACTGGAGGCCGTTATACGCGTTCGGTTACTGGAGACCTTGACCTCGACATTATATATTTCGACGGAATAAAATCGCATACAACAGCAAGAACATTAAGGAGCGGCAAGATCAAAGTTTATGAAGAACGCTTCAGCTTTTTTCTGCCTGTGGCTTTCTTGCTTTTGATTCTTGAGGCATTGATAATTGAAAGGGAGAAGATAAAAAATTGACCCGGCATTTTTTGTCAGTAATAGCAATTTTAGCGGCTTTATATGCAACCGCCGCCAATGCTGCAACAGATCCCGATACGCTTTACAGGCAGGGAAAATTTGAAGAAGCACAGAAAGCGTATGCCGAAGCGGATATGAATAACCCAAAGGATATCAGATACCGCTACAACAGAGGTTGCGCTGCATATGAAAATTCCGATTACAAGTCAGCCGAGGCCGCCTTTTCCAGTGTCTTAAAAAGAACGGAGGATAAAGAGATAAGATATAAAGCTTTGTATAATCTCGGAAATACGGCCTTTAAACAAAAAAAATTTGAGACGGCATCATCATATTATAAGCAGGCTATTATCTGTAATCCCGGAAACCAGGGTGCCGGATATAACCTTGAGCTTTCCTTGCGGGAACTTGAAAAGCAAAAGAAAAATAATAATAATCAAAAAAATGAGCCTGAACAAAATTCACAGAATAAAGAAGACAAGCCCGGCCAGTCCGGGGAAAGTAAAAACGATGAAAATAAAAAACAAAAAAATTCCGATAAAAAGCCTCCAAAGCCCAACCCTTTGCAGGAGGCGCCGCAACAGAAAGAAAGCATGACACAGGTGGAAAATATGTCTGCGCTTGACAAAAAAAAGGCGAATGAATTGTTAGACAGCATAAGGGAGGATCGTTCCAACTTATTACGATTCCAGTCTCCAGATAATATTAAAGAGGGTGTGCGTTCAGGAAAGGACTGGTAGATGAAAAACGTGAAAAAAGCCCTGATAATGCTTTTTATTCTGTTTTTGTTTGCCGGGCTGACTATATCATGTTTTGCCGATAATAATCTTTCAATGACCTTGAGTCTTGACAGGAATGAGGCAGCCATTGCAGATAATATAAGAATGGTTGTCAAAATTTCCGGAACCCGCTCATCAGATTCTTGGCCTTCAATTAATGGCCTTGAGTTATTCGATGTGGTTCAGCAAGGAACTTCAAGCCGTGTTGAGATAATTAACACAAAGTTCAGCTCTGCAATAGAATATAACTATATGATCCAGCCTAAAGAAGAAGGAACATATAAGATCGGACCGGCACGGCTGACTATTGATGGGAAAACAATAACAAGCAATACTGAAAATTTAACTATTAAAAAAACAGACCGGTCTTCGGGTGTTAACCGGGGGGAAATATTTTTAAACGCAAGTCTTTCATCAAAAGAAATCTATATTGAGGAGCAGGCTGTTTACACATTGAAGTTATATTATCAGGTCAGCGTGAAAGATGTCTCTCTTTCTCTTCCGGAAGTAAAGCACCTTGCCTTTAAGCAGATAGAAAAACCATCCGAATACCAGAGTGTTTATAACGGCAAAAATTATCAGGTGCTGGAGGTTCGATATATATTACTTTCTTCCAAAGAGGGAAATTACAGCATCAATCCGGCAAGAATAAATCTTACTGTTATGCAGGCCCGTCGCGGTTCCGGCTTTGGCATATTTGATGATCCATTTTTTTCTATGACCGCAGGCATTACGAAGAGTGTAGCCAGCAACCCGATTGAGTTAAAGGTGCTGCCTCTTCCGAAAAAGGAAAGGCCATCCGATTTTACCGGCATGATAGGAACATTTGATATAAAATCAAGTCTTGAGCCGGCTAAAATAAAAAAGGGTGAATCGGCCACGCTTACAGTTGTTATCGAAGGACACGGAAATGCCAAATTTATACCGGATTTGCACGTTCCTGCCCAGCAATATTTAAAGGTCTATGCCGATCGGCCGGTGCTTGAAGAATCTGTAGATTCAGATGGAATTAAAGGTTCAAAAACCTTAAAATGGGCGCTGGCGCCTGAGAAAGAAGGGCAATATGAAATACCTCCGTTAAGGGTAAGTTTCTTTGATACACAAAAAAAACAATATCGCACCATTGAAACCCTACCATCCCAGCTTTCCGTTTTGCCAGGAGAGAAGGAGACTTTGAACTCTTCCATTATGCTCCCTGATAATGAACGCATAAAAAATGCTGCAAAAAAGGAGGTTAAACAAATCGGTTATGATATCCTGCCGGTGCATGATTCCATAAAGGATCTGACAAATAGTTCGTCAATGCAAAACAGGGTTCCGCTTTCTTGTTTTGTGCTGATTGCGCCATGTTTAGTCTTTCTATTAATATATTTAGGACTGAAATTTGGCGGTAAATCTCAAAAAGCTATAGCTGCGGTCAGAACAAAGAAAGCTGCCGGCAATATAATCAGAAAATGTGGTAAGGGGAAAATAAGTTCAAACGATATGCTTTTTGAATTACGTAACTACTTGAATAAACGGTTAGGCCTTGATCTTGGACTGCTTACTGCCTATGAGGCGGAGAAGATATTAAAATCAAATGGCGTCCGCTCTGAAACAGCAGATATGTTCAGAGATATTGTTCTTAAATTGGAAGGTGAAGTATATACCGGCAGGGGAAATGAGATTTGTGTATTAGCGGAAAAGATCTCAGAAGTTATAAAGAAGGTTGAGAAGGAGATTCGGTGATAAGATTTGGAATCCTGATTATTGTAGCTTTTGTACTGGCAAATTTGATGGTTGCCGCCGGCTATTCCCTGGAAAATTCATGGGAGGAGACTTTTATCAAAGCCAATATGGATTATAGGCAAGGCCGTTTTCAGGAAGCTGCCGATGGTTATAACCGCTTGATCCGATCCGGATACAAAAACGGAAATATTTATTATAATCTGGGAAATGCTTTTTTCCGCATGGATCGTCCGGGGTATGCTATTTTAAACTATGAGCGCGCCCGTACCCTGATTCCGAGAGACCCAGATCTAAATTTTAACCTTAAATATGCTCGAGACCGGATTCAGGATGCTATTGAACAACCATACGGTTTTGGGGAAATGATTTTTTTCTGGATAGACTCAACTAATATAAACGAGTTATTTTACTGTTTCGCCTTTTTAAACCTTTTCTTCTGGAGCATTCTTCTTATCAGGATTTTTAACAAAAACGAATGGACATACTATACATTAATAATTCTTTTTATCTTATGGTTAATATCAGGCGCTTCTTTAGGTTTGAAGTGGCATCTTATAAATTCGGATAACCGTTCGGTTATACTTGAAAAAGAGGTAAATATCCTCGCCGGTCCGGATGCCGCGGATACAGTACTGTTCAAGCTTCATGAAGGTGCTGTTGTTCACCATGAAAGATCGGAAGAAGGATGGTCTCTTATCAGCCTGCCGGATAGTAAAAGGGGATGGATAAAGGGCGATGCTCTGGATGATATCAAAATTATTAAATAAGTTTAAGACTTATCGCTTATATCTCCTCATCGCCATCAACAAATTCCTCGTCAGCGATTGATATGCTGGGTTTGCGACCGGTTATAGGGGTCTTGCCTTCATAATTTTCATCAAACGTTTCATCAAATATTTCTTCTATCTCTTCCGGTTCTCCTTCTAAGGGTTCTTCATCCAGAAGTTCAATATATTCTTTAGCGAGATGTTCTGCATCATCAATAAACACTTCAGTAGATTGTATATTTTGCGAATCACATAAAAGCATTATGGCATCAGCTATTTTATCAGCCTGCAAATTCGGAGGAAATAAATT
This sequence comes from Desulfonema limicola, assembly GCA_020723255.1. GTDB lineage: Bacteria > Desulfobacterota > Desulfobacteria > Desulfobacterales > RPRI01 > RPRI01. Next base: position 9,629 of record DYJH01000021.1, on the reverse strand, counting down.
AAGGGTGCGAATACTTGAAATCACTTCATCTTTCCCTTTTGAAATCGCATTAGTTATAACGTTATTTTCATATGTTTCTTCACAAAGCAATGAAAAGAGTTCTTTATCAAGCTCTGCATATTCACTTATAATAAGTTTTTTATTTTCATCATCTTTTGAAATTATATATTTTTGCTTCATGTTGAACCTCTTTTCGGAAAAAATAATTTTGATGGATTTATTAACCATCCATCATTTATTATTTTTTATATTATCAGCAAATTCTGCTTTTTCAAGACTTATATTTTTAAATCCGTAGTTCGGGCATGTCAAGGATATACTTAAGCTATTATTCAGGGTTCTATGTTTGCCCTGAAGTTTGAACCGAAACAGCGTTCGCATCCACCGTTGCTTGTAGCGGGAATTCTTCAATATTGCAAATTATTTTTAAATAGATTATAAGCATTCCAGCATAATATAGGATAGTTAATTAAGATATGATAACTGTTGATACCCCCTAAAAATGATTTTATTAAAGAAAATAGTACCTAAGATATTTCTTGCTTTTATTTTATTAGTTGCAGCCGCTTCCGCTAAGGATAGTTCTGTTGATCCTCAGGGAATTCTTTTAAAGCATTACGAAGCGGTGGGAGGGCTTGAAAGGCTTAAAAGCATCACATCCGGATATGCGGAAGGGAAAAACACTTTTGACGGACTTGAGGGCACATTCAGAAACTGGGAAGAGACACCGCTGAAATATAGGCTCGAAGAAGATTACAACGTAATAAAACAGACTTTTGGCGATAACGGCGGACAAAGCTGGTCTGTAGATCCAAACGGTAAGGTACAGATACACAGAGATGAAGAGACGCTAAAAAGAAGAAAATTAAAGGCGCTGCTTGAAGTTTATGATCATACAAAACCCGATACAAAAAATTTTATTTTTACATATAAAGGGGAGAAAAAGATCGGAGATTTTGATTGCCATGTAGTTGAGATGGCTAATGTAATAAATGATGACCGCACATTCTTTTTTATCAATAAAAAAAATTATTATCTAGTTAAAGCAATAGTAAAACAGCCTGATTTTGAAATACGTACGCTTTTTTCCGATTACCGGAATGTAAACGGTATCGTCCATGCGTTTCATGAAGATACTGAAATTTTTCCGAGAGAAAAGAAGGAAACCATCCAGATTACCAGATATGATTTTAATGTAAAAATAGATAGAACACTTTTTGAACCTCCGGAAAAAGACGTTGAGGATTTTGAGTTTGAAAACGGGGAGAACTCAGAAAACATCCCTTTTTATTTTGTTGAGAACAATATTTATCTTTCTGTAAGTATAAATGACGAAAAAAGGCTCTGGCTGCTGGATAACGGCGCAAGCATGTCTATAATTGATGCGGACTATGCTGATAAACTCGGACTAAAATCCGAAGGAGACATTAAGGGGTTCGGTATCGCAAGCATCTTTGATTTCTCTTTTGTTACTCTTCCTTCTTACAGGGCAGGAGATATCCGGTTTAATCCTCAGAAAATATTTTCCTATAAAGGCCTTTCAAAAAGATTATATGATTCTGCTGTGGTGGGCATCCTGGGGCATGATTTTCTTTCAAGATTTGTGGTTAAAATAGATTATGCCTCCAAAGCTCTGTCTTTATATCATCCAGATAAATTCAAATATAAGGGATCAGGTAAAATAATCGATGCGCCCTTAAGAGAAAAAATATTTGCTGTGCCCGGAATTGTTGATGACAAATATAGGGGTAAATGGACTCTTGATATCGGCGCTTTTGATCTGTCTTTTAATTACCCTTATGCCAAAGATAATAATCTTCTGGATTTAAAAGGGATTGAGAGAATAAGCGCCGATCTGGGAGGACAGCATGCCGAGAAAACCGTCAGATTTAAATCAGTGGAATTGGGAGGTTACAAGGTTTTAAATCCGCTTGTTAATATACCGTTAAGCAAAGGCAAAGGCTCTAATAACAGCAGAGAAGTAATCGGCAATCTGGGAAATAATCTTCTCAGGCATTTTGTGATATATCTTGATTATAAAAGGCAGCAGGTAATTGTTGAAAAGGGGAAAGATTTTGAGAAAAACTTTGCCGAAGATAAAAGCGGTCTTCTTATAGGAACGGGTGAAGGCGGTCTTCCTGAAATAGTATTTGTCGCTTCAAAAACTCCTGCTGCAAATGCAGGTTTTACCAGAGGTGATATAATAAGAAAGATAAATGGTGTTAATGTAGATTCGCTAGGCGGTGTTGAGGTAGTGAGGGAACTTTTTTCAAAAGAAGAGGGCATAGAGTATAATGTTGAAGTTTTGCATGAAGGAGACATCAAGGAGTTTAAACTTGTGCTTAAAGATTTGTACAAATAAAATCAGAAAAACATATCTTTCTCATAAAAAATTCCTTCCTCATCGAATATTCTATCAAACTCCTGCTATTCTTTTAAATTCGTTTCGTTCTTGCTGATTGCCGACAATTGCCACCAGATCCCCTTCTTGAAAAGAATAATCCGCTTTAGGGTTGGAATGAAATACTTTTCCCTGGATAATCCCTACAACTGATGCGCCGGTTCTGGTGCGAACGGCAGTATCTTGAATGCTTTTATTGACAAGAGGGCTTCCGGGCATGAGATTAACCCATGAAATTTCCAACATATTTTTTATATTATCAAATTTTGCCAGAAGCTGATGGTCACTGCTCGATTGATAAATCGGCGCGTAAATCTTTTGTCGCACGGCATCGGTATATTGCTGAATAACGGCCACAGGAATTTCCAGGTGGAGAAGTGCCTGCCTTGCAATTTCCAGCCCTGCCTCCATCTCAGGCAGAACCGCCATATAAACCCCGCTTTCATATAGCGCCCGAGCTTGATCAGCACTACTGGCCCTGACAATGATATGCAATTCCGGCCTAAAACGATGAGCCTGTCTTACAATGGACTGAGAGGTAACAACTGAAGGGGTAGTAATGAGCAAAAGTCTGGCGACATGTATTTTTGAAACATCAATCACTGTTGACTGACTCATGTCGCCATAGATTATCGGATATTTTGCAGCCTTACATTCAAGTATTCGCTGGTTAAATATATCATAATGTTATGGCTTCAATTGGAGATTCCCCGCTGCAAGCAACGGGGAATCTCCGACCGTAAGGATTTTTGATCAATTTTTTAGATTCGCTCACTAACCCCGTCGCAAGCAGAGGGGAATGCGCTCGCTGTTGCGGTTCATTGAAACTGAAAAATTTAAGGGCGTACCACTCTCTGCTCTAAACAAACAGTTGCTGTTTGCCCGCAGTATGTTTGTTCCTATTACTACACCTTGCTGACGCCAAGCTTTATCACTATGTCAGCAACCGGCCTGAATATGTATTTCTTGCCTTCTTTTTTCATCTCAAGCAACCCCATACCTCTGAGAGAAAGCAGATCGGTTCTCGCAGTCTGATAGGTAACGCCATGAACGTTTGAATGCGTTTCTATTGAATATATCTCCTTGGGTTTTTCGAGAGCGCTTGCAAGAAGGGCGCGTTGCCTCAGGTTCAGCGAAGGATAATTCACGGCAAACCGATATGCATTCCTCTTTTCTTTCTGTTTTCTCTCAATATATGCGTTCAATATTTCCAGCGCATTATGAATAGCCTTTAAATTATAGACAATAAAATACGTGGCGTCGTTGTCATCCGTCTCGGAATAAAGAAAAGACTTGTAATATTGGGTGCGAGAGCTCAGTATCGCGGTCGATAGCGAAAGATACTCAAAGAGCCAGTACTTATGTTTGAGCATGTACCAATAAAATAGCGCCCTCGCCGTACGTCCGTTTCCGTCCATAAAAGGATGAACATATGCAAGCCATAAATGAAGCAGTATCCCTTTTATGATTGGGTTAACGAACTCATCCATACTGTCGTTGTTCGCAAAATTGCACAAAGCCTCTATTAAGGCCGTAACATCAGCAGCCTTTGGCGGAATATGAAGGATCTGTCCGTCGTTGTCGAAGATATGGATTTCTTCATCAGCGGCATTTCTGAATCTTCCGGCCAATGAAGGGACTTCAAGAGTCCTTTCTGTCATGGAACTGTGAATTCTGCTTATCAAATCAATGGTAAGCGGCTCTTGCAAATGTCTCTTTATCATCTGCATTGATAGATAGTTATTGTATATCATCTGTTCGGAGCGGTCTCTCGGTTTTCTGCCCGTCCTGAGCATCTCCTTTGCAACAACCCTTGTGGTTGCCGCCCCTTCTATTTGGCTGGATGATATCGCCTCATCTATTAATGACCTTACCATATACCTCTGTTTTTCATCCGAATGGACTGAAGGATCATCAACAAGAATAGTTCCGCCCGCCTGTTGATCTATATAATGAATTTCCCTGAGAACGCAATCCGGGAACCAATAGCCAAAGGGACTTCCTTTTGAATCAGCAAGGGAAATGTGTCTGGTCTGAAACAGTCTTGATGTTTTTACCATTACCCATGCCGACTTCGGCGTAACACCCTCGGGCATCGGCTGATATTTGAAATGATCCCAATAGAAATATTCGCTGTTTGCCTTTTTTACAATGTCGGTAGTCTTTGTTGTCAGTTCAGGAGTAAGGCATTCTCTGAGCAGGTTTTTCCAATCCGGAGCTTTTTCAGGTATTTTCAAATAATTACCTTTAAATACTATTTTGACATTAATTAGTATTTTATTAGTGGCAACCGTTCTATTAATTAACTAAATACTAATTTGATTTATATTAGTATTTAGTTTTTGTCAATGAACATTTTGGCCTGTTCATAAAAAACTTTCCTTCAAATATGGTTATCGGTTGACTGAATAAGCTTGCATGACGTATCATTATTAACCTTGATTGGATATTAAAAAGAGGAGCGCGAAATGGGATCGTTAGATGAGCATATACTTAGAACGGCAAAGGAAATAGTTGTAAAATTTATTGAAACCGGAAGGATTTCACCCACAGGCTTCAACGAATCATTTAAAGCTATTTACAAGTCTGTTGAAGAAGCTGTTAAAGGCACTGAAAATAACTCCGGAAAAGATGATCAGAACTTGACACGGTAGGTATATTGGCATAGCTTGACGACATGAAAAAAGACAGGATAAACAAGATCCGAAATATCGGAATTATTGCTCACATTGATGCCGGCAAGACAACTGTGACTGAGCGGATACTCTATTACACCGGCCGCTCTCACAAGATAGGTGAAGTGCATGACGGCGAAGCAGTGATGGATTGGATGCCTGATGAGCAGGAACGCGGCATTACGATCACTTCCGCAGTAACTACCTGTATTTGGAGAGGCAATGATATCCAGATCATAGATACTCCAGGCCATGTCGATTTTACCATAGAAGTTGAACGTTCACTAAGAGTGCTTGATGGCGCCATCGGTGTTTTTTGTGCAGTAGGAGGAGTTGAACCGCAGTCTGAAACTGTATGGCGGCAGGCTGATAAGTATCATGTGCCAAAAATTGCATTTATCAATAAACTGGACAGAATTGGTGCTGACTACCTTGGAGCTGTAAATATGATGAAAGAAAAGCTTCATGCTAATCCGCTTCTTCTCCAGATTCCGATCGGCTCGGAAGCAGATTTTGCCGGGATTATCGATCTTATCGGCATGAAGCAGATAATATGGGATAATGAAACACTTGGCGCTACTTTTTCAGAAAAAGATATTTCCTCCGAACTTCTTGATAATGCTTTACAGCATAGAGAAAAACTTATCGAGGCCCTTTCAGAGGTTGACGACGAAATTATGGAAGCCTATTTATCTGAAATTTCCATTCCGAATGACAAACTTGTTTCTGCCATAAGAAAGGCTACGATTAACTTAAAAATAGTTCCTGTCCTTTGTGGTTCCGCATTGAAAAATAAAGGCATTCAGCCCCTTTTAGATGCCATAGCAAATTATCTTCCAAGTCCTCTTGATGTTCCTCCGGTAAAAGGCACACATCCCGAAACCGGTGAAACTTTGCTGTTTGAGGCGAAAGACACCGGCCCTTTAGCCGCCCTGATATTTAAGGTATCATTGATGGAAGGGCGCAAAATTTCATTCGTAAGAGTTTACAGCGGAACGTTAAAGACCGGCGGAGAAGTATTTAATCCTTCGCGCAAAATAAAAGAAAAACTTTCCCGTATATTAAAGATGCACGCCAGCAAAAGAGATCGCATTGAAGAAGCAGGCACCGGAAGCATAGTCGGGGTAGTCGGCCTGAAAACATCTTCTACCGGCGAAACTCTTTGCTATTCCGATTACCCTGTGCTTCTTGAGAATATAGAATTTTATGAACCGGTTATATCTATAGCCGTTGAGCCGAAAACTCATGCGGACCAGGAAAAACTGGATGAGGTTTTGACAAAGTTCGCAGATGAAGATCCCACGTTGAGGGTTCGCAAGGATGAAGATACGGGGCAGACTATATTGTCCGGCATGGGAGAACTTCATCTTGAGATAATCATCAGCAGGATGATGAGAGAATTCAACACCAGTGTTAATGTCGGAAAGCCTCAGGTTATGTACAGGGAGACCATTGCTGCTGAATCGGAAGGACACGCTGTTTTTGACAGAGAAATAGCCGGACAGCGTCATTTCGGGGAAGTTAGTTTAAGGCTTAAGCCTCTTCGGAGGGGAAGCGGCAATAAATACATGATCGATATGAAAGATGCGTCTTCTATACCTGCTGTGTTTATGCCCTTTGTTGAAAAAGGAATAAAGGAGGCCTTTGAAAGCGGTACACTTATGGGATATCCTGTTGTTGATGTTGAAGCTGTTGTTACGGGGGGATCCTGCAAAGAGTCGCTTGGAACCGAGATATCATACACTGTAAGTGCCGCTATGGCCTGCAAGGATGCCCTGAAAAAAGGTGAGCCGTTTCTTCTTGAACCCATAATGGATACCGAGATATTTGTTCCGGAAACATTCATGGGTGATATAATCGGAGACCTGAATTCCAGGGGCGGAAAAATTGAATCCATAAGCGCCAGATCAGGAATACATGTAATAAAATCCATAGTTCCTCTTTCGCGTATGTTCGGTTATTCTACTTCTTTACGTTCAGCAACCCAGGGAAGAGGAACATTCAGCATGCATTTTTCCCACTTTGACAGCATCTGATTCCATATCTCCATTTCTATGGCTGATGTCCACACCGCAAAAGACTATCAACGAAATTTTACTTGATAAAAAGATATTGTAATATTGCTAAATAATAAAAAAAGGAGGACCAACATTGGATTTTCAGGAGACACAACATTAAAGGAATTAATGGAAAATGAAGGAAGTAAAGCAGTCTTGGAGAAATATATTCCGGGATGCTCTACTAATCCAATGATGAAAATGGGATACACCATGTCATTGGAGTTAATAGCAAGTTTGCCTCAGGCCGGTATCAGTGAAGAGACATATAAAGCAATGCTCGATGACCCGAGCAAGTTATAAGCCACCCCCCAAACTCCGATTCCGGTAATGCATTGTTAGTTTTGCTGTAAAAATTATCAAATACCGGTTCTAATGGAAAGTTTGGCTATCGATTCTGAAAAGATGCCTAATTGATTGGTTTATTTAAGGTTTAAAAACGACTGGTGCGCGTATACCCTGCCCCGCTTTCAGTGGGACAGGGTATAAATCATAATAAACTATAAATGTAAAAAGTGTTATACCTTCATCATATGTTTAAGCCGATCAAGAATTCGGCGTCATTCATCATCCTTGTCCGTCGGGTTAAATCATTGCTCTTTAGGATTCACAACCCGTCCCATAAATAAAATGCTTCCGGTGGGAATATCGCGAATTAAGAAAATGAATGGCCGGTCTATAGTCATGTCCAGCGGCGGCGGCGGAACTGAGGTAAATTTCATGCCAATTCCCGTGGCTGCAGCCGCTTCCGTTCTTTCTTCGTCCACCTTCACCCAGGCTTTATGCAGCACATCCGAGATGGAGAGATGTAAGGTTCCATCCATTCCGGAAAAGTCTGCATCGGTAAACGCCGTAGTCATTCCCAGTTTCTGGAGGGTGTCTTTCAGGCCCAGCTTACTGCCAAAAGTAAATTTAGGCATTGTCAGATGGACATCGGTTCCTATTAAAGATGAAATGATATCGTTAACTTTTGCCGCTGACAATTTGTCTTCAAATTCTTGAAACTTTCCTTTGTCTGGGACAAACAGGATCATGTCAAGCTTTCCGCCGCTGTATGGCAGCGCTACTGCCGAATAATCAGGGCCGGAGGCGTAACCGAAATATTTGGTTTGTTTCATAAGATCTGTCACAATTGTCTGATCAGTCAATAAATAGAAGTTCCCCGGTTCGGTTGCCGTTTTTTCAAAAGGACTTCCCCATGCAGCGTTAAAATAAATTGCGTTGGAAAGGACCAGTCGGGTTGTGGAGGAGATAGCGCCTTGCGGAAAGAGACCCTGGATCTTGTTTTCGGTTTCTTCGGCTACCCAATCATTGATGGCTATACGGGAAGGTTCCGGATTATTGATAAAATCCAGCAGCCTGAGTCCGGCGCCGTAATTTACTGCCAGAACATCCAAATATTCCGGAAGGAAGGCATAGGTCTTTTCTCCCCAGATGGCGTTTGCTATATTCAAGCTAAATCCAGTCCCCCCCGTGCCCGAGGCGCCCTCTCCCCGGCTCTCAAGGATGAGATCTAAAGCATTGAACGTCGGATGTAAACGATCCTGAGCCAACCCATAATGGAGGACGGCGGCCATTTCCGCTTCAGTTTGCGTCCGGGCTCCGGCATAAGCGAGAGTTAACGCCATCGAAATACTATAGGGCGAATAAAAGAGGTTGCCTTCGCTTTGTCTGATGGCTTGATACAAATCAAAGCCAAATTCATTATTCCCTTCAACCAGTGCATCGATTTCGCTGTCAGAAGTGTCCGGAGTTGTGGATCGGGCTAATCGCGACTGGGCGATCGTAATCTGTTTAATATGATCTTGGATAAATTGACTCATTTCATTCTGATTGGGGATGGTCGTAGTATTAGATGTTACATTGCCAAGAAAACCACGAGCGGCATTTGCATCCGTATTGCCCGAGTAGTCAGCCTCAAGGTTAGTGACGGTTCCGGTAAAAATATTGGCTGCGGCAAGCTTATTGTTGACCGAATGAAGATCTTCATTCTGCGCACCATCAAGGATATTCATCATGATGGTGGCGGCATTGAACTTGCTTGAGTTAAAGCCGTTTACATAGTAGGCAAGACCTGCACTATCGGCGTCACGACCAAAAAGGACATTATATATACCATTAACAACACCTGAGATATTGCTGCTGTCAATCGTGTTATAGAGTACCTGAGACTCCGCAGAGTTGGCAAAGGCATTGATGATATCTGTTAGCCTTCCACCCGATGCATCGAGTCTTTCCGCCCAGTATAATAACCCTCCAGGATCAGCGGGTCGCTGATAGTAGCCGATGTATGCTTTTTGCACGATATCATAATAATCCGATGGTGCGGAATATGCCTCAGATTGAAAAGATAAAAAGGCGAGAAGGAAAAAACAAACAAAGATTCGGATAACGCTTGTAGAATAATTGTTTTTTTTCATAACGGTTCTCCATAGGTAATTTATTGGTAACGTTCAAAAGTGTTTACATGGTTTAAGATTTGATTAAATCACGATC
>DYJH01000020.1 GCA_020723255.1 Desulfonema limicola | reverse complement strand
CCGGCCTGATCCGGGCAGAACTGAGAGGAGTATTAAAAATGAATGAAGAAGAAAAAGCGGAGCTTAAAGAGGTTAAAAGAATAAGAAATTATTACCGCCATAATTTTGCAAACGGTCAAAGCGACGAATGCTTTTTTACCTGGTTAAAAGAAAGGCTTGAATTTATAGCCTGTATTGAAAAGCTGGGATGAAAAGAGAACAGCCCCCTTTATCCCCCTTTTAAGGGGGAATAAAAACAGGTGCGAGGCACAAGGATAAATGAGCGGAGAGATTGCTTTATCAAGTGAAGATATATCGGAGTTAATAGGGATCAGCATTCGTGCTGCCAGGAAGCGTGCGGAAAAAGAAGGCTGGCCGTATGATACCGTATCTGTTCGCGGAGGCGTTCAAAAGCGATTCTATATCTCTTCTCTTCCCGACGATATCCGGCTTTTATATTATAAGGCAGAGGCGCAGAATGTTGCGTCTCAACAAATCCCCCCCACCCCCCTTTGCCAAAGGGGGAATTTGAACAACCCTTGCCGCACAGACAACCCTCTGGCCCCCTTTACTAAGGGGGAATTTAGTAGTGGAAATTCAGGCGGGAATAAAAGCTTGCTCCTATCCTCCCGCCCAGACACCCCCCTTACTCTCTCCGGGGGGGGTGTCACCCCTTTTAACAACCCTATATACCCACAACCCCCTGTATCCCCCTTTTTTAAGGGGGAAGTTAAGGGACAGGCGCAAGATTTTGCATCTCAACAAATCCCCCCTGCCCCCCTTTGCCAAAGGGGGAATTTAAAGGGGAATTTGCCAGCCCTTTGCCAAAGGGGGAATTTAAAGGGGAATTTGCCAGCACAAAAATCCGGTACTCCGGTAATCCTTTCAGACAAACAATATGCCACAGGCGGGGCGAAGATCGACCTGGTACGGCATTACCTTGCTGCCCTGAAGGCATCCGGCCACGGCCGGAAAGCACAGGCGCGGGATGATTTTATATTAACTTACAACAGCGGATATGCTTACCCGGCTATTTATAAAATACTCGGCCCGGTATCCTGGCAAACAATCGAGGGCTGGAAACGAATCCTGCGGGCCGGCGGCAATATTACCGACCTTAGCGACAGGCGGGGGAAATGGGCCAAAGGCAAAACAAAAGTAACGGCAGAACAGGCATCAATCATTGTCCAGTGCGCACTGCATCCGAACAGACTGCTGATATCCGAAGTTATCCGGGAAGCAAAGCGCCGCATGCATTTAAAAGGCATAGACAACGGCCACTCTGATGCAACTTACCGGCGCTGGCTGATAGATTTCAAGGAACATAATTATGACCTCTGGTGCTGGCAGCGCGGAGGAGAAAAGCGCTGGAACGACGAATGCGCTCTTTCTGTTGATCGTGATCCCGAACTGCTTAATGTCGGCGACGTGCTTGTTGCAGACGGCCACACTCTTAATTTCGATATTATAAATCCCTGGACCGGCAAGCCGCAACGCATGACACTCATTGTGTTTTACGACATGCGTTCAAACTTTCCCTGCGGCTGGGAGATCATGCCCACAGAAGATACGGCTGCAATATCGGCTGCTCTCAGAAGAGCAATAATCACCCTGGGCAAAATGCCCCGTGTGGTTTACCTGGATAACGGCAAAGCTTTTAAAGCCAAATACTTCACGCAAACAGATCTTGAAGGTTCCGGCCTTTCCGGCCTGTATGAACAGCTCGGCATCCAAACGACTTTCGCGTGGGCATATCACGGGCAATCAAAAACGGTAGAACGGTTTTTCGGCACATTCGCAGAAATAGAGCGCAAATCTATTACCTACACCGGCACTTGCATAGACAAAAAACCTCCCCGCATGAAAAGGGGCGAGCGCCTGCACCGTAAAATCTATGAAAAAGTAATGGACGGTAAATGCGTTACCATAGAGATGGCACACCGGACAATCGCCGGATGGTTCGACGAATATTCCAGGCGCCCGCAGGATAAAAGCAAATACCTTATGGGATATGCTCCGATAGACATTTTTGAGCCGGGACGCGGCGAGGGCATCGATCCTTTAATGCTTACCTATCTTATGTGGTCGAAAAAAGACGTCATGATCCGTGGAAGCCGTATCAGTTTCAACGGCAGGTTTTATTATCACCAGGAGCTTGAATGCCGGCATCATAAGGTCGAGATCCGCTACGATCTTGCCGACCCGGGATATATCGCAGTTTTTGAAGACGGCAAATTCCTCTGTATCGCACCCGAACAGGACAAGGTGCATCCGATGGCAAAGCTCGGCACCGATGCGGATATGGAGCGTCTTGAAACACAACTGGAGAACAAGAACCGCCAGAAGAAAGAAGCAAGCGCACTCGGACGGCATCTGCTTGAAAGCGAAATACTTCCGGCTCATCTGCTGCGGCTTGAAATGGACGGGATAACAGCGGCAGGGGCGCCGGAACAATCCCCTTTCCCCCTTAACAAAGGGGGAATTGAAGGGGGTTGTAACCCCTTTGATAAGGGGGAATCATCGCCGAAAAAATTAACACCGGCCGACGAACAGCAGATTCTGAAGGAAGTAGAAGAATACCGCAAAAACAAGAAATCCGATGTCGCAGACATATGGGATGGTCTCGATAAACTATCCGAGGCGGATAAATACGAACAGTTAGTGCGGCATGATGCACGCGGTATTTTCATCCCGAAAGAACACCGGGCATGGATGCGCTATTACGAACAGACATCAAAATATATACAGCTTGAAAGATCCGGATATTGGGAAAACGTGAGAACCACGGAAATTATAATGAACCGGAAATCGGTTAACGGTTCACAGTTGACGGTTAACGGTTGAGAACAACCCCCTGTATCCCCCTTTTTAAGGGGGAAGTTAAGGGGGAATTAATAAGGAGCTAAAATGCCTGAATTACAATTTGATGAATCCTTATATATACAGACCGCAAACACAAGAAATTTCACCCTCATGATAGACGATCTGCGCATGGACGTGGGCGAGGGACGGTTTGCGTGTGTATGCGGAGGAGCAGGCCTGGGTAAGTCACGGACGGTCAAATGGTATCATGCGAATAACGAGAGCAGTATTTACATAGAATCGACTCTTATCTGGAAAACCAGCGACCTGGCATTTCTGGCCGACCTGTGCCGCGAGCTCGGCATTGAAAATCCGAAACGCAACCGGGAATGGTGTTTCAGAGCTATTGTTGAAAGCCTTTACCAGAATCCGGACACCATCCTTTTTATTGATGAAGCAGACCGCATGAAAAACAATTTCCTGGAGATAGTGCGCGATATCACAAGGATTACCCTTTGCCCTGTCGTCTTAATCGGCGAGCCCGGCCTGCTTCCCATGATGCAGCAAAACGAGCGTGTCTGGACCAGGACTTTTGAACCGGTTCTGTTTACTCCAATGAAAGAGTCGGACGTTATCATCTATGCACAGGACTCCGCAGGCGTTGAGATACCTCTCGAAGTTGCCAAAATATTACACCAGACCAAAACCAAAAAAACGGCAAACGGCAATTTCCGGCTGGTGAAACGGGCGCTATTATATGCGATCGCATATGCCAATGCGGCAAAAACGGAAGAAATCACGGTCAAGATCGCAGAGATGGCGATAAAGTCGGCAATCAGGTGGGCGAATAAATAAAGAAGGCGCAAGGAGTATGAAATTATCGGCAATAGATGTTCGCAGGGCTTTGCAGGAGCTGGCTCCGCAGGGAAACGTTAGATATGAGGATATAGCGTTGAAGCTGGATCTTGTATCAAATGAGGACAAGCGTCCACTATATAAAATCCTGCTTGATTTTATAAAACGCGGTGAATGCGTAAAGGTTGGATGCGGCACCATCAGCTATATAAAGACGGACCCGCATCCGGCTCAAAAAGCATCGTGCATGTACCGACTCATCCGGGCAAATAAAAACGGTACGATAACAGCCAACGATCTTGTCGGGAACTGTGGCGTATCTAAAAGAACCGCAATAGAATATCTTGGAATGCTTGTAAATCGCGGGATTTGCCGCAGGATTGACATACCCCAGCAGCATTCTAAGTATCAGATGATATACGATCCTGGCCCTGGACTGGTCAGAAACGATGCTAATGCCGAAAGGCTTCGCCGGATCCGGGCGGCAAAAAAAGAGGCGCTTCAGAAAATGGATGAAGCGGGCAAAGCTTTGGTAGATGCTACCCAGGCGTTTATGTCAGCAAGGATGCTGATGGAAGATATAGACTCTTCCTCGACAGGAGATACCGAAAACGCTCCCTCTCCCGTCCGGGGAGAGGGCGGGGGGGGGGGCCGATGACGATAAATAACAAGAAAAAATCCCTTATCCACGTAGCAAAGGCCCGGTGCGGTATGAGTGAGTTAGAATACCGGGACATGCTGCTGTCTTTCGGGGTCGAATCATCGGCTGATCTGACGGAACAAAAATTCGATGCGGTGATGAAGCATTTTGAAAAGCTTGGATTTAAAAAATATCCTCCCCGGAAGAAATCCCCCTACACCCCCTTTGGCAAAGGGGGAAGGAGGGATTCGAAAAGCAGCAAACAATTGTTGTTATCCAAGATAGATGCGATCTGCAAAGACTTGAATCTTACAGAGGCGTATGTCAACGGCATGTCAGCAAAGATGTTTAAAAACGATGATGGCGAGCCGATTGCCTCGTATAAATGGCTGCATGCGGATCAGCTGCGCCGGATCGTTGCGGCGTTGATGTATCATAAAAAGAGGGTTCAAGGGGTCAAGGATTCGAGGGTTCAAGCAAATGATAGGGGCGAATGATTATTCGCCCGTACGATAAAAGGAGAAAAGCAATGGCGATAAAAAACAAAGAGGGGCATTGGATTGATGCTGCGGGCAATGCTATCCCGGTTAAATATATTAAAAAATATGACAAGACGCTTGACAAGGTTGTTACCGGCCTTGCGGAAAAAGCCAGGCGGACAAGCGCTGCTATTGCATCTCTGAAAAAACAGGCTTTTGACGATATCGAAAAATTTATAAGCGATGCGGAAAAAATTTACGGCATGACCGTGCGTACCGCCGAGGGCAACAAGGTACTGACAAACTTTTCCAACACGATAAAGATCGAGATCAAGGTAAACAAGATCATCGATTTTGATAACCGGCTGCAAATGGCAAAGGGGATAATAGACGTCTGTTTGAAGACGTGGGGCGAAGGAAGCGATGATAAAATCAAGCTGATCGTGGACAGGGCATTTGCGGTTGATAACAAGGGCAAGCTGGACCGGGACCGGATACTTGATCTGCGCAACATCGATATCAAAGAGCCGGAATGGAAACAGGCTATGCACCTTATAAACGAGAGCATCCGGATTGTAGGAACACGTACCTATATCCGGTTCTGGGAAAAGAAGGGTAATGACTGGGAAGTAATTCCGCTGGATATTGCGGGGTGTTGAACCGCAGGGGCACGAAGCATCGTGCCCGTACGGCGGGGTTTTACACCCCGCCGCATAGGAGGGCAAAAAATGAGAACTATAATCGTACTTGCAATCGCTGTGGCAGTAATTCTGATTGATTTGTTCTGGTGGTGTCAGTGCAGGATCAAACATAAGCAAGACACCTATAAAATGATCCTGGATAAATATTTTCCATCCTCCATTCCCCCTTTGTCAAATGCAAATCCCCCCTACCCCCCTTTGGCAAAGGGGGGCGGGGGGGATTCGGATAGCGAAAACATAACCCTGGCAGAATTCAAAAAACGTCAGGGAATTGCAAAACTAACGGATCTGATTGGTAAAAAAATTTGAACAAAATCCTGATGACAAAACATGCGATTGAGCAGTGGCGGAAACGGGTTGACGATAATCCGCCGGCTGATGCAACAAAATTAATCAGCGAATGCATCATGGTGCAGAATCGCAGGGTTTTATATACGCCGAGAGGGCGAGAATGCAAAATACTGGCCCTGTACTGGCACAAAGACAGAAGAATATTTTTAAAGGTCGATAGGTTCTGTGTGGTTACAGTGCTGTCGGAAAACACTATCACTTTGCCGGGGCCGGCAATATGATCTCTCTCTCACGTTCAGGGAGAAAAAACAAAAATCTCTCCCCCTCCCGTTCGGGGAGAGGGCCGGGGTGAGGGCTATGGATGATTCAATCAAAACATTGATGACTTTCTTCCTGGGCGCCGTCACAGGCGCATCATGGCGCTGGTTGTTTAAAACGATCAAAAATACGTGGAGAACAGACATAGAGGTAGAAACGCGACTCACGATAGCTGTGCCCGGAGCGCCTACGGAGACACGGATCAGAGAGCTGAGTGTTTGGGCTGCAATATTGAATGAATATTTTTCGGAACATAAATAACCCGTCATTCCGGCGCAGGCCGGAATCCAGAAAGAGATTAAAGTTCCGACAGAATCTCTTTCAGAGCCGTTTTGATTTCTTCTCGGACAGTGCGTTCCGAGCGGAATTGAGGTTTGTAATAAATATGAAGAGGAATGATTTTATCAATCGTTACAAGGAAGATCAATCGCAGGCCGCTGCTTTTACTGATGTGATATTCGGGCAAAGGGAGTCGCAGCTTGCGCACGGAATTATCTCCGAATCCGGGATATCTATCGCCCTGATCCGGATTGTTGGCAAGAAGGCTGATCGTCTTTTTAACGCCTTCTTCGCTTTTGGGAAATTTACCGGTTATCTTTTTGAGGCTGGCGTTAAATGACCGGGTGTATTGGACAATATATGTCATCAGGCATTGGCGGCGATTTTGTTGATAAGGCTGCGGAATTCATCGTCACCGGATATCATGCAATCCTCTGCCAGATCATCCCAGAGAGCAACATGCTCCCGGACATAAGGTTTGAGTATGCGCAGGGCAGGTGTTTGGGAAACGATATCAAGCACTTTAAGAAAATTGTCACGGATGCGGCTGACAAGAGGATAGTAATTGTTAACACATTTGGCGGACTCACAAGCCTCTATGCACACGTCCATAGACGTGCGAATAAGTTCCATTTCCCTGCGGCTTCGCCATGTATGCCAGAGTACCCGGTAAAACATTGTGGGAAGAATAAACAGAAAAAACCCCGTGAGCTTAACCGTGTATTCAAGCTCAAGCGCATATCTGCGGCCGGGATTAGAATCGCCGGTATTTTTAATTGCAGTAAACATAATGATCTTTTTAACACGAAGACAATTAACAAATCAAGAAGTTTCATGAAAAATTCCTTGACAAACATAAACACCCTGAATTATTATATAGGCACTATTATTCTCAGCGGCCTATTCCGCCCCGACAGAAGCGGTTTTTTTGTGCCTAAAATCAGGGTAATTCCGCATTTCTGGCGGGTCAATAGGGCCGAATACAACAACCGAAAGGTGAATAAGCCCAGCCGTCTGAGAACGGTAGTTGAGACCCGTCGCCTCATAAATGCGACGAAACTACTAAATTCTCAGGAGGCACAAAATGAGTAAAGAACACGTCAACAGTCACACCTATTCCGATCCAATCTTAAAGTATTTCAAGGAACATCTTGTCCGCATTGTCATAGACAAAGAGGGTGAGCCCTGGTGGCTCGCCTCGGATATCTGCGAGGTTTTGGATTTGAAAACAAACGATGCTGTTTCTATTTTAGATGATGACGAAATCAGGATAGACAAATTCAAGCATGATGTGATAGATTTTGAATTTAACCGGGTATTGGTAAACAGATCGGGAGCGTATTCCATTATTATCGTATCCGATTATCCCGACAAGAAAGCATTCCGCAAATTCATCACAAATCAACTCGTTATCGGCGCAGAATCGGATTCCCTTAAATCCCCCGTTCCCCCTTTACTAAAGGGGGGCGGGGGGGATTTAATCTCTGCAGAGCCGGTTCATCCCGTAGAGACGCAAGATTTTGCATCTCTGAAACCGGTCGTAGCCATTATAGGCACCAGGCCGATCACAACCAGCCTTGCAATCGCAACGGCTTTCGGGAAAAATCATTTTGATGTTCTGAAAGCGATCAAAACCCTTGATACGCCTGAAGATTTTAACGCAAGAAATTTTGCTGCCGTTGATTATCGGGACGCAAAAGGCGAAATGCGGCCCATGTACCAGATCACCCGTGACGGTTTTACCTTTCTTGCTATGGGCTTTACCGGCCCGCGGGCGACCGAATTCAAGCTGGCATACATAGACGCTTTCAACAAAATGGAAGAAGCTCTCAAAAAACAAGCCTATGCAGGCATAGAGCAGAAACTCCGCACCCAGCTTGCCCTGCCCGATCCGCGCAACCTGATCTATAAAGGCATTGATCTCGGCAAGCAATTAAATGCTCTGGGGATGGACATGGACGGGCTTGCAAAGCTTTGCCGCCTGCGCCGGGCATATGCCACACAAGCCGATTGCGCCGCTATTTTCGGTATCGGCAAAGAAAAAATCCAGGCCATCGAACGGCTTCTCAGGGAAATCGGCATCAGCTTTTCTCCGGTAATAGCAAACAAGCAGGCAAAGAAGGATCTTGATAATCTTAATAGCCTATTCGGAGTATCCGGCCCAGGATTCCCCCTTAACAAAGGGGGCCAGGGGGTTGTAAATCAGGAGGTGACCCATGTCTGATAAAAAAGCAATAAGAATCGTTGACCCCGAAGGCCGGAGCGAAAAAACCTTTTTCGAAAAACGAGAGGACATGCTTAATATTCTTTACCGTCTCCAGGGCCAGCTCGGCGCAATATTCTTTCTGATGGGCGGAAGCGCCAACTCCCTGGCGCCGCCATATAATGATCTCGAAATGTGGATGCTGGATCTCCGGGAGAGGGTTGATAATGCAATTGAGATCGCCACGGAGATTGGAGGATAAAAACATTCTCGGCGAAATGAAATTCATTCATAAGTAAAAGGAGGTGTTTTGATGAAGATCAGGGCAGATCAATGCAGGTTTTTGTTTACAGACGGATGTCCTGCCGACATTTGTGTCTGCACGGGAGATGCGTGCAAGCATTATTCACCGATATCACAAAACCGGCATGTAGGGAAAGCCGGAACCCAGAAAAAAATGACAAAAGAAGAATTGCGCTACCGAATAAATAGCTTGTTGCCACACAATGCTTACACGGTACTGTCAGAGTCTGAAGTTATTTGCCCGGGCACCGAAGCTGACGGAGGCCTTCGTTTTAGAATAGAAATGTTTTTACCCGAACATATCTTCTCAAGAGAACATGCAAAGAAAATATATGAAGCGCTTAGAGAGATTCTGCCGGAAGCGGATCGAGCTGTTTTTGAGGAAAAACAAGATATGGAATGGGAGTACAATTTACAGTTTGATATCATTGGAATAAACGCAATACCGGATGAAGAGGATTCAGAATAATGGTTGTTGAGCATAAAAATATCGATGAGATAATTATCCGATGCCCGGTATGCGGTGAATTTTTAATGGGTTGCGATGAATATCTTTCCACTAAAGGCCAGTTAAGATTTCAATGTAAAAGTAAAAAATGCCGTGGCAAAATTCGATATATTAATGCCCAATCGCTTGATAAAATTATTGACAAAGCCACAACATCTGGTATAGTTGCGGAAAATCTAAACGCCGTTTCCTGAGCGACGTCCCCCTGAGCGGGGTCCCTTGAAAAAGGGAGGCGTGTTTATCATCCCTGAGCGGATGTTGGTCCTGAGTGACCGGCATCCGCTTTTTTTATTTTGTAACCAGTTGTTTTTCATTTGATTAAATCAGGAGCCACTTTGTGGCAAAAGGAACTGATGAGGCCAAATGGCCGGTCGGCGGGTGAATAAGGGCACCCGCCGACCATAAAAACAACCCCCTTTATCCCCCTTTGTTAAGGGGGAATAATAAGAGGTTATAAATGCCATCCCGAAAAATTGAAGATCTCACACCAGGCACTCAAAAAAAATATATCGAATTTGCCGCCAAAATGCATGAGGCCGGTATCCCTTTTATGATCACATGCACATACAGATCCCAGGAAGAGCAGGACGCTTTGTATAAACTTGGCAGAACAAAACCCGGTAAAATCATTACATGGACAAAACATTCCCGGCATACGAAACGCACAGCGTTCGATATTGCAATTTTGCAAGACGGCAAACCATGCTGGAATATCAAAGCCGATGTTAACGAAGACCAGATCCCGGATTATGAAGAAGCGGGCAAAATCGGCGAATCTGCCGGACTCACATGGGGCGGAAGCTGGAAAAGCCCGGCGGACTATCCGCATTTTCAGAATGATGATGTTGCGGAAAAAACTATCGAATACCCGACATTTGACGGCAACAAATACGAGATTCCGCCGGTTACGGCGTGAAAGAAATCCCCCCTGCCCCCCTTTGATAAAGGGGGAATTTGAAGGGAGGGTTCCCCTTTTAAAGGTGGGAATTTGAAGGGAGGGTTCCCCTTTTAAAGGGGGGAATTTAAGGGGGAGGATGGCCCCTTGTTAAAAGGGGAAGGGCTCAAGGCGCAAGGTTAAAGGCGTAAGGAGAACGCAAAAATGAATCTGGCAGGATTAAACGTTGATTTCGGGCAGGCGATTTCCGGGATAGGCACGCTCGCTAAAAGCATCCGCGAGGCGATCACGGGGGAGGCGATTGTTGATCCCAACAAAAAAGCTGAGCTGCTTATGAAGGCGCAGGAGCTTGAAGCTGCTCTTGAAACTACCCGTCTGTCAATCATGGTTGCAGAAGCATCAAGCGCCGACAAATGGACATCCCGGGCGCGGCCTGGCTTCCTTTATCTTTTTTATGCAGTAATCCTTGCGCTGACCATTGTCGCTCCGGCGGTCGGCGTATTTTCACCCGCCGCCATGACTGTGTTTTACGCTAATGTCAAATCGGGTTTTGATGCAGTCCCAACCGAGATGTGGTGGACGTTCACCACAGGCTACCTGGGATACACGGCTGCACGGCAATACGGTAAATTAAAAGGGACGGATAAATAAAAAGAAGCTCGTAAGTAAAAAAAGGAGATTCCATGACACCAGACCAGGTATCAATGATAACAAGCATCGCAGCAATAGTAAAACTTTTATCAGCCTGGCCATTTATGGGATTGCTATTTATGCTGATCATAGGCCCGTGGCTCATGGCGTTACTTTTGTACGTGGGCCAGCAAAAACGATTTGAATCCGTAGTAATAATGTACAAGAACAATGTGGAGTTATGTGAACAGGTTACGGACATAGCGAAAGATTTGCGCGAGGTAGTCATGTTAAATACGCAACAATCCACAGTGTTGTCTGAAGAAATCAAACAAAATCAGTATTGTCCGTTGATCAGGGTTAAAAAAGAAATAGTTTATCAGAAAAGCGGGGAGTAACAACCCCCTGTATCCCCTTTGTTAAGGGGGAATTAGGGAGAATCCAAGCGGGAGGGGAATAATGGACAGTGAACGGATTAAATTTGAGGGACGCCTGGCGATGTTGAGACGCGAAGCAAAAGAGCTTGAGTTGCAAATCAATGGTCTTATTAATTCTTTACGAAACGACCTTGATCCTCTGCAGACGACACGGAAACTCCCAGCGGACCGTATCGTGACTCAGGCGCTGCAGTTCGGCTCAAAACATACCGAATATGTCGCAAGGCTCGAGGAAATAGAGAAGGCAAAGGAACTGTTGGGGCGGGATTAATATCTCCCTCTCCCGTCCGGGGAGAGGGCCGGGGTGAGGGTATGATTGACCAGGAATTAAGACAGCGAGCCGAGGAACTTTACGTCATCGACGGAATGACCCTCGAAGCCGTTGCGGTTGAAACCGCTATCAGCGAACGGACAATCCAAAACTGGTCTGTTGAAGACGGCTGGCTTGCAAAGCGCCGTGAATATAGAAACGCCGCTGCCGAGATCCGGAGATACACAACTCTGACGAAATTGAAGTTGATCAAGGACGCCATGACAAGCCTTGATCCGCAAAAGGTTTATGCGTTTTCGGCTTTGGAAAGGGCGACGTCGAAACAACCCCCTTTGTCCCCCTTTGCTAAGGGGGAAGGCGTACCGGAAAATTCCCCCTTAGAAAAAGGGGGCCAGGGGGATTTAAATAGGCAAATAAACACTCCGCAGGAGGCCATACAGGCACTCCAGGAAGCGGTCGAATTAAAACTAAGGGTAATGCTCGGCCAGCCGGATGCGCTGTCTTTAAATGCGATTAAAGAGCTGAAGCAATCGATGGAATTGCTGGATGGGATGAAAGCAAAATATGGCAACAATGAAAGTGCCGACAAACAGGAAGGCGTGTCGCCGGAAACGATTAAAAAAATCAGGCGCGATGTGATGATGATGAATTAAATCCCCCTAACCCCCTTTATTAAAGGGGGAATGAGGTCAAATGACAGGCAAAAGAACAGTAAAAGCCAAAATGATTCCCGTAAATCCTGACAGCCTTTTTTTGGGCTATCAGGAGCGCTGGATAAACGATCGCAGCCGCCTTAAGCTGATGGAGAAAGCGCGGCAGATCGGCATTTCGTGGGGCACGGCTTATGCCTGCACGGAACGCACAGCGGAGGCAGGCGCAAAATGGGATCAATGGGTATCGTCACGCGATGATCTTCAGGCTCGACTTTTTATAGAAGATTGCAAGATGTGGGCTAATGTTTTGCACGCCGCCGCCGAGGATCTCGGCGAGATAGTCCTTGATGATAAAAAGAAAATATCCGCATATGTGCTGAATTTTGCATCAAAAAAACGCATACATTCAATGAGCTCAAACCCAGATGCTCAGGCAGGAAAACGAGGAAGCCGCGCTCTTGATGAGTTTGCCCTTCATCCCGATCCGCGCAAACTTTGGACTATCGCATATCCCGGTATCACCTGGGGAGGCAATCTTGAGGTTATATCCACTCACCGTGGCAGCGGTAACTTTTTCAATTTACTGATAAGAGAAATCAAGGAACACAACAATCCGAAAAAAATCAGCCATCACCGCGTGACTCTCGAAGATGCGCTGAATGAAGGTTTTCTCTATAAACTACAACAGTCCATCCCTGCCGATCACGAAGCGCAGGAAATGGATGAAAAAGAATATTTTGATTTTATAAAGTCCGGATGCTCCGATGAGGAATCCTTTCAGCAGGAATATATGTGCATCCCCGGTGATGATGAGGTCGCATTTTTGGAATACGATCTGATAGCCGGTTGCGAATATCCGTCCACAGAAAAATGGGAGATGGAATATGCGGAAAAGGCCGGACGCAGGCTATATGCAGGACTTGATATCGGACGCAAAAAAGATCTTACGGTTTTGTGGATATTGGAACTTGCAGGTGATGTGCTCTACACCCGCAAGATAATAACACTAAAAAACATGAGCAAACCGGATCAGGAAAAAGTACTCTGGCCCTGGCTTGCTCTGCTTGACAGATGCTGCATAGATTATACGGGTTTGGGCATAGGCTGGGGGGATGATGCAAAAAAGCAGTTCGGCGAATATCGCATGGAATGCGTGACGTTTACGTCTCACGTGAAAGAAGCGTTGGCCTATCCTGTGCGCGGAAAAATGGAAGACAAAAAGCTTCGCATACCGTATGACCACCATGTCCGTGCAGATTTACGGGCAGTAACAAAAGAAACCACGGCAGCGGGAAATATTCGGTTTACTGCTGAACGCTCGGAGAACGGGCATTGCTACGACAAACATACAGAAGTTCTAACAAAAGCCGGCTGGAAATTTTTTAGTGATCTTTCAAAAGACGACCATATGGCTGTCTTAAAGGGAGACGAACTGGATTATGAAAAGCCCACAGATATCCAGCAGCAATTCTATGTTGGTGAAATGGTTCGTATTGCAAACAAGCAAATTGATCTGCTCGTTACTCCCAAACACAGGCTTTATATAAAAGAAAAAGATCAATGGGAGTTTATATATGCAAAAGATATCAAAAAAAGAGGAAGAGTTGAATTTAAAAAGAATGCGCTATGGAAGGGAATAGATCGGCAAAGCATAAAGATAGGGCAAGAAATTATAGATATTGATATTTGGCTGGAATTTATGGGGTATTTTATTTCTCAAGGGTTTGTGGGCACGCAATACAGAAGCGGTATTTATGCAAAACAAATAGAATATTCGCCAATTCGTAACTGCATTGAAAAGTTGCCGTTCAAATTCTGGCTTGAGAAAAACAAAATTACAGAGATAAGTTCATACCGCAACAAAAAGCATGATCTGCATGAATCTCTTGTATCTCAGGGCAGGTCATATCAACGATTCATCCCCAGAGATTTGCTTGACTTGCCTCCGCACAGACTACGGATACTGTTTGACGCTCTGATGTTTGGAAATGGAAGATTTGGCGAGACGTCATGGAATTATATGACTACTAGTTATAGACTTGCATCAGATATCCAGGAGTTATTGTTGAAACTCGGAATGTGCGGATCAATCACAATTCCGCAAATGAGTTTGAAAGGCAAGAATAAACGAGAAATTTATAACATCAACATCAATCGCAAAAGACTTACCCCTCAAATCAATAAGAGAAAAAAGAGTGTATCGGCAGCGGATTATTCCGGGGAGGTATATTGTTGTACAGTACCATCAGGAATAATTTATGTGAGAAGAAACGGTAAATGTTGCTGGTGTGGGAACTCAGACCGATTTTGGTCGTTGGCGTTGGCGATTCATGCGGCATCATCGAATGTAAAAGCGTATTCTTTAGGAGCTGATCCGGAAAAAAAAGCCAGCATGACAGGGCATAGGCCGGGTGCGATGGCTGGTAGTGGCGGGTTTTTCGGAAGATTCGGGAGGGCGGCGTAATGGGTAAAAGCGGGTCACGTTTCACGGTTAACAACCCCCTGGCCCCCCTTGTTAAGGGGGAATAAGGAAAATGGTAATGTCATTGAGACAAAAGATAGCAAAAAGGCTGTCGCCGGATCTACTCAACTCCGAGGAAGTGCGGACTATTGTCCAGGAAGAAATCACCAGGGCGAAGGCGAGCATGCCTGTTACTGCGAGCTATGATCCTAAAAACGAGGGATACCGCCCTCTTATGGGCGAGCAGGGACAGAGGCGCATGATCGCCCATCTGGACCGTGACCGGATGTATGAGGTGGCATATTTCATGTGGGATATGTCGGCTATGTTCCGGAGATTGGCCAGGATGGATAAGACATTTATTTTTGCCGAGCCTTTTACAGTTACTTCCGACAACGAAAATGTCCAGATGATCCTGGACAGGTTTATTAAAACAAACAAATTAAACCGCCGCTTTCCGGACAGGATGATGTGGATGTCAATCCTGGGTGATCAGTGCTGGCCGGTGGGTATAAACCCTGTAAATGGCGATGTAAGCATTTATTACGCTGATCCAGTCAACGTGGCTGAGGTGTATGTGCTGGGCTATGACCCTGAGACAGTAATACAGGTTGAGGTGAGAGGCAGCAGCTCACGGCCCGCAAAAAGACTTGCCGCTGTTCGTGAAGACGGAAATGCCAGGTCAAAAACATATGGCAGGCTTGTGGGCGAAGTGTTTTATTTTGCAATAAACAATCCTCCCAACGACCCAAGAGGCAGATCTGATTTTCTAACATTGTTTGACTGGATCGACGGACTTGAACGATATGGCTATAATCATCTGGACCGCTCCGAATTCATAAATAATTTTGTATGGGATGTGAAACTCTCCGGGTTTACCGAAGAGCAGATAAAGGAATGGCTCAAAAACAATCCTCCCCCGCAGCCTGGCTCTGTCCGTGCGCATAACGAAAGTGTGGAATGGGATGCGGTCGCTCCGGATCTCAAAAGCACAGATGTTTCTGCCGGGTTTGAGATGATAAAAGGCTTTATCATGGGAGCGCATGGCAGACCGGACTCCTGGTTCGGCTCCGGGGGGAAAGCATACCAGACGGAGGCCGATCAGCTCGGCCAGGTACCGATCAAAGACCTTGATGACAGACAGCTTTTTTGTAAGGAGATCCTTGAAAATATCTGTCAGTTTCAGATTGATCAGTCCGTGCTTGCCGGGCGTTTATCGGAGAAAGACGCGGAAGCCGGTTTTACGGCGAATATGCCCGAGATTTCAAAGAAAGACCTGGCAAAGAGCATGAACGGAGTTCCGCAAATTGCTTCGGCTCTGGCAGTTGCGGAGACAAGCAGGTGGATCAGCAGGGACACTGCCATAAGAATATTCGCAGCTATAACAAGCCAGCTGGGATACGAAATCGACGTGGATGCGGAGATTGAGGCTGCCGGAAAAAAACCTCCTGAGGATGAAGTGGATTATGAGGAGTAATATACAACCCCCTTTATCCCCCTTTGTTAGTGGGAAATTATAGCGCAAATGACCAAAGAGCAGCTTTTTAATAAAAAAGTAAAAGAGCTTGTAAAAAAAGCGAACAATCTTGAGGACGCCGAGGTCAGGAAGGTCGTTAAGCATTTGGCCGATGCCCGCAAGGAGATCGCTTCTGCGGTGGCTTCGACCGGTTGGCAGGCATATCACCTGCCAAAACTGAAAAACGCCGTAGAAAGGGCTATGCAGCAGTTTGCTATGAAATATGGCATCGATTTAAGGGATGCCCAGCTGCAATTCTGGGGTGAGGGCATAAACATGGTTGATCTGCCCTTGTCTGCGGTCGGGATAACCGCAGCAATACCGGCAATTGACAGTACGGTCTTAGGCATCATGCAGGGCTATGGAGCCGATCTGGTAAGTGGTTTGTCTGCGAGCGCAAACCGGCAAATTGTAAACGAAATGACTATGGGTCTGATGGGTAATAAGTCTCCGTTTGAGGTGATGAAAGCTATCGGAACGAACCTGAAAGACAAATCGATATTCCGCTCGATTGCCGAACGGGCGGAGGTTATTACGCGAACGGAATGCGGGCGGGTGCTTGAAGCTGCTACACAGGCAAGAAACGAAAAAGCTGCACATGTAGTGCCAGGGCTGCAAAAACAGTGGATACACGGCAGCGCTCCTAGAAAAATGCCCAGGATTTCGCACATAGCCGCTGACGGGCAAACCAGGGACGTAAACAAACCGTTTGATGTGGGCGGTGAAAAATTGATGTATCCGAAAGACCCCGCCGGATCGGCGAAGAACACAATAAAATGCCAGTGCTATTCGGCGCCGTATCATCCGGATTGGCAGGCTGCAATAGATGAGGTTGAAAGCAGGAAGTATAGGGCGGCGATATAAGAAACAACCCCCTGGCCCCCTTTGATAAGGGGGAATTGAAGAGGGTAACCATAAAACCACATAATTTGGAGGATAAAATCATGCCGGAAGAAAAAGAAAAAGTAAAAAAAGGAGATTTGCTTATTGCCGAGGCTGCTCAGGCTCACGGAATCACGAAGGAATGCATATTTGCGAGCAGATATGATGAAGTTTCCGGCGAGGTCAGCATCGTAACAAACGGCGGCATCCGGGTGCGATATAAGCCTGGCGACAAAGTCGAGAAGCTCGATGAGATCGCAGTTACGGGTATTAACCCTAAAGCGGCAAAACGCAAAGTAATTGCCGGAAAACCGAAAGGAAAGGAGGCCTGATTTTGAAACCGGAAGGAGACAAAAAAAGAGCCGGGGCAGGGGAATTGAGCCTGTCTAAAATTGAAGACCTGCTGAGTGCTTCACTGAAGTCCGTTGATGCTAATGCATGGATAAGAGAAGTATTTCCCTCCTATTTGGTTTATGAGCTTGACGGGAAATGCTACCAGAAGAGCTGGGGCATTATAGACGGCAACGTAACGCTTGGCAGCGACACGAAAGAAGTTGAGCGTGTATGGGTGGAAACAAGATCGCAGCAAGCCGAAACGGATGAATCCATCGAGATTACCGCAACTTTAAAAATGTCGGCTGATCCGGAAGGCAGCGCCTGGGATGTGACAATATGCGAGCCGGGATTTACAAAAAACGGCTGGTATATTCCGGATGAAGCAATTCGGACGGGAGCCGCTCTTTTTGAAAATGTGGACGTAAATCTTTATGAGATGCCGTACGGCGCAAGCCATATATCCGACCCGCTCTTTGACGTCAAAAACCTTCTGGTGAAAAACAAAGCGGGCTGGATAGACGGCGTAAAACACCAGGCAGGTCAAGGGCTAAACGGCGTATTGCATTTTTTAGACAGCGCAAAATGGCTGGGGAAAAATCTTCTGGCTGCAATGAAAACCGGAAAACAGGTTTACGGACTGTCATATGACTGCCCGGTAAGGGCAACAAAAGCGGAAGTAGACGGCAGGCAGGTATTCAAGGTTTTGAAATTCCTGGCAGCCGACAGTGTGGATATAGTAACCCGGCCTGCAGCCGGGGGAAAATTTAACAGGGCGGTGGCTTCCATGTCTGCCCAAAATAATCAGGAGGTCGGTATGAAGAAAAAAATATGGGATTTGATTTTCAGCAAAAGGCCGGACCTGCTCAAGGGCAAAGAGCTTGAAAAGGTCACCGATGATGAAGTCGAAGCATTGGCAAGAATGGCAATGGATAAACCGGCAGAGCCTGCGGCAACTGCGCAGAATTTTGCGGTTCAGGTTACAAAAGAAGATCTCGAAATATTACGTTGCGGCATGGCTCTGGATCAGGCGCTCGGGGACAAATGCAAACTCCCGGATCTGGCAAAAAACAGAATAAGAGCTGCGTTTACGGACAGAACTTTTAAAACCGAAGATCTTACAACAGCAATAAATGCCGAGATGGATTATATTGCAAAGATGGCGGAGCAGGATCAGGGAAACACCCCTATCCCCGGATCGAGCATTGCGGTTGGTATCGGCACCATCGAACGCGCTCAGATGGCGGTTGACAGGATGTTTGGCCTTACCAAAGACGAGATGGTTGGATTCTCCCGCATGGAGCGTC
This sequence comes from Desulfonema limicola, assembly GCA_020723255.1. Taxonomy (GTDB): domain Bacteria; phylum Desulfobacterota; class Desulfobacteria; order Desulfobacterales; family RPRI01; genus RPRI01. The sequence continues at coordinate 16,153 of DYJH01000020.1, read as the reverse complement.
TGGATCACGAGCCTTTTTTCCTGGACATGAGATCCCGCATGGATTACAGCGGATTTGAGGATGTCCCGGCATTCAAGGGCCTGCGTGACATGTACACCTTTTTTACCGGGGACAAGGAAGTTACCGGGCGTTTTATGAGAAACAACATGCCCGCCGATCTGCGCGCAAAGATGGACATTACAAGCTCCACATTTTCCTACGTGCTGGGCAATACGCTGGCACGCAGGCTGGTCAAAGACTATAACGCAGTAAATTATCATGAAGATCTGTTGATCAGCGTCCGTAAATCTGTATCTGATTTCAGACAGCAGGAAGCGGTGAATGTCGGGTATTTTGGAGATCTGGATACAATAGACCCGGAAACCTCCGATTACGACGAGATTTCTGCCGTTACAGATGAAGAGAGCACCTACACGATTTTACAGAAAGGCAATCTTCTCACGATTACCCGCAAAACGATAATCAACGATGACATCACCCTGATTCAGCGATTGATAAACAGATTGGGCCGCGCTGCACGCAGGACACACGGCAAATACGTATGGGCTTTCTATACAGGAAACGCAACCTGTTCGGATGGCACTGCATGGTTTACTAGCGGACACGGGAACCTGGGTGCCAACGCTTTGTCTTTCACTTACGCACTGGCTGCCTATCAGGCGATCGCAAAAATGACAGAGAAAGATTCCGGCGAACGGATCGCACTTCTGGATGATCCGAGCATAAAGCCTGTGCTGGTTTATCCCGTTGATCTCATAGCTACCGGGGAATCGATAGTAAACGACGACGAATATTTTACCTCAAACGACCTGACGACAAAGACCCGCAACCCGCTTAAGGGCAAAATAACAGGCAAAATGGTCAGCCTTTTAACCGACGCAAACGACTGGGGAATGCTGCTTCCTCCCTCCGTAGTTGACATGGTGGAAATGGGATATCTGAACGGACGCCAGGAACCCGAGATGTTCGTTGCTGACACGCCCCAGAGCGAGCAGGTTTTCGTCGCCGACAAAATCCGGCACAAAATACGACATGAATATGCCGGAGCCGTTGTGGCTTACCAGAGCGGATACAAAGCGATAGTAACATAAAACAACAACCCTTTTTATCCCCAACAACCCCCTGTATCCCCCTTTGATAAGGGGGATACAGGGGGGGAACAAAATAACAATAACAAGCAATGGAGGGAATATGAATATTGAAAATTTCAGAAAATTCGGGGTGATTTTCATCGCCTTATTTATGGTTTTGATGCTTATCGGCAATGCCGAAGCATATAGCAAAAAGCAGGTATTTGCCAGGATATCGGCCACTGCAGGCGAGACGGTAACTGTCGGGCAGGTTGTTTGCATTAAAGACGCTAACGGATATGCATATAAAGCCGATGCCAACGATGCGGCACTAAGGCCTGCTGTGGGAATCGTGGGTAGTAAAACCGGAGCAAGCGGCGCTGCAATTGAAATTATTACAAATGGGATATTGACTGGCTGGACAGGGCTTTCGGAAGGGGTATTCGTCTATTTATCAGAGACTGCAGGCGCCATTACCCAGTCAGCCCCCTCATATAGCCAGCCCATAGGCGTAGCAATCTCGACTACAACTATTTATTTCAACTGCCATAATTATTTCGACAGCAGCGCATTGACCGCTATGGGAGTGCTTTCCGGAGCAACTCCGATTATCATGGAAGGGGCTACGGCTGATGACTATGAAACAACCATAACGCCTACAAACCCGACAGCAGACAACACAATAACACTTCCGGATGATTCGGGCGCAATATCATATTCGCCTGGAGTCGGAACTACGGTAGCGGCGGATGTATTGGCCATCCCTGTGACTCACGCCTATGTAGCCAAAACAACTGGAGCCGATGCGGAGGCGCTCACGCTGGCAAACGGAGAAAACGGGCAGATACTAACCGTTTCGCTGGTTGTTGACGGCGGCGGTGACGGAACCCTTACGCCTACAACCAAATCCGGTTTTGCCACCATTGTTTTCTCTGCAGCCGGCCAGGCAGCTACTTTGCTTTATGTTGACGACACAGTTGGCTGGGTTCTTATAGGCCTGGCCGGAGTTGCCGCTGCGCCTGTAATTACAATATAAACTTTTTCAGGTTTTATCCGGGGCATGGATTATGTCCGTGCCCTGATGTAAACCATGAAAATATAAGGGAAAGAATATGAGCATACGGCAGGATTATGTTGACGCAGTCGGGCAGTTGGTACAGGGGGGAATTCCTCTCGCAGATGCCGACAAAACACTTGCTGTCAATATGGCCGTTAAAATGTATTCCAAAAATAAACCCTTGAGAATCATTGAGGATTTTAACGGAGACGGCGGGTTTGATTATGCCATAAACACATTCGTAGCCTGGCTTGACGGTTTTTCCGTTATCGGCCAGGTGGAATATCCTGTTGATGACGACGATCCGGATCCGGCCATCATCGATGATGATGAATGGATTATCTATGAGAAGCCGGACGGCAAATATCTGCGGTTTGTAAACGATTCTCCTGCAGCGACGGAAAGTTTCCGGGTAACATATACCGGACTGCACACATGCGATGAAACCGGCTGCACCATAAGCGCTTTCGATGAAGAAGCGGTGCAGGCGCTGGCTGCCGCTAATTTCTGCGAGATGCTTGCCACTTATTACGCTCAGGCCAACGACAGCACGATAAATGCCGACAGCGTCGAACATAAAAGCAGGGCTTCGGAATATGCAGCCAGGGCAAGGGCTTTGAGAAATATATATTTAACGCATATGGGCATACAGGACGGCAAAACAAAGCCTGCCAGCGTGACTTACGACCAGGACAGCCGTGCAAGCTGGGGCGGCAGCAGGATAACGCATAATCAAAGGCACCGCTGATGATAGATATTAAATACTCGTATGATACCGGTGATATTGATAAGCTGATTGTTCAGTTTCCGGTTGCGTCAAGAGATGCAATGGAGTCCAAGATCACAGAGGCTCTGCTTTTTCTCGAAAGAATTGTAAAAACAGAAACGCCTTTAGGCGCAGGGCCTATACATCTGAGAGATACCATATTTCATAATGTCGATATAAACGGAGAAGGTGTGGAAGGACTGCTGGGAACGCCAGCCGAATACGGCGAACCAGTGGAACTGGGCACAAAACCGCATTTTCCGCCAATTGCTCCGATAAAATTCTGGGTAGAAAAGAAGCTTGGCATTGAAGGCAAAGAAGCCGATAGCGTAGCGTTTCTGATAGCCAGAAAGATATCCAAAAAAGGCACGGAAGGCGCATACATGTTCGGCAATGCCTGGGATGACTATAAATCTGCGATTATCGGCATTCTCGATCAGATACCGGATGAAATACTGCGGAGAATCCAATGAGTTTAACAGCCATAAGAGCCGCTGCTGCAACAATTATCAGGGAAGTTTCTGCGGTCGGCCCTGTATATGAATACCAGCGCTGGACTAACACCTGGGAAAAATTTTTAGAGCTGTTTAAGGATGCAAACAACAAGATCAACGGCTGTATGATAACCCGAACGCGGACTCCGGAAGATGAATCTGGAGGCAGCGGACAGAATGTCCGGAAACACGAGCTTAAAATTGTCTGTGTTTATGGTTTGAAGGATGAAGATCAGTCAGAGATATTTTTTCAGGACAGCATAGTCGATGGGATCTGCTCTGCGCTCAGAGCAAAGCGAACGTTGAACGGCACTGTTAGATACTGCTCTGCGCCATCGGTTGAAACGGTTGGACACAGGATGTTCGGCAAGGTGTTATGTCATTATGCAGAGATAATAATCTCTGCTGAAGAGATGGAAAAACGAAAGGCTTAAAAAGCGGTTGACGGTTACCGGTTTACGGTTAACAGCAAGCCGTGAACTGTCAACTGTAAACTGTAAACCGAATACGACAAAGGAGGGAATCAACAATGCCATTAGCATCAGATGCGGACAATATCAGATATTACGGCACGGGCAGGGCTTATCAGGGGCCGGTTGGCGGGGCTTCTTTTGATGACATGGGCGAGCTGGAAAATTTTAATTTCAGTTTGGCTGTGTCAACTGAAAAGCTCAAAAGCACAAGAAACGCCGCACGCGGCACAATCATTGAAAAGATTACGGAAAGCGAAGCCAAGATTACATTCGGCCTGCGTGAAATGACAAACGAGAATTTGAAGATCGCGTTGCTTTCTTCCGCTGCTGCTGCGGATAATCAGGCTGCGTCATATACATACCAGGCGGCGCCGACATGGGTTGATGATTTTTACATTGATCTGGGCAAACTCAATGTCAAAAGCACGAAACTTACGGGCACAATCACCGGATCACTGGCAGTCGGTGATACTGTAACGCAGGTGACATCGGGAGCAACCGGCAAAATTGCATTTGTGGGCGCTGGCTTTATCGAGCTATGCAATGTGTCCGGCACATTTGTGGTTACCAACCAGGTCTATGAGACCCAGGATACCAACTATATTATTCCGACAGCCATAACCGTGCAGGAGGATGTAGTAGTAACAGACACCACAGGGGCAAGCAGGCGTGTCCAGGGAGCCGATTACGATCTTGACCCGGATTACGGTTTTATCCGGGCACTGAGTGCCGGAAGCATAGTTGCGGGCGACAAGGTAAGCTACGATTACGAAGCCGTTACGAAATCTCTTATACATGGCATGAGTGCGGCATCCGTTGAAAAGAAAATCATATTCGTGAGCGATAAGGATGATAACGGAGTCCGCCAAAGATGGACATTCCACAAGGTGAACGTGCTGCTGAATGGTGATTTTCCGCTTATTGGCGATGGAGCTGCGATATTGGCCGTCACGGGCACAGTGTTAAAGGATAGTGCGCAGGCGAGCGGGCAGGAATATTATAAGGTTGAGACGATGTAAGGGCGAATGACTATTCGCCCGCATTTGAAATTTGAAATTTGAAATTTGAAATTGCCGGAGGGTGCATGCGAAAGATAAAAATTGTAAAGATTGATGATAAGGAAATTACCGTAAAAGAGTTAAGGGTTAAGGATATCCGGGAAATCCTTATTGCCGGAGAAGAGGCGGGTGAAAATATCCTGGCGGATATTGAAAGATTGCTTCCTTATGCTTCAGATATAAAACCTGAAGAATTGGAAGAAATGGCTCCGAGCGAAATCAAGCTGCTTTGGGAAGATTTTAAGGAGGTTAATGCCGATTTTTTGGAAGTGATCGAGCGTCTGGGAATAACAAAGACGTTCGGAAGCTTGATCAAAAATCACTTGACCGAAGCGCTTGCAGGCTTATCGAGCACGGACACTCCGGAGCCTGGGAGTATGGATGGGGTTTCTTTATGACAGCGCTTAAAGAACACGAGAGGCTTGAATCAGAGAGAATCAGAAACCTTGCGATTGCTGTCAGGGCCGGGTTTGCGGATGCCGAGAGCTGGAAAGGCTTTCTGAAAGAGACCCAATAAAATTGGCAAGGCCGGTTGTTATTAAATAAAGCCCTATCACACACAAAACAACATTGAACAGAGTGATCCCGTACTCGAACGGAAAAACAAAAAAAATAACGCCAACGAGAATTTTAAATATAGCAAACATATTACAACCCCCTTTACCCCCTTTGTTAAGGGGGAATAAAAACGGTGAGCCTATTAACAATTCTAACGCTTTTACAAATTTATGCAAGATAAAATCCTCAAGATAATAATTTCCGCCGCAGCAAAAGGCGTATCGGAAGCCATGAGCGCTACAAGTTCATCGATACGATCCGGATTCGGAAAGGGCAAGGAAGCTGCTAAAGCGTTCAATGACACAATCGGGAACGGACATAAAGCGGTTGCCAGGCTGAAGGACGGCATCAAAACGATGCTTGCAGGCGTAGCCGGCTTCCAGGCGTTAAGGAAGGCGACCGAGATAATGCAGGGCGCCGACCAGGCTGCATTTAATATGCAGACAAGTATAGCCGCAGCAAACCGTGAGTTTAAAAATGCAGGATCGGTTAAGGATTGGGAAAACACGGTTGCGAGTTTATCAAAAGAATTAAAAATCTATTCGGATACGGCGCTTAAGGGGGCAATATCACGCACAACAGATATGACCAAACGTTTGGGGCTGTCTAAAGACCAGATGACCGAAGTTATCAAAAGATCGGCTGATCTCGGCGCCGGCAAGGTGGATCTTGAAGGGGCTATTGAGCGCGTGACAGCGGCTTTGCGAGGTGAAGCCGAATCTGCCGAGTACTTGGGTTTAACCCTGAACGAAAACTACGTTAAGGCTCAATACGAGGCCAACAAAGCCAACAAAATCGCATGGAAGGATCTGACAGACCTTGAAAAGGCGCAGGCACGTTATACTGCTTTTTTGCAGCAAAGCGAGCAGTTTTTGGGCAGGGCCGCTGCAAGTGGCGATACTTTTGCCGGATCCTTGCAGGAAATCAAAAAAGAGATAGAAAACTCAATCGCAAATAGCACTGATTTTAAAGATGCATTACAGGGAGTGGCGGCAATACTTAAGAGTAATTCCGGGCAAATCGGGGCGCTCGTTGCCGATCTTGTGACATTTGCGGCAAAAACAATCGAGATGGCTGTAAAATGGAAGGATTTGCTTCTGACGCTTGCGGGTACTGCTGCTGCGATCAGCGTAATAACAAAGCTGTTCACATTGGTAAACGGCCTTAATGCCGCTTTTAAGGTTCTGACCGGCACATCTATTATTTCGTGGCTTGGGAGTTTAAAAACCGCAATCACGGCTGTCGCAACACAGGCAACAATTGCCGGTACTGCTCTGATGGGAGGGCTTGCCTTAGCCGCTGCCTGGGGAACGCTTAAAATTATCGAAGCAATAAAAGCTTTTATGGATTGGCGGGCGGAGGCAAAGAAAGTGCAGGCTCAACAGGAAGCTCTTACCCAAAAAACCACACAACAGATGAAGGCTTGGGAATCCTTTAAAGATTTCAAGCTGCCAGGCGATATAACCGGGGCGGCTCAGGATGACCTGGAAAAATTCCGCGTAAGTCTCCGGAAGGCCCGTGGCTATTACAATGCGCTCAAAATACAGTTGCAACAAAAATCCAAAGAAACTACATTTTTTGGCACTGCAACTTTTGAAGCGCTTGCAGCCCAAAAAGAACTTAAAACCGTAAATGACCGGCTGCAGGAAATCACCGGTGATTTTAAAAAACTGGGCGGATCGGCATCCGATGCTGCCGTTGAGATGAAAAAACCGGCGGAGGCTGTGAGGGCATCCACAGAGCAACTTGATGAATTTGAGAAAGCAGCAAAGGCCGCATATGAAAGCGCCAAAAAATCTGCCGAGGAATATGCACAAAAAGTAATAGAGTGGGAAGAAAAGATCAAATATGCAAAGCTTTCCACTGGAGACAAAATCCGTGAATTAGGTCAAAAAGGAATGACTGACGCCCAGATATGGGCAGATAATAAGCTCCAGGCTGAAGAAAAATTCTATGCAGCAAAAGAAGCATTGGCCAACAAAGACTATGAACTTGCCGAGAAGCTGGCTAAAGACGCTGAGAGTTTGTATGCCGATCTTGCGAAAGAGGTAAAAGGGACGAAAGACGGTAAAGATGTTGTGGTTAAGTCCCTTGAGGATACGAAAGAGATCGCCATCGGAGGTGTGCAGGCTGTTGGGGATTTTGTCCAAAAACTCTATGTCAAACAAAAAGAAGCAGCTGCGACCGCACAGGCCGAATGGCAGGCTACAGCAGACGGCATAAAAAAGCAGCTTGATGAAATAGCAAAGCAGCGTGAGGCGGACATAGCCATAACGTTAAGCGGAGTTGAGACAGCGGAAAGCAAAATCGCATCCCTGATTAAAGACGAATATAAAACCATATATATCAGGACGGTAAAAACAGGGTCATCCTCATCGTCAGATGAAGATTCCGGATACGCCACGGGGGGCAAGCTTCCCGGTTACGGCGGAGGAGATCACATCCGTGCGCTGCTTGAAGCCGGTGAATTTGTTGTGAGAAAAGAGGCTGTAAAAAAATACGGCGCTGGGTTATTCGCCGCATTAAATTCAATGAAGGCGAATTTGTCTGATACGGTTCGGGCCAGAGTCGGCGGGTTGATATCCAATATATCAATGCCGTCAATCCCGGCTCCGAGATTTGCATACGCAACCGGCGGGCCTGTTTTCGGCGGCGGAGCCGAAACAATGACTCTGCGCTTGCAGGCAGGCAATGCTGAAGCGCCTTTGACCGTGATCGGCAATAATAAAGTAACAAGGGATATGGGTTAAAGGAATTGAAAAAGAAATAATAAGGATGGGGTTGGCGAGGAGATAAAAAACAACCCCCTTTATCCCCCTTTGATAAGGGGGAATAAAAACCGTCATTCCGGCGAAGGCCGGAATATAGAAACTTGAGAAGTAAATGCCTAATTTAATATTTTTTTCAACCGATAAAGGGGCGAGCATCACCCCGAAAACGCTTGATCCGGCGCCAACTACGTTAATTGAGCTGGAGCAATTGCCCATATTAGGCGATGCTGCCTTTGATGAGCAGGCCGGCGAGCATGGCCGGGGCAGCGTGATCCAGACTCTGGGCGGCGTGGTTGTTCAGGATTTTGGCGTTATAGTGAGCGACGGGCATATTGTGTTTTCTGACACTGATGCTCTGGGAGCTACCGCAATAGCGGCATTAAAAACAATTCACGAGACTGTTGACGGGCAGTATTATCTCACGGACGGAGCAAGCTGCTGGAAGGTACAGTTTGCAAGGCCAAACGGATTTGTATATCGAAAAAACCTGTTTTGGGCGCAACATAGCACGGTGATTTATAGTTATTCGGTAGATTTAATAATAATTACAAAGGCGATTTAAAAGACAACCCCCTAACCCCCTTTATTAAGGGGGAATCAAACGGAAAAGATCAATCGCTTCAAATTCCCCCTTAGAAAAGGGGGCCAGGGGGTTGTAAAAAAGGAAGAGATAAATGCCATACGGCTGGCAAGTAAAATTAAACGGCGCAGATATATCGGACAAGGTTTCCGGATTCTCGATAACCTGTTCGCTGGACAGCTATTGCCGGGAAATGTCGTTGGATATTGCCGACCGATCATTGTATGACAGCCTTGACTTTTCGCAGATTTCGGAGGCTCCGGAGATCGAGATCCTCACAAAAACCGGCGCAAGCTACATAAGCCAGGGAACATTCTTTATTGAGCGCCCTGCCCTTGCTACAACAATAAATTCGGATCTCATGCAGGGAGTGTGGGGCCGATCACTTACAGCCATGCTTGGCGAACCGTTTGCCCCAAAAGTCACAAAGACCTGGGAAACACAGACGACATTATATGCCATATGCGAAGAGATGTGCGACCTGGCCGGGTTCACGTGGAACCCTGATTATAGTGATATTTCAGATTTTGTTGTTTTCCCTTATACATACGAAGCCGAAAACGCTTATCCTATTGATGTTATCACTGAACTTGCCCATCTCGCCGGTGCGCTGGTCACAACAGACAAAGACGGTCATTTATGCATCAGGCAAATTAATTATTCTCCTGTCACACCCGATGTAACCATTACCGATGCCGATATCGCAGAGATTTCCGAGAGTCCTGAATGGCCCACATTCGGTAACCGCATAAGCATTACGCCGACAGGCTCCATGTCCGGCTATTCCGTAACGCTGACAATTGCAGACGAATGTCTCTCGGCTGACGGGGAATCCCGGACAAAATTATACGCGCAGGTAAAAGATGCAACCGATGAGCCTGTTAACGGCATTGTTGTGGATTGGTCGATTGACAGCGAAAACTCCGCCCTGGATTTCATGCAATCGAATGCGCAGGAAGTTTTAATCCGGAATGAAAAGCAAAAAGCCTCCAATTTTTATACTGTCTCAGTAGATTTGAAGCCGGGCAGCGTTTTGGGCGTCTGGGCTGCATCAGACACGGCCAGAGCGACCAATCTCGCCTCAGCCGGTTATGAGCTGGACGGCAACAAAATCACACTATCCGGCAAGCTCGCCTATTGCGATCAAACGCTGGTTATATCTTATTATTGCGCAGGAGCGGCCGTTAATTACCTGACGGCCGGGATTGAGGCCGAAGATGTGACTGTGACTGCCGATGTCGAAGGGCAGGAAGATACCGGGATCGTTTATATCGACAATCCCTGTCAGTGTCCGCCGACCATCGAACTGACAGCAGCGCCAACCAGTATCAATGCCGGTGACGAATCCGCTCTTCTTGTTTATGTGGAAGAAAACGGGCCGGTTACATCCGGGCGATATGTGTTCATGTCCGACAAAAGCGCAGAGAAAAAAGGAACGCTCAACTGGACACGCGCCAGGCTCGGTACGGTATCCATAACAAACGAAAAATCCACGGCAATTAACGAAATTGCCGGACTAACCCAGTGCGAAATATCCATGTTTCCGGCAAGCGTGTCATCTGTATATCTTGCCGACGGAAACGGTGAGCCTTACGGTGACAATCTTTACGATTCTTATGGCGGCAAGATTATAAACCTGACGTCTCAGATAGATAACGATACCGATCTGCTTATCAACTATGTTGCGCAGGGCGCCGTGCTGAATCATTTCACCGGCATTGAAATAGGCAAGGCAAAAGTAAAGGCTTATATTAATACTACTCTTGAAGCCGGCCTTGAGGCCGAGGAGAATATAAGCATTGAGGATAATACAGAAACTACAGACGATTACCCGAATGATTTCGAAAAAGACGAGGAAGACGGGGATGAAGAAGATCCGGGCGGAGATGACGATGATTTTGATATGTCCGACATAGGATCGTCAAAATCCGGCGGGCTGTATAACTGGTGTGTGCCTGATAGTGTATCGGGCGACCCGTCTCCGGCAAATTTACAGGGACGGTTCGGCGTAGGGCTGGAGCATGACTGCGCATGCGAAGAAATGTGCGATACCGAATATTATATCTATAATACTACGCAAAATTACGACGGCGGAAGCGGGCGAAGCATATCCAAAATTGTAGTTGATGATTACGGATTAACCGCAGGCAGCCCGGCATATTGGGAAAAACATGCGGAACTAAAACAGGCGGCGCTTGATGCATGTAAAGAACAGTGTGAAACATGCGAAAACCTTGATGCACTTTCGGTTGATGACGAAAGCACATCGGAAACAATAGTCGCCGGCGGATCTGCATCTATAGTCGTTCTATATGGACTGGCCCCGTTCATGTGGCAGGTCAGCGGCAAAGGCTATAGCTTGACGGGGAGTGTCAAAACCGAGGCGCGAACCAACAGCATATCTTGCGTGAACGGCACTTGCGGGGCAGCTTTTGATGCCGTGGCAAGCATCACTTGTACAGATGCTTGCGGCAACGAGGTGTCTGTGAGTATACGAAACACTGTCGGGCAGTGGGTTTTGAAAGGGGGGTGTTTGCCTTGCTGCGGAACATGTCAAGGGATGGGCGGGGAAGATTGTACGGGTACCACCGCTATTACCCCCGTTGAATGCATTGTCGGGAATAAACGCTGGATATTAGGATCGGCTGGGATTAGCTATGACAATGGATGGCCAAATGCGTTTATGGATAGCTGTTCTTGTGATCCATGCGCCCTGCCTGCACCACAATGCGAGGGCCCGGCAGGATATGCAGGATTTACCTATTCTGAGTGGGAGTGCGTATAGTGGATAAAGTACTCGCTGCCTGGAGTTTAAAAACAATTAATGAGGCGCTCAACATCCACAAGCATTTGGCCAATACAGGCAGATCGTGGGATGATGTTGAGTTATATCTGAAAGCTACTGCAAGGAACAAAACAGCATTTGCTGCCGAACGGTTAAATTGCCCCGAATGCGGGGCGCAACTTCAGCTTCTCCCCGTCAACAATTCCCCCGCGACACAAACAGGAGATGATTCGAGGTCTGTGTGGATTTGCCGGGGGTGTTTCTACGAGCAATTTTCGACCAAAACCGTAAAAGAGGAAACTACTGCCCTCTCCCGTTCGGGGAGAGGGATAGGGTGAGGGTAAACATGACACTATCAAAGAAGGAGATGTGCGATGGCGCTTCCCAATACCTACTGGCTTTACAATAACACAGCAAACGACGGCGCGAATACAGGCAACGCCGCAGGCGGTGCCGGTGGCGCATCGTCAAACTGGGTTGTGATCGATCTGGTTAATGATGCAATTCTTTTTCTTGATGATCAGCAGACAGACGGCGATAGCAGCTCCGGGACGAAATACCCGATTATCATTCCGGAGTCCGGGAGCCTGGAAGCGCCCAAAACATTTGTAAAAGATAATTCAGCGGGTATTTTTGACCAGGTTCCGCTGGCCGGAACGACTGCCGGAGGCCAAAGCGGAGGGGACAAGCGTTATGTTTTCGCAATTTATTTTGATGGGGCAACGGCAGGAATACCATATCTGGAGGCATGGGATGATAATACGCATGCTGCTGTAGATGATCCGTTTCTCGGAGACGGGACGCCTGCGAACTCAACGCTAAAGGCTATTACAACAACGAACGCAGCTCCCGGATCTGCGACATGGGCAGGGACCCCGCTTGCCGGGACATCCAGCAGAATCAGCCTGGATACTGCGGCATTGGGCACTGGCAAAAACCTGTATTTCAATATAAAGCAGGTTATCGCAAGCACATTTACACCTGAGACAAACAGCGATATCGTGCTAACGTTGAGGTTTTTATATTCGTAATCCTCCCTCTCCCATTTGGGGAGAGGGTCTGGGTGAGGGTAAATGATTATTAACACACAAAAAAATAATCTCGCATGGCGTATCCGGGTTATATTTGCAGGCAAATTGCCGTTTAAAGAGTATATAACTCCCGATATCCGGAAAAATGACCCTGGATGGGCAAGTGAAGTGTTTAACAGGCCAATTGAGCAAATGGAATTTTTTCTCCCGACCGGACACAAAATTGTTATGAGCGGTATGGAGCAATATAATTTTTTTATAGAGGCTGTTCAATCAACAGGGTCGCGTGGGCGAGCCGAAATTAAAGCATTTTGGCTTTGCGGGAAAATGCCGTGTGCGGATGTCGTTGTCATGTGGCGGATCGGCGACAGCAAGGTCGTTCGGGACAGAAAGCCCTGGGGGCAGGAATGGGGCGGCGGGCCGACGCGCGGATGGAAGCAAGGAGTTAGCAATAATCCTGAATCTAATATAGTTAAGGTTTGATCTATGTCACTTTACGAAGAAGCTTTATTTAATGATGCCGCATTGGCCGCATATTACCGATTTGAAAGCGGAGCGCTCACCACAGACGAATCCGGCAATGGCCATACGCTTACTGCTATATCAGACCCGGCATTAACAACGGGCAGATTCGGCGGCGCTGTCGATCTCGATGGAAACGATGCTTATTCCGCCGTTGATCATGCGGATTTTAAACCTACTGGCAATTTTACAATAGGTACGTGGGTAAAAACTACTACAGCGACTGCTTCCTGGTTATTTCAATCAAGGGCATGGGCAAGTTCCAAATTAGGAGGAATATCTTTACATGTAAACTCAGACGGAACGGCACTCACAGTGTCGGCCAGAAACACGGGGCAAACATTACATACTGACTATGAATTTGTAGCCTCTACCATAACCGTCAACGATGGGAATTGGCATTTTTTAACAGCAACATGGGATGGGAGCTATTTACGCCTATATATAGACGGCAGATTAAATAATACCGTTACGTGGTCGTATGCCCCTGCCTATCAGGCAACCAATTACGTGCGAATCGGGGTTAACTGTAATACAGGAACAAACGCTAATTTCCTGACAGGCTCTCTTGACGATTTATTCCTTTTCAACGGAAAAGCATTATCTGCATCGGAAGTTGAAAGTTTATATTATCATTTAAAAGATGTCGCACTAAACCTCCAGGTATACGGACAAAACCTTTCGGATTTCGAAGCCTGGCTGCAGGTCCATGATGGACTTGAGCTTAGAAACTTTCGGGCGTTGCTGGATGCGATAAGCGCTACGCTCGTTAGAGTTGATATGCCTCTTGGTCTATACGTAACGGGGCAAAGCCTCGAGGCACTTAAAATGCATCTGTTTGCGGCTAAAGACAAACATAGCGATTTTGCAGCGTTTTTATCCGCAACAAATTTCACGATAAACGATTTTGCAGCATTTCTGTCTGTAACAGATGGGAATGTTTTAAAGGATTTTGGAACGAACCTGCAGGTAATAGGCGCTATCCCGGTTTTCAGATCGGTGACGGCGCATAGGGTTAGCTCTGTGATTCATGAGGTGGCATAATGCTATCGATTGTGAATTGGAATATAGCTCAAAATATTATCTGGTATGTGAGGCTGGCAGATGCCGGAAGCACAATATCTGTTGAGCTTTATTTAACGCAGTCCGACGCCGAGGCTCAAACAAACATGCAGGCAAGCGGCGAGTCAAGCGGATACGGGTCTGTGGAGGTAACATTAACCAATGAGGTTGGAGCCACAGAACCGGTAGCGTTGTTTAGAGATGATTATGCCTGGCATTTAACAGTATCCGGCGCAGCCAGCGACAGCACAAAAATTTTTAAGGTCAAAGAATTCGTGGATCTGGACGAGATATCACATGCCATATACCGCAACAGCAGTTTAATAACGGCCCGGGCAATGGCTGAGATCAACGCCCATACACATGCGGCGATTATTAGGCAGATAAGCCTGGGAACGCATTTGCCGGAGCTTGAGATAGGTGATGTCGCCCGCCTGATCAGCACGCGGCGCGGTTTGGATGATTATGGCCAGATTTTTGAACACACAATTATTGGAACGCCCGATAGCCTTGTGAGCGAGATAGAGATCCGGAAATATCTGGAGTTAAAACGATGATTGAAAAAATATTCCGGGTAAAGTCAAAAACATTCAGATACGGAAAAGTTGTATCATATAGTGCAGCCGAGGGAAAGTCTGTGGTGCAGATAGGAGAATCCGCTGTAAGTATCAAAACAATGATAACGCTGAAGGCTGGCGATACGGTTGTTCTGGCAAAAAACGACCAGGATAAATCCTGGTTGATTATAGAGTCATCGCGCAAGGCTTTTCCATCTCAGGCGACTTTAATATTAATATAATAGGAGTAAGCGAGGAGGATTACGGCCTCCCCGCCGACCCGATGCGCTAACATCGGATCAATCCATTAAAGGATCTACTCCTATGGCCGCGCGGCCAAGTGGATAATAGCAGATCCTGACATAAAAAGAAATAAAGGAGAGCTGCAATGAATAGTTTTTTGGCTTATATGGGCGGGAAATCATTATTGGCAAATAAGATCATCCTAAAGATTCCTGAACACAAATGTTATGTGGAGGTATTTGCCGGTGCTGCCTGGCTATTATTTAAGAAGGACGAGTCTATGTCGGATGTTGAGATCATTAATGATATTAATCTGGATTTGGTGACTTTATATCGGGTGATAAAAAATCATCTGGAAGAATTTATTAGATATTTTAAATGGGCGCTTATTTCAAGAGACGAATTCGAGCGGCTCAAAAAGGAAGCTCCGGATACATTGACTGATATTCAGAGGGCAGCAAGGTTTTATTATTTATTAAAGCTTGGATTTGCGGCACGGATAAACAATCCGTCGTTTTCAATAGCTACGACAGCGAAACCGAGATTGAATCTCTTAAGAATTGAGGAAGAATTGAGCGCTGTGCATTTGCGTCTTTCCAGAGCATATATTGAAAATAAAGATTATTCCGAAATTCTGTCCCGCTTCGATAAGATAAACACATTCTTTTATATAGATCCGCCCTATTTGGGATGCGAAGATTATTACGGTAAGGGGATATTCAGCCGTGAAGACTTCATGAAGCTGAAGGACATTTTGGTTGGAGTTAAAGGCAAGTTCATTATGTCTATAAATAATACGCCTGAGATTCGGCAATTTTATAAGAGTTTTTATATTGAGGAAGTTACAACTTCTTACAGCGCCGGTGGTGCAGATAAGAAAAAGAAAGTAACAGAGCTGCTAATTAAAAATTTTAAATAGACAGTTTTGTTACAATAAATAAAAAATCCTGACGGAACAATAAGCCCTATAATGGCGGTAAAAATCCGACAGGATTTTTGCATTTTAAATTTCTAACTTAGATTTTTCTGAGATAGCGTGCAAATATTTCTGAGATAGCGTGCAAAATTACACACGCTATTTGAGAAAAATGATTTTGGGGTGTTTTTTGGTGGGACTTGATGGGAT
>DYJH01000019.1 GCA_020723255.1 Desulfonema limicola | reverse complement strand
ACGAACCAATGGTGTTCCAGTTGTCGCGCCAGCGGCATAGCTGGGTAGCTAAGTTCGGAACGGATAACCGCTGAAAGCATCTAAGCGGGAAACCAACCTCAAGATTAGATATCCCTTAAATATGGAAACATATTTAACTAAAGACTCCTTGAAGACTACGAGGTTGATAGGCCAGGTGTGTAAGTGTGGTAACACATTTAGCTTACTGGTACTAATAGGTCGTGAGGCTTGGCCATAAAATAATTTTCATAATTTTCAATTCAGATGTATTGAATGCTATGAACTTTTTTTAAGTATAAAGTGCATATAACCGAATTGTAATATATTTTAGAAATTAACGATTTTTCGGTGGTTATAGCGAAGATGACACACCCGTTCCCATCCCGAACACGGAAGTTAAGCTCTTCAGCGCCGATGGTACTGCTCGGGAAACTGGGCGGGAGAGTAGGACACCGCCGGAAATTTTTTATGCCCGGAATCTTTTTGAAGGTTCCGGGTTTTTTTTGCTCTTATTTTCTGGCTTATAAATAAGCTTTGTGCTAAATTCAAGATATGGATAACACTCTAGAAATATATAATAATGATGTTTATCAAAGATTAAAAGGACTCATGCTCTTTAGGGTTCTTTTTATTACGCTTCTTCTTGGGTCAACTATAGTTCTTCAACTTGTATCGACGCGCTCTCTGCTGGAGAAGCCTCTTTTAATGCTTTATAGTCTTATTACAGCAGTAGTTATGCTTTCCATATGCTATACAGCAACATTTAATCGTGTAAAAAATATCAGGCTTTTTGCTTCAATACAGGTAGGCATAGATACTTTTATTATAAGTTGCATAATCTTTGTTACAGGAAGTTTTTCAAGTATATTTTCATTTTTATATCTTTTGGTCATAATTTATTCGACGCTTCTTTTTTTAAAAAAAGGAAGCATGATTATTGCAGCGCTCTGCGCAA
The DNA here is from genome assembly GCA_020723255.1 of Desulfonema limicola. GTDB lineage: Bacteria > Desulfobacterota > Desulfobacteria > Desulfobacterales > RPRI01 > RPRI01. Next base: position 34,123 of record DYJH01000019.1, on the reverse strand, counting down.
TCCAGTATGGTATAATGGTTGATATGGAATATTTTGGCATAATGAGACCGTTTATATCCATTGAAAGTCCGATTGCAGAAAATTATCCATGGAGTCAGGTAGTATATAAAGTATTGATTACCACAATAGCATGCTTTGCTGTCGCTTTTTTAAGTAATTTTCTTGCGGAACAGGCGAGAAAAACGAAAAAAGAATTGTTGTCAATGAAAGAGCGTGTCAAGCGTTTTGAAAAAATGGCCGCTATGGGAGAGATGGCTGCTAGGATGGCTCATGAGATAAAAAACCCCCTTGCTTCAATATCCGGTTCTATTCAGCTATTAAGAGGAGATCTGTATGAAAGCCCTCAGCAGGATAGGCTAATGCTGATAATACATAGGGAAGCAGACCGATTAAGCTCGATTGTTAACAACTTTTTAATGTTTGCCCGTCCGCCTGTTGGGAAGATAGAAAAATTTGAAATAGGCAAAAGCATAGTAGATGCTGTGGATCTTTTTGAGAAAGATATCAAATGTTCTGGAAGAATATCTATTTACAAGGACATCGCGCCAAATATCTGGGTTGAAATGGATCCTGTACATCTGCATCAAATTTTATGGAATCTTCTTTTAAATGCTTCAGAGGCTATTGAGAAATCTGGCAATATTAAAGTAAAATTATATTCCATAAAGAATAAAAACGCTTTGATTGAAATAGCTGATGACGGTTGCGGGATTCCTGATGAAATTATTATATCTATTTTTGATCCGTTTTTTACTACAAAGAAAAAGGGTACAGGGCTTGGTCTGTCAATTGTTCATAATATATTAAAGCCGTATGATAGCTGGCTTGATGTTGAAAGCACAATTAACAAAGGTTCGGTCTTTACTTTCAAATTAAAGCAAATTGATTCACCAGTTTGATTAGATAAGTTAATCTTGACACTGGTATTCAAATAGGTTATTCCATTTCATTTTTTGAAACAATCGGGAAAGCATATTAGATATGGATGTTGAAAAAACAAATGAGTTGCTTGAGAGGAGAAGGAAAAAACTTTCTGAGTTAAGAAATGATAATATAAATCTTTTCCCAAATGATTATATAGTATCACATTCAGTGGAAGACATAAGAAATATAATAAACGGTTTTCCGGAATCTAAAACTGAAGATGAAACTGTTTTTTCTGTTGCCGGTCGTGTCATGGCTATGAATATTTTCGGCAAATCTTCTTTTATAAGGTTTAAGGACAGATCTGGCCAATTCCAAGCATACCTGAGAAAAGAGAAAATCGGAGATGACTCATACAAGCTTTTTAAACAGCTTGATATCGGCGATTTTTTAGGAATCAAAGGTTCGATATTTAAAACCAAAACAGGTGAATGGACAATACTGGCCTTTGAAATAAAGCTTGTATGTAAGGCAATTAGACCGCTTCCTGAAAAATTTCACGGGCTTAAAGATACTGAAAAACGGTATCGTCAACGCTATATCGATTTAATTATAAATCCTGATGTTCGGGATATATTTGTAAAGCGAAGCAGAATTATTCAGCATATACGAAGTTTTTTTTTAGAAAGAGATTATATCGAAGTTGAAACACCTATGATGCAGCCTATACCAGGTGGAGCTGAAGCTACTCCCTTCAAAACACATCACAATGCGCTTGGAATGGATCTTTTTTTGCGCATAGCTCCGGAGTTGTATTTGAAACGTTTAGTTGTAGGAGGATTTGAAAGGGTTTTTGAAATTAATAGAAATTTCAGGAATGAGGGTGTCTCAACCCATCATAATCCTGAATTTACCATGCTGGAGTTTTACGAGGCCTATGCTACTTATCAGGATCTGATGAATCTGACCGAGAATTTATTTTCCCGCTTATCGTTGGAAATCGCAGGTTCAACATCAATAATCTACCAGGGAAACAAAATTGATTTTAGCGGAAAATGGCCAAGGATAAGTTTGCTAAACGCCTTGAAAGAATTTGGAGGTGTCGATCCGGTGTTGCTTGAAGATAAAGAAAAGCTATTAGAATTTGCACACAATAATGGAATAAAGATCACAAAATCGGATCGGATAGGTAAAATCATAACAAAAGTTTTTGATGTTCTTGTCCAAGATAAACTGATTCAGCCAACTTTTATAACCGAATATCCTGTGGAAGTTTCACCTCTTTCAAGAAGAAGTGAGAAAGATCCTACTATGACAGACCGTTTTGAACTTTTTGTAGCCGGATGTGAAATAGCGAACGGTTTTTCGGAATTAAATGATCCTGAAGATCAAAACAGCAGGTTTGTACAGCAGTTATCAAACAGGCAGGACGGCGATGATGAAGCTCATAATATGGACGAAGATTATGTCGAAGCGTTAGAGTACGGGATGCCGCCTACCGCCGGTGAGGGCATAGGTATTGACAGGTTGACCATGCTGTTTGCCGATGCTGCTTCAATAAGGGAAGTAATCCTTTTTCCGCACATGAAACCCGCAGGGAAAAAACCTAATTAATGTCTTTTGAATATTTTATAGGCGGCAGATATCTCAGAGCCAGACAAAAACAGTCTTTCATATCACTTATAACCATTTTATCAGTTGTTGGTGTTATGGTCGGAGTAATGGCTCTTATCATTGTCATTGCCGTTATGGCCGGTTTTGAGACTGATCTTAAATCCCGAATACTAGGAGTTGAATCGCATGTTGTTGTAATGCGCCACGGCGGGGCATTTTCGGATTATATGCCGGTACTTAGGCATATCCAAAAAATTAATGGCGTTAAAAACGCTGCTCCTTTTATATATACACAGGTGATGCTTAAGTCTTCTTCGGGAATTTCCGGCGCTGTTCTAAAAGGAGTTGATCCGAAAGCCGAGGGGCGGATAGTAAAAAACCTGCATGCGCTTGTTTTGCAAAACGTTGAATTGGAGGATAAAAGCAGCGCCCCCGGCATAATACTGGGAAAAGAGCTTGCGAAAAAGTTAAGAGTATTTAAAGGTGATACTATAAACCTTATCTCTCCGGCAGGGATGATATCTCCTGTGGGGTATTTGCCTTCGATGAAACAGTATATTGTTAGGGATACAATTGAATCAGGAATACATGACTATGACGAATCACTCGCATACATCAATATTAAAGACGCTCAAAAAATATTGAGGATGAACGATTCAGTAACAGGCATAGAGGTGAATGTTGCCGATATTTACAATGCCAGAAATATAGCTGAGAACATTATCGATGCTTTGGGGTTTCCATACTGGGCAAGAGATTGGATGCAAATGAATAAAAATCTTTTTTCAGCTTTAAAACTGGAAAAGGCGGTCATGTTTATTATTTTAATACTTATTGTTCTTGTAGCGGCCCTTAACATAGCCAGTTCCCTTATTATGATGGTAATGGAGAAAACAAAAGATATTGCTATTCTTAAAGCTATGGGCGCAACTGATATGAGCATCAGAAAAATTTTTGTTTTTAAAGGAATGATGATTGGCTCGGTCGGCACCAGCCTGGGTGTTTGTGCAGGTTATATACTTTGTAAACTTTTAGAAAAATATAAATTTATTGATCTGCCCGGTGATGTATATTACATAACAACACTTCCTGTGCAGCTCGTTTTCACTGATGTATTAATTATAGCGGTCGCTGCATTGCTTATTTGCTTTTTAGCAACATTATACCCGGCTCATCAGGCATCTAAACTAAATCCTGTTGAGGCTATTCGCCATGGATAATATACCTGATTGCGGCCAAAATAATATTGTAAACTGTTCTCCGGGTTTTTTAAGAGTGAGGGGGATTTTCAAAAGCTTTAACAGTAGTGGCGCCCGCCTTGAAATTTTAAGAGGAATTGATTTTGATTTATCTAAAGGCGAGACAATGGCAATTGTTGGCCCATCAGGAATCGGCAAGTCAACTTTGTTGCATATACTTGGAACTCTTGATTATCCTGATAGCGGCACAATATTGTTTGTAAATGAAGATGTCTTTAGTTATGATTCGAATAAATTGGCAAAGTTCAGGAATGAATCGATAGGATTTGTATTTCAGTTTCATCATCTTTTACCTGAGTTTGCTGCGGTTGAAAATATTATGATGCCTGAACTCATAAGAGGAACAAGCAAAAAAAAAGCAAAAGAAGCGGCGGAAGAAATATTAATAAGAGTGGGGCTTAAAGACAGGATAAACAGCAGGGTAAGCGTTCTTTCTGGCGGTGAACAGCAGCGAGTTGCTATCGCAAGGGCGCTAGTTTTAAAACCTCTTATTCTTCTTGCAGATGAACCTACAGGAAATCTTGATAAAAGAAATAGTGAACAGGTTCACGAGTTGCTGATGGGTCTTAACAGAGAGTTTGACATGTCTATGATAGTAGTGACGCACAATGTGGAGTTGGCTTCGTTTATGGGAAGATGTGTTACAATAATTGATGGACAGCTTGCAGAAGCAACTTGAGGAACTATGATGAATAAATATTTATGTCTGATCGTACTTTCAGTGATTTGCTTATTTCCTTTCAACGCTTACTCGTTGGAAACTCCAAATGTTTTAATATTGCCTTTCGAAGTAAATGCCCCAAAAGAGTTTTCATACCTTAAAACCCAAATTCCTCAGGTAATAAAGAACCATTTGAAAGAAGATGGCGCTTATGTTCCGGAACCCGATCCTGATATGGTTTTATCACGCGCAAAAGAAGCAAAGAGTCTGGAAGATATAATAAAAATTGGCGTTGATACAGGATCCCAATATGTAATTTGGGGAAGTATAACCTTGGTAGGCCAGCATTTCAGCATTGATTCAAAGATGATCGAATCTGATGGTGATCAAATTCCGAAGATTTTTTTCTATGAAGGAGAAGGAATAGAAAATATATCAGGCAGCTTGAAGGAATTTTCTCGCAATGTTGGCATGAAAATATTTAAACGTGAAAAAATATTAAAAATACTTGTAGATGGTAACAAGCGCATTGAGACCGATGCAATTAAAAGGGTAATTAAGTCGGAAGCAGGTGGCATATACTATCCAAAAACTATATCTGAAGACTTAAAAACAATATATGCCATGGGGTATTTTGATGATGTCAGGATTGAAGCTGAAGACAAACCTGAAGGCAAGGCGCTTACAATTAAGGTTAAAGAAAAACAAAGCATAAAGGCAATACTTATTAAGGGCAATAAATTATTTGAGACTGATAAAATAAAAGAGTCTTTGAATATTAAACTCGGTTCTATATTAAATTTCGTAGCGATACAGAGTAATATTGAAAGAATTGAAAGTCTTTACAGAGGAAGAAATTATCATAATGCAAAAGTGGCATATAAAATTTATGAACATGAAAATAATCAGGCTGACCTTGAGTTTATAATTTCAGAAGGGTCAAAAGCCTTGATTAAAAACATAGTATTCGAAGGCAACAAGGTATATTCAAGTAAAGAGCTTAAAAAACTTATGTCAACTTCTGAAGAAAGCATATTTTCATGGATAACTTCTTCAGGAGATCTTAAAAGGGAAAATTTAGATCAGGATGTTGCTAATCTTTCGGCATTTTACCAAAACAATGGTTTTATTCAGGCCAAAATAGGGGAGCCTCAAGTCGATATTAAAGAAGCTGGAATTAAGATTAAAATAAAAATAAATGAAGGCCCACAGTTTAAAGTCGGCAAAATTAGAATCTCAGGAGATCTAATTTTACCTGAAGAAAAGCTTATCGAACGCATAAAAATTAACAAGGAAAAATATTATAACAGACAGGTTCTGCAAACCGATCTTCTCGCATTGACTGATATTTATTCAAACGAAGGGTATGCTTATGTGAATATTGTTCCAGAAATAGATCCTGATCAAAATAAGTTGCAGATAAATATAAACCTTGTAATCAATAAAGGCAAACTAATCTATTTCGAAGAAATTTCAATTGAAGGAAATACAAAAACAAGGGATAAGGTTATAAGAAGGGAATTGCAAGTATATGAGCAGGAATTATTCAGCGGTGAGAAAATGAAAAAGAGTATGCGCAATCTGCATCGTCTGGATTTCTTTAAAGACGTAAAAATGAATACATTAAAAGGAAGTTCTGATGATAAAATGCTGCTAAAGATCGATGTTGAGGATAAACCGACCGGAGCATTTACATTTGGCGCAGGCTACAGCAATGAAGAAAGTGTATTTTTTATGGGGTCAATCGCACAAAAAAACCTTTTTGGAAAGGGGCAAGTACTATCTTTGAGCGCACAGTTAGGGGGTATTTCAACAAAATTTATTTTAGGTTTTACTGAGCCATGGTTATTTGACACACCCCTTTCAGCCGGTATTGATTTGTATAACTGGGACTATGGTTATGATACTTACGATAAGAAAAGCAAGGGAGGCGCTATAAGAGTGGGTTATCCTGTTTATGAATACACCAGAGTATATTTTTCCTATGGTTTAGATGATTCAGATGTAACAAATATTCAGACTGATGCGCCGGATGAAATTAAAGATATGCAAGGAAACAATGTTACAAGCAGCATAACAGCCTCCATAAGATATGATTCCCGTGACAAAATTTTTAACCCTACCGAGGGAGCAAATCATGCTTTCTCTATTCAATATGCTGGACTTGGCGGAGATGTTGGTTTTACAAAGTTCAATCTTGAAGGAGGCTGGTTTATACCTTTATTTAAGGGTACGGTAGGAGCAATACATGCTGCAACAGGTTATGTTGCCGAAAATCAGGGCAAAAAATTACCCATTTATGAACGTTTCAATCTTGGCGGAATAAATTCACTGCGGGGATTTGATTGGGAAGATTTAAGCCCAAAAAAAATAAATTCTGAAGGTTTATTAACAGAAATCGGTGGAAATAAGTTTGCCCAGTTAAATCTTGAATTTATTTTCCCTCTCATCAAGGATGCCGGTGTCATGGGAGTATTGTTCTTTGATGCAGGCGATGTTTATGACAATAGTGAAACCTATCTTAGCAGCCTGCGGAAAAGCGTTGGGGGTGGCATCAGATGGTATTCTCCGATGGGGCCGATGAGGGTCGAATATGGCTATATTCTTGATCCCAAGACCGGCGAGGGCGAGGGCGGAAAGGTTGAATTTACCGTGGGTTCAATATACTAGTCGTCTTAATTTTGGCAGTAACTATTTTATTATAAAGGAGGTTTTGTAATGCGCTTGGTTAATAAAACTATTTTTGTGGGTGCAGTGTTTTTTTTTGTTTTTGGAATTTATGCCTATGCGGCGGATACAGCCAAAATTGGAATTGTAGATTTAAATAAAATTCTCATGGAGTCAAATTCGGGAAAATCCGGCCAGGCAGAAATCAAAAAACAAGTCGACAAGATGGGGTCTGACTTCAAAAAAAAGGCCGCAGATATTGAAGAACTGAAAAAACAGTATGATAAAGACGCAATGGTTATGAATAAGGATGCCAGGGATGATAAAGAGCGTGACCTAAAGATAAAAATCATGGATTTACAGAACCTTGAAAAAAAATATACTTCTGATATTCAAAAGCTCCAAAATGATTTTTTAAAGCGCTTTAAAAACGATATTGATGGTATTGTTGATGAGATAGGTAAAAAAGAGGGATATCAGATCATTATTGAAAAGAATCAAGCAGGGGTGTTTTATTCACAGGCTTCCGCAGATATTACGGACAGAGTTATACAGCAATTAAACTCAAAGACCGCCCCTAAATCAGGAAAATAAATAATCATAGTTGGTGCGTATAATTTTTACGCCCCTACTATAAAGGCTTTCTATAATGGAATTATCGCTTTCCGAACTTGCTGAAATACTTGAAGGAAAACTTGTAGGTGATTCTGCGAAAATGATATATAAAGCAGCTCCTTTTGAAGATGCAAAAGAAAATGATATAACTTTTGCATCAAATGCCAAATTTTTTAATAAAATAAAAGAAAGCAGCGCCGGAGCCGTTATTGTCCCGCATGGATATAATGAACCTTTGAAAAACCTAATAAAGGTTGAGCAACCGTTTCTTGCGTTTATAAAAGTATTAAATTTGTTTTATCCTCCTTCCAGGCCTAAATGCGGTATAAGCTCATCTGCTCATATTGGAGAAGGATTTGAATTTGGCAATGATATCTCAATAGCTCAAAATGTTGTGATAGGTGATAATGTCGTTTTAGGAGACCGGGTTTCGGTATATCCCTGCTCTTACATTGGCGATGGGGTTGTTATCGGAAATGATGTTAAAATTTATTCCAATGTTTCTGTCCTTGAGCGATGTAAGATCGGAAACAGGGTTATCATTCAGGCAGGTTCTGTTATCGGCAGCGATGGATTTGGCTATTCTTCGGATGGAAAAATACATTATAAGATTCCCCATATGGGCATTGTGCAGATAGATGATGATGTCGAAATAGGAGCCGGCAATACGATAGACAGAGCAACTTTCGGCAAAACATGGATTTGCCGCGGGGTAAAAACGGATAATCTCGTTCACATTGCGCATAATGTTACGGTTGGTGAAGACACCCTGCTTATAGCACAGGTTGTTATTGGCGGAAGCGTCTCAATAGGAAAGCATTCAATCATTGCCGGCCAGGCAGCAATTGCCGATCATTTAACTATAGGAAATAATGTTACTATTGCCCCAAAATCAGGTGTTGCCAAATCGGTTTCTGACGGTGAGATCATATCGGGCGCACCTGCTATTCCACATAAATTATGGCTAAGAGCCCAAAATGTTTTCCCCCAACTTCCTGATATTAAAAATAAGCTTATAGAGATAGATAAGAGGCTAAGAAAGATAGAGACAAGAGAAGATAAGTGATCGCCTTTATATTGTTTCCGCATGGTAAATCAGCTAGATAGAAAGCTGTCTATATGATGGAGAAGGAAATGGAGAAATTACTTGATATAACTGATATAATGAAGCTATTGCCTCACCGGTATCCATTTATTCTTATTGACAGAATTGTTGAAGTTGTTGCTGGAGAAAAGATCGTCGCTTTAAAAAATGTTACGATTAATGAACCTTTTTTCCAAGGACATTTCCCGGGAGTTCCTATTATGCCCGGAGTTCTGATTGTGGAAGCTATGGCGCAGGCCGGAGGATTATTGTTTGCCGTTTCCAATCCCGATAGAAAATATGGAGATTCCATATATTTTATGGGAATGGATAAAGTCAGATTCAGAAAACCGGTTATTCCGGGTGACCAGCTTTTTTTTGAGATAAAAATTATAAACATGAGAACTAAAGTCATTAAAATAGCCGGTGAAGCAAAAGTCGATGGCAAGTGTGTAGCTGAGGCGGAGTTGATGGCCACTTTTGGAGAAAAATTATGATTCATGAAACAGCTATTGTTAATTCTGGCGCTGAAATAGATTCAAATGTTGATATAGGTCCATATTCAATAATCGGAGATAATGTGTTCATAGGTTCGGGTACAGTGATAGGTCCTCATGTTGTAATAGATCCTTTTGTGGAAATTGGCAGGGACTGCCATATATATCAATTTGCAGCTATCGGAGCCGTGCCGCAATCACTGAAATTTAAAGATGAAAAAACTTATGTTAAGATTGGCCGTGGTTCGATAATCAGAGAGTTTGTTACAATTCACAGAGGTACCGGGTTCGGCGGCGGTATAACAGAGGTTGGAGAAGAAAACTTTTTGATGGCTTATACCCATATAGCCCATGATTGTAAGACAGGACGCAGGGTTGTAATGGCAAATAACGCCACTCTTGCCGGGCATATAACCATTGGAGATTATGCTGCAATAGGCGGTCTTGTTGCCATACATCAATTTATTAAGATCGGAGAATATGCTTTTATAGGCGGAGCATCGGCGGTAGTTAAAGATGTGCCGCCGTATGTTATCGCTGCTGGAAACCGGGTTGAATTGCATGGTTTAAACACTGTCGGCTTAAAGCGTCATGGGTTTTCACCCAACACATTATCCCTGTTGAAAAAAACGTATAGAATAATTTTTCGAATCGGTCTTACGGTTAATCAGGCTGTTGAAAGAGTCAAGGCTGAAGTCGAGCAGGTCCCAGAGGTTGTTAATTTTATTAATTTTGTGATGGCGTCCCAGCGTGGAGTTACAAGGTAGTGTCGTGTCATGCATCAATTGTCATCTCGACTGGAAGGAGAGATCTTGCTTTTAAGAGATTTATAAAGATTTCTCCCGTTGGTCGAAATGACAGGTTGGTACATTTCATAGTTGACGTGACAGTAGTGTGAAAACGTATCGTGGCTAAGTTAATTACAAAAAAAATCGGACTTATTGCGGGGAGCGGTCAGTTCCCCATAATTTTTTCAAAAATAGCCGGATCTAAAGGCTTTTTGGTATATGCAGCAGCTTTTCTTAATGAGGCTGATGAAATACTTAAAGAGCATGTTGAAAAAATTGAATGGCTGCACCTTGGTCAGGTTAAACGACTGGTCAATTTTTTTAAAAAAAACGAAGTAAATGAAGCAGTGATGCTTGGCGCCATAAAAAAAACAAGGATGTTTTCCGATGTGAAACCCGATATCAAAGCTATTTCACTTATTGTTAGCATGAAAAGCACACATGATGATGGGTTGTTAAGCGCATTTGCAGGCATGCTTGAGAAAGAAGGCATAATTGTTAAACCGTCCACATTTTTACTTCCCGATCTTATTGCGCAAGAGGGATGCTGGACTAAGCGAAAGCCGACAAGATCTGAAAAAGCGGATATCGAAATCGGATTGCATATTGCAAAAGAGATAGGCCGCCTTGATATCGGTCAATGCGTTGTGGTATGCAGCGGGTCGGTTCTTGCTGTTGAAGCGATTGATGGTACGGATGCTGCTATAAGAAGGGGCGGAAAACTCGGAAACGGTGATGCAGTTATAGTAAAGGTATGCAAACCTGAGCAGGATACAAGATTTGATATGCCGGCTGTCGGTGTTGAAACTATAAAGACAATGTATGATTCAGGAGCCAAAGTTCTTGCCATAGAAGCAAAAAAAGCTGTTGTGTTCGATAGAGAAGAGATGATCTCGCTTGCTGATAAGGTCGGGATAAGCATAGTCGCCGTTTCCATAAAGAGACTATAAACTGGAAGATTAAATGAAAAAATTGCGTGTGGGCGTCATAGGAGCTGGTTATCTCGGAAAATATCATGCAGAAAAATATTCACAGATGGGTGATGTTGAGCTTGAGGGAGTGGTTGATATCGACGAACAGCAGGCCATCAGGGTTGCAAACAGCGTAAATACAAAAGCTTATAAAAATTATCGAGCCCTTATTGGTAAAGTGGATGCTGTAAGCATTGTGGTTCCTACTCTTGATCATTTTCCTATAAGTAAAGATTTTCTTGAAAATGATGTTGATGTTTTAATCGAAAAGCCTATTACAACAACACTTGAAGAAGCAGACGAGCTGATAGCTATTTCTGAATCAAGAGGCCTGATTATACAGGTTGGTCACCTGGAACGTTTTAATCCCGCTGTTCTTGCGCTTAAAGATATAGTCAACAATCCCAGATTTATCGAGTCGCATCGTTTAAGTATTTTCAAGGAACGTGGAATTGATGTGAGCGTAGTGCTTGATCTTATGATACATGATATAGATATTATTTGCAGCCTTGTTAAATCGGAAATAAGAAATATTCATGCAGCCGGAACACCGGTCATAACTAATCAGGTTGACATAGCGAACACCCGGATAGAATTTGAAAACGGATGTGTAGCGAACGTCACCGCCAGCCGAATTTCTACTAAAAACGAGCGAAAAACAAGATTATTTCAGCAAGATGCTTATATATCTGTTGATTTTGCAAACCACGAAATAAATATTGTTCGTAAAAACTCTGATGAGAAAGACAGCGTTATTCCTGGTATGGAGATAAAAAATCTCTGTTTTACAAAAGGGGATGCATTAAAAGACGAACTGGCGGCCTTTGTTAATGCCGTAAACATGAGGGAGGTGCCTGAGGTTACGGGCCAGGTAGGACGCGAAGCCCTGAAGGTTGCGTTAAATATAATGGAGCAGATCGATTATTCAAAAACAAACCTTGTAGGCTGTTAATTCTATGAATGGCTCCTGTGATAAGAAAAGTATCATGATAATTGCGGGAGAGGCATCCGGAGATATTCACGGATCCATGCTCGTGAAAGCTATGAAGAAAAAAAATAATGGCCTGGTTTTCTTCGGCATCGGAGGCAATATGCTTAAAGAGGCCGGGGTTGAAATTATTAGGGATGCCTCAACCCTTGCAGTTGTTGGAATAACCGAGGTCGTATCCAAAATATTTTCTCTTATTAAGGGTATTGTTGATGCAAAAAAAGCTCTTAAAGCATTACATCCTGATCTTATGATATTAATTGATTTTCCTGACTTCAATCTTAAAATTGCTGCTGCTGCAAAAAAACTTGACATACCTGTTTTGTATTACATCAGTCCGCAGGTTTGGGCATGGAGGCAGGGCCGGGTAAAGAAATTAAAAAACCTTGTAACTCATTTGGCTGTGATCCTTCCTTTCGAAAAAGACTTTTTTAAAAAATATGGAATACCTGCAACGTATGTCGGGCATCCATTGCTTGATGGAGATCCCTTGGTTCCTGATAATGCAAACAAAACAGATAATAAAAGGATAGGTCTTCTGCCAGGTTCACGAGACAGGGAAGTTGCAAGGCATTTACCAGTAATGCTTAAGGCAGCTTCATTAATTAATAAAAAACAAGATATTGAAATAAACATTTCTCTCTCACCAACGGTTAAACGACAACATGTTGAAAACATAATGAGGAAACAGGGCTTTTTGGATTATAATATTATATCGGAAGGAACCGGACGAATTTTAAAAAATTGCTCGCTTGTAATAGCGGCTTCCGGAACAGTCACGCTTGAGGCTGCAATTGCAGGTGTTCCTATGGTAATAATTTACAAAGTTTCTCCTGTAAGCTACCTGCTTGGAAAAGCTCTTATAAAGGTTTCATATATTTGTCTTGTTAATCTGATTTCAGGAAGAGAGATAGTTCCTGAACTAATACAAAAAAGGGCAACCCCGGAAAATATTGCACATGAAGCCCTAAAAATGCTTAATAATCCTGAAGAACTTAAAGCCAAGCGAAAAGAGCTTATCGGCATAAGAGAAATGCTCGGAGGCCAGGGAGCGTCTGAGAGGGTTGCTGATATCGCTTTGTTAATGCTACAAACATAAAAGAATAAGGTTTTATAAATGGGGACAAAAATGCCGTCATCATTTTTTAAACCAAGACATATTGAAATTATTAAGCTGGTTAAGGAAAGCTGGTTTACGCTTTTGCTGGCCGTAATATGTCTTCTTGTAGTTGCAGGAAGCACCGCCGCTTCGGCATATTTAATTAAACCTGCTCTTGATGATGTGTTTATAAATAAAAACACCCGCATGCTAAAACTGATTCCACTGGCGGTTATTTTGCTCTATTTTGCACGCGGCCTTGGAATGTACGGGCAGGAATATCTCATGAGCCGTGTAAGCCAGAATATTATCAGGCGCTTGAGAAACCGTCTGTACAATCATATTCAGGATCTTTCGCTTTCGTTTTTTCATAAAGAAAAAACCGGCACACTGATGTCTCGTGTCACAAACGATGTAACAGTAATTAAAACAATGGTGTCTTCCCTCATCACAACTTCTGTAAGGGACTGCTTCACGTTGATAGGACTGGTATTTGTCATTTTTTACCAGATCTGGGAACTTGCATTATTTGCTTTTCTCATTCTTCCTTTAGCTTTTTATCCGATAGTTTCTCTTGGAAGAAAAGTAAGGCGGGTCAGCACAAAATGCCTTGAGGCTATTGCAGAAATGAGTTCTTTTCTTCATGAAACATTCGCCGGAAACAAAATAGTAAAAGCTTTCGGTATGGAAAGCTATGAGAAAAAACGCTTCTTTGAAAAAACGCTCAAACTTTACAGGCTTGAAATGAAGGAGATAAGAGCAAGGTCGCTCACTTCTCCCATAATGGAATTTCTTGGCGGACTGGGGATAGCTTTTGTTATATGGTTTGGCGGATCAAGGGTTATTTCCGGAGTTTATACTACTGGAACTTTTGTGTCTTTTCTTGCTGCTGTTGTAATGCTGTATGATCCGGTGAAAAAACTAAGCAAACTTAATAATCATCTTCAGCAGGGTCTTTCTGCAACCGACAGGATATTTGATATTATAGAAAGAGAAACGGAAATCAAAGAAGATAAGAATCCTGTTGAATTAAAACGCTGCCCCCACAATGTAGTATTTGAGGATGTTTCATTCAAGTACAAGGATGTAATGGTGCTAAAAAATATCGACCTGAAAGTAAAGCCGGGAGAGATAATTGCTCTTGTTGGCATGAGCGGGGGCGGCAAAACCTCTCTGGTTAATCTTATTCCAAGATTTTATGACGTTAATGCCGGGTCTTTGTCTATAGACGGGGTTGATATCAGAAAAGCTTCAATCTCGTCTCTTCGTGATCAGGTTGCCATAGTTACTCAGGAACCGATACTCTTTAATGACACAGTAAGAAACAATATAGCTTATGGGAACCGGAATGTGTCTGACAAAGAAATAGAAACAGCTGCTAATGCGGCTTATGCTTATGATTTTATTCAGGGATTCCCCGACAAGTTTGACACAATGCTTGGTGAACTCGGAGGGCGTCTTTCAGGAGGAGAAAAACAGAGGATATGCATAGCAAGAGCGCTGATAAAAGATGCCCCTATTTTAATACTTGATGAGGCTACTTCTTCACTTGATACTGAAGCTGAAAGGCTTGTTCAAAAAGCTCTTGAAAACCTGATGAAGGGGCGAACCACATTTGTTATTGCTCATAGGCTGTCAACAATTGGCTATGCCAATAGAATAATTGTGATAGTTAACGGCTGTATCGTAGAAGAGGGCAGGCATGAAGATCTTATAGCTAAAGAAGGAGAATATTACAAGCTATACCAGATGCAGTTCGGAAACGGCGACACAAAATGAAAATCAATAGCATTGTCAGCAGATACCTATTTAAGGAGATGTTATCTCCTTTTGCCGTTAATACACTTTTTTTTACTTTTCTGTTTTTGATGGCCAAAATACTTTTTATTACGAATCTTGTTGTAAATTATAACATGAGCCTGCCTAAAATCGGACTAATGCTCATTTATATTGTTCCTAATTTTTTGTTATTTGTAATTCCAATGTCTGTTATGATGGCTATTCTTCTTACTTTTTTACGGCTTTCGAGCGATAATGAAATAATAGCTTTGAAAACAGGGGGAATAAGCATTTATGGATTACTCCCCCCTGTGCTTATTTTCTGTCTTATAGGTTGCATACTCACATTATTTATTTCTGTTTATGCTATGCCTTGGGGAAGGCTATCCATTAAAAAGCTGACAATGGAAATTGCACAGACAAATTTTGAGTTAGGGCTCAAAGAGAGAACTTTCAATGATAATTTTAAAAACATTATGCTTTACGTTAATAAAATAGATATAAAAAACGATGAACTTATAGATGTTTTTGTGGAAGACAAACGTTCTCAAGATATGGTCAGTACAGTTATCGCTCCAAAAGGAGTACTCTTCTTTGAAAAAGACAGATTATCTTTCAGATTAAGGCTGTTTGGCGGAATCATAAATCAGGTCAGTTCGAAAAAAAAGTCTGTCAATTCAATAGGGTTTGACACATATGATATTAATCTTGATCTAAAGAACGCCTTTGCAGAAATAGAAAAAAACGGGCAAAGAAAAAATGAAAAAGAAATGTCTTTTTATGAGCTTCTGGATAATATTGATAACGCCAAGGTAAAAGACTCAAGATATTATAATGCTCTTTTTGAACTCCATAAGAAATTTTCTATTCCCTTTGCATGTCTTGTTCTGGGTATTCTTTCGGTGGCGCTTGGCACTCAGCTCAAGTCTGCAACGCGTTCATTCGGCCTGGGGCTGGGCCTTATATTCTTTTTGCTTTATTATCTTATTCTTTCAATTGGTTATGCATTGGGTGAGACCAGGCTCTATCCCCCATTTATCGGGATGTGGGCGCCGAATATATTCATAGGCGGTATGGGCATATATCTTTTTATAAGAACAGCAAACGAACGCCCTGTCAATTTTTCTGCGGTTATAGATTTGTTTTCAAAAATAAAATTACGCTTTATTGAAACATGTTAAATTGAAAGAGCATATACTCATGTCTATAATAGATAGATATTTAACAAAGGAGATTATTAAATACTTTTGTTTCATTATAGCTGCTATTATAGGCATATATATTGTGGTGGATTTTTTTGATGAAACAGAAATTTTTTTCGAAACAGGCCTTTCCTTCCCCAAGGCCTTTTTTTGTTTTATTTCAAAAATGCCGATCGCTCAATTTATTCCTCTTAGCGTTTTATTAGCTATACTTATAACATTTGGCATCATGAATAAAAATAATGAAATTGTTGCGTTAAAAAGCGGTGGAATAAGCGTTTATCATCTTTTGAGACCTATACTTGCAATAGGAGCGGCTTTTTTTCTCATTGTTGTTTTTCTGTCGGAAGTGGTTGTTCCGATAATGCAAAGCAAGACCGTAAAAATACTGGCGCAGGCAAACCACAAAAAATTTGCTGTGGCCCTGAGAGAAAAAGACATTTGGATAAGAAGCAATCATTTAATTGCCCATATAGAATTTTTTAATTCATCAGAAAAAACCATCCATGGAGTTAAACTCTATTTCTTTGATGATAATTTCCGCGTAGTAAGAAGGATTGATTGTGAAAAGGGGGTTTTTAATCAAGAAAACTGGACATTATATGATATTATCGAACAGAAGCTTGATAAGAATAACAGTAAAATATCATTTCATAAGAAGCTTGCAGAACATCTTAATTTTTTGCCGGAAGATATCGGGGTAGTTGCTGTTAAAGCCGAATCTATGAGCGCAGCCGGGCTTTTTGATTATGTTAAAAGAATTGAATCTGAAGGCTATGATGCAACAGTTTACAGGACAGATTTTTATGCAAAGCTTACTTTTCCTTTTATTTGTATAATAATGTGTTTTGTAGCTACCGGAATAGCTTTCAAAGTAAAGGCTAAAGAAAGCCTGCCTGTAAATATAGTATATGGAATAGGAGCTGCTTTTTCTTATTGGGTTTTTTTCGGTTTCTGCATTTCGCTGGGTAAAGGAGGCATTCTTAATTCGTTAATTGCCGCACTTATTCCTAACCTGGTGTTTTTAGGATTTGGCATATATACACTTCTTAATGCCGAATAGCTTTTCCATGAATATATTACGAAAAAAAATCGAGACGGTTATGTATTCCGAAGGGGAAAACCGGGTTTCTCCTTTGAGATTGTTGCTGTTTATTCTATCAGTTATATACTGCACACTGGTTAAAGTAAGAGCTGTTTTATATAAGAAAAGCATATTCAAACAAAAAAGACTTCCGTGCAGGGTTATTTCAGTTGGCAATTTAACAGTCGGAGGAACCGGAAAAACACCCATAACAATATATCTTGCCAAAATGCTTGCTGAGTCTGGCTGCAAAGTTGCAGTGGTCAGCAGGGGATACAAGGGGGAGTATGAAAAAAAAGGGGCGGTTGTAAGCAACGGCAAGGAAATACTTATTGGGCCTCAACAGTCCGGTGATGAACCTTTTATGATGGCGGCCAGACTGAAGAATATTCCTGTTGTAGTGGGGCATAACAGATATAAAGCAGGTTTATCAGCCATAAAAAATTTCAAAGTGGATGTTATCCTTTTAGATGACGGGTTTCAGCATATTAAACTGTTTCGTGATATTGATATACTTCTTTTAGACCATAGCAACCCTTTCGGTAATTTTCATCTTATCCCCAGAGGGATTCTAAGAGAGCCTGTCGAATCGGCTAAAAGGGCCGATGCATTTATTATTACAGGGTCTTCTTCGGATAGTACTGCTGAACCGGATATGTTTAAGAGCATTTCAAAAAGCCATGCAGTTTTTGAAACATATAATTCTTATTATTTTTTTAATGCAGGAAAAGAGAGCAGAGCCGATTGGATATCTTTTTTTAAATATGAAGTGTCAAGAGATTATGTTTGGTTAGCCGGAAAAAAGATTGTGGCTTTTTCAGGAATTGCAGGAAATGAGCGCTTTAGGAAAACCATTGAAGAGTTTAAATGTGAAATTCTGGACTTTTTCGGATTTGCTGATCATTACTACTATTCTTGTGATGATACAGAAAGAATTTCACAATCTGCAAAAAAACTGGGCGCAGAACTTGTTATGACAACCGAGAAAGATTTTACCAGAATGGGGGGCAGATTTAAATTTCCCGTTGATCTTATTGTTGTTGGTGTAAATATTCATTTTAAGGATGGTAATACTTTTAAATCATTTATAATGAATAAACTGGTGGAAAAACAACCTGCATTAAGTGGCTCATGAAGGGGTAATCCTTACTGTTATATTCCCACGGCAAAATGAGTTTACCTCCGGTCTGACTCCTGATCCGCATCATGTTAGCCTGAAAAAAAATATATAAATTAAGATGCTCATTCTTAATTAGCTTGACTATCACTGGATATTTCACCAAAAATCGCTTTAATTCAATGCAATTGGTTGCCTGACGGACAGAACAGGATTATAATCAAGAAAAATGAAAGTGTGTCTATCGGGAGCCCACCATGAATAATTACATGGCATTAATTTTAGGTGTTCTCAGCGCAGGAATAGGCGGAGAACTTATTGTTCGCGGTATTGTCGGCCTGGCTCATTGGGCACGTGTTTCAGCCTGAATTATCGGCGCAACCGAGGCAGCATTTGCCACATCATCGCCGGAACTGTCTGTTGCTATCAGTGCCGCTTTAGCCGGAGATCCTCAGATTTCGCTTGGCGATGCACTCGGCAGCAACATTTTCAACGGATTGTTTATTATTGCAATAGCACAGCGATCATCTTCCCCATAAGAGTTAACTTACGTGAAGTTGGGGTGGCTTTGATGTTTGGATTTATAGCAACGGCAGCTGCTTTTCCGGCTTTGAGCGGTTGGATTGAGCGCAGACGGGGAGTATTGCTGCTCATGTTGTTACGATACTTCAGCGATAAAATGAGAAAGCAGATAATTGGATGTACTTAATTAAAATTATTAAATATATTTTGATCGCAGTTGTCTTGTTCCACCCTGCATTCAGCAAAGCCCGGGCGGCAGTTGTTGAATATCATCTTGAGATCGCTGAACGTAAAATCAATATAACGGGCAAACAGGCCACGGCCATGACCATAAACGGAACAGTTCCGGGGCCTGTGCTGCGTTTCAGGGAAGGCGACATAGCGCGAATACACGTTCATAATAAAATGAATGCAGATACCTCCATTCACTGGCACGGAATACTTCTTCCACCGGAAATGGACGGAGTCCCATACATCAGTTTCCAGCCCATTAAACCCGGAGCAGTATTCACTTACGAGTTCAAAGTAAGACAGAGCGGGACATACTGGTATCATTCCCATACTGAATTGCAGGAACAAAGCGGGGTTTACGGTACTTTGATTTTTGAGCCTGCTACCGACGGAAACAAGCCGGACAGGGATTATGTTGTTTTTCTGTCCGACTGGACGGACGAGGATCCGCATACTGTAAACCGCACCTTAAAGATGGGCGGCGGCGAATGGTATGCGATACAAAAAGGAAACAGCCAGAGCATAGCCGGAGCCGCGCGTGCCGGAAAGATAGGCGATTACTTCAAGCGCGAATTGCAGCGCATGCCTCCCATGGACATCTCGGACATTGCTTACGACGCGTTTCTCGCCAACGGCGAACCCGAAACCGCTCTTGAAGCGATGCCCGGCGAAACAGTAAAGCTGCGCGTGGTCAACGGCTCCGCTGCCACCTATTTTTACGTTGAATACGCCGGTGGACCCATGACAATTGTAGCTGCCGACGGCCCGGATGTCGCTCCGGTTAAGACCGGCCGATTTCTGATCGCTATAGCGGAAACGTACGATATTCTCGTCACAGTTCCTGGTGCCGGAGCGTACGAGTTCAGGGCAACTCCGCAGGACGGATCCGGATACGCCTCTGTCTGGATAGGTTCCGGTAAGCGTCACCTGGCGCCGGAAGTGCCCCATTCCAACCTGTACCATGCAATGGGTGGAACAGGCATTAAGCAGGTATTTGCACTTACACCGGCCGGAGCAATGGGTATGCCAGATGGAGACGTCAAAGCGGGAAAATTCGATAAACCCGGCATGGCCGGCATGGAATTGATGGAGGGACATGGAAGGCATGAAATGCCCGGCATGGAGATGAACGGCGGGGCTGAGCAAAATATGCCGGAAGATGTGCATAAAATGCATGATATGAATGGAATGAATAACATGAATGACCATAAAGGCCACGGTGCGCATCATGCTGAAACAATGCAGCACATTGAAAAAGAAGATAATAATGAAAATGAATATAACACAAAACATTCAGGGAAAAAATACACTTACGATTTTCGCCTGTTCGCATCCGATGTTTCAAATTCAAAAAATCTTGCCCCGGGACCGGACGGCATGGATCCTTCGAGGCCCTGGCCTCCTTATCCAAAGCTTAAGTCTTTGAAGAACACAGCGCTGAAGCCGGGTAAGCCTGTACGTGAGATACGACTTACACTGGATGGTGATATGGAACGCTTTGTCTGGTTTATCAACAACAAGCCGCTTTTGGAGACCGACTCCATTCGCATCCGCGCCGGTGAAGCTGTGCGCTTTATAATGATCAACCGCACAATGATGCATCATCCCATGCATCTTCACGGGCACGTTTTCAGGGTCGTAAACGGCCAGGGCGACCATGCGCCGCTGAAGCACACAGTGGATGTCTCTCCTATGTCCACGACGGTGATTGAATTCGACGCCGATGAGACCGGCGACTGGTTCTTTCACTGCCATATCCTTTATCACATGGAAAACGGAATGGCACGGCTTATACACTACAAAGAGTATTCGCTCAATCCGGAACTTTCCGCCATACGGCCGGAACTTTACAAAGAACACCGGTATTTCTTCGGACGTGCCGATGCTTTGAGCAACATGACCGAAGGCTTTCTCATGCTTTCGGACACGCGCAACAATTTAACTGCCGAATGGGAAGTTGGATGGCAAAATTCGGAAAATACCGATTGGGAATACACATTCACCTGGGACCGTTATTTTAATAGCTTTACTTCTGTTTTCGCAGGGGCTTTTGCTGACGGAACGGGAAATGAATCCGAAGATATCTTTGCTGTTCTTGGGGCGCGTTACCTGCTTCCGTTCAATTTTGAGTCCATGTTTTGGATAGATTCCCGCGTTGGAGCACGCATAACCCTTGGGAAGCATTTTGTTATTTTTCCACGCCTCACCCTTTACGGCGATGCTGAATACGACATTGAAACTCTCTGGGAAGGACGTGCAGGCCTGTCCTATCTCATCAATAAAAATTTTTCCATTATCGCCCAGTGGCATTCCGATTTCGGATTCGGGGCCGGCTTGCAGTTACGTTTCTAAAACCTCAAAAGATCTGCAATTACCTTACAAGCAAAGACTGTGCCTCCCTGTCTGCGCTTAAAATATTGACTGGCGGCGGATTTCGTTTTTTCACGGGAGGGTTGATTGATAATTTGCTCAATAAGAATATCTGCTGTTTCCTGCCAGTTTTTTGCGACCCTTATCAGACCTTGCTCTGCAATTTCCCTGCCTACCCATGAAAAATTATCCCAGTATGGTCCAATGACTGGCACTATTCCGTAATTTAATGCTTCAATAAAATTCTGACCGCCCAGAGGCACAAGACTTCCTCCTACAAAAGCCGTTTTTGCAACTTCATATGCATGAATAAGCTCTCCGAATGTATCCCATAATACTACACTTCCCTTTGAAACCGGTTTTATAATGTCAGTTCTAAGAGTCCATCTTATATTCATACGCTTTAAGGCTTTGCCCCAATGTTTTACTCTGTGCACATGGCGCGGAAAAAGACCTATGATTATATCCGGATTTCTTTTGAGAATATCAAGTATGATTTTTTCTAGAAGTGATTCTTCTTTTTTTCTTACCGATCCGAGCACAACAAATGGAGCGTTTTGTCCCAATAATTCTTCCAAAGGATTTTTTATGAAAGACTCAAGATCATTGCTTCCGAATCTGTCAAATTTTATATTTGGCATGACTTCTGTGGATTCATTCCCAAACAGGGTTGCAAAGCGCCTGGCGTCATTTTCTGATATCGCATATATTTTGTCGGGCTTTAGATAATTCCAGAATAATTTGCAGAGCAGATATTTTTTCAAACTTTTACCGGTTATTCTTCCATTAATTATTATTGTTTTGCATCCGGATTTTTTGAGCGCCAGAAGATGTCCCGGCCACATCTCGGATTCAAGAAGAACCGTTATTTTGGGACTGATTATTTTTACGGCTTTCTCCATCAGACCGGGCTGATCAAAAAAAAAGAAAAAAGTACGTGCAATAATGTGTTTATCATTGATTTGTTTTATAGAGCGTTCAAGAATATCCAGACCCTGTTTTGTTCCTGATGTGAGCAGAATAGTTATGGGCCGGTTAAATTTTAAATTTTTTAAAATCTCAGTAGCTAAATATGACTCTCCGGCTGATGCAGCCTGAATCCAAAGTTCGGCTTTTGGAGGTTCTTCTTTAAGAGTGCGTTGCAAAAAACCTTCGGAGAGCCTGTTGTTAAGATGCAACAGAGGTATAATTATCTTCCAGCAAGTATTATAAACAGAGAAAGCCGCTTTTATAAAAAAATCGGAAGACATACTTTTTTTATTGCCCTTTACGTGTTGTATTTGTGAAGATTATTAAGAAATTATACCCATGCCCTGAAGTACGGAAAGCATTATAGCTGTAGCGATAACCGAACCGACCTGCCCTCCTGTGTTTGCTCCCGCCGCATGCATAAGAAGAAAATTAAATTGGTTGTACTTTAGTCCTTCGCGCTGAACAACTCTGGCTGCCATGGGATATGCTGAAATACCGGCTGCGCCTATAAGAGGATTAATTTTGCCGCCTGTTAAATAATTCATAAGTTTTCCGAACAAAATGCCGCAGACCGTATCAAGGCAGACAGCAACAAAACCGAATGCAAGAATAAGAAGAGTTTGCGGCTTTAAGAAAAGCTCACCGTTCATTGTAGCTCCGATTGATATTCCAAGCAACAGGGTTACGGTATTTGCGATTTCGTTTTCAGATGCCTTTGCAAGGCGGCTAACAACTCCGGATTCTTTCATAAGGTTTCCAAGCATTATTGTGCCAAGAAGCGGAAGCCCCTTTGGAGCAATTAGTCCCCCTGCCACAGTTACTAATATTGGAAAGATTATTCTCGCAGTTTTTGATGCAGGCAGAGTCTTTGTATCCATGCTTATAACACGTTCTTTTTCTGTGGTAAGCCATTTCATGATAGGGGGCTGGATTACTGGAACAAGAGACATATAAGAATAAGCGGCTACCGAGACTGCACTCAGAAGGTGTGGAGCATATTTTGATGATACATAAATAGCGGTTGGGCCGTCACAGGCTCCGATTACTCCAATAGCAACTGCATCAAGTTTCGAAAATCCGAAAAACAGGGATAGTCCTATTGTTAAAAACATGCCGAATTGTCCGGCTGCACCCAAAAGAAATATTTTGGGGTTTTCCAGAAGCGGTCCAAAATCCGTCATGGCGCCTATGCCGATAAAAATAAGAAGGGGAAATATTTCGTTTGAAACTCCCATATTGTATATTGTTCTTAAAAATCCACCCTGTTCCATAAGGTCGGCAAATGGAATATTTACTAGTATTGCTCCGAAACCAATCGGCACAAGCAAAAGAGGCTCAACATCTTTTTTTATAGCAAGATAAAGGAGAATACATCCGGCAGTAATCATAACCGGATTTGACCAGTGCATATTCACAAAGCCGGACCCAAGCCCGCTTAATCCATTTAAAATAGCATTAAACATTGTATTCTCGGTTTATATCCATTGACAGGTTGTTCATATAAGTCTCCAGAAAAAATAATTACGCTTTAACAACATGCATACGCAAAATATCATCCGCAATTGCTGATTTCAATAAGATAATATATAGGCTTGTATTAATTCGGTTGATCAGCAAAACCAGATATAATAAAATCAAAACTGGTTATAAAACGTTTTAACAAAACGGCTTTAGATTGAAAGGGAAAGAAATAAATGAAAAAAGCAGAAACGGTTAAAAGTCTTGCGGATAGTAAACAAATGTTTCGTTTATTGCTCGAAACCTCTCTTGATGGTGTGATCATAGGGCTGTCTGGCGGCTCACTATTTGCTGCAAATTCTATTGCCTGTGAGATGCTGGGACGTTCGGAGGAAGAGATGTCGCACATAGCCATTAATGCACTTTTCGATCATGATGATCCACGGGCGCCCATATTTCTTAAGGAGCTAATTCGTACAGGTAAGTCCGTGGGCGAACTTTTTCTAAGAAGAGCGGATGGGGCCAGGTTTCCCGCAGAATTATCTGCTTTGGAATTTAAAGATAGCAGCGGTTGTGAGCTTACGGTCTTGACGATACATGACCTGACAGAATACAAACAAGTTGACGATGCTTTACGCATTTCTAACCAGAAGATTGCTACTGTTCTGGCAAGCATTACAGATATTTATTTTACCTGGGACAGGGAAGGCCGTTTCACCGATCTGAATCAGCAGGCAGAAATAGTTATGGGAAAGACAAGGGAGGAAGTTATCGGCAAGACATTGGCTGAGCTGTTCCCGAAAACCAAGAAGGAATATATGCAGTATTACTGGACTGCTATGGCAAGTAAAACTCCTATGTTTTTTGATGCTCTTTTCCTCTTCGGCAGATGGTTCGAGGCTCACGCTTATCCTTCGGAAGAGGGTCTGTCCGTTTATTTCAAAGATATCACAAAGCGTAAACGGGCTGAAAAAAAATTAACGCTCAAAACCGAAAACCTTGAAGAGGTCAATGCGGCTTTAAAGGTTTTATTGCACCAACTGGAAGGAAGCAAGGCTGATATCGAAGGAAAAATTTTATCCAACGTCAGAGAACTTGTTTTGCCTTATATTAATAATTTAAAGAACAGCAATCTGTCTTCCCGCCAGCTTTCTGTTTTAAATATTGTCGAATCAAATCTAAATAATATTATTTCGTCATTTTTACCTTTATTGAAATTTAAACATTATAATCTTACACCCAGAGAAATTGAAGTTGCAGCCCTTGTAAAAGAGGGGAGATCAATTAAAGATATTGCGGAATTGTTAGCTGTAAGCATCAGCACAGTTCAATTTCACAGAATAAGTCTCAGAAAAAAATTTGGCTTGAAAGACAGAGACGCCAACCTTCGCTCATACTTATTAAGCCTTAAAGAACAATAGTTTTATCCTATAGCTAACATGTTGTTATCTTGTAGTTGTGTTCAAAAAAAATCCTGCTAATATACATCAAATTAAATCTGTAATCAGGGCCGCTCTCTTCCGAGTTTTTTGTTGATCATAAAAAGCGGCGCAGTCCCAAAATACACAAAAATTTTTTACGTGTAACCATACCAATCAATTGGGTGATTTGTTTGACTTTTTAAATAGAGAGGTTATCTCAGGCATTAAACAGCCCTTTTGTTGTTTCATGTATTGTCTGACAGGGCTTTTTACTCGATGCGACCTCAAAAGGGCTGTTCAATGTCGGAGAAAAAATAATTACAACAACTATAAAGGCAAAGGGAGGAAAGGAAGAAATGAAGCGAGGAAAAAGTTTAAAGTATTTCGTTTTATTAATGTGTTCGATGTTTGTTTTGCTTTTGTGCAGCGGTATCGTTCATGCTTTTGATTTGCCCAAGGTGATTGACAAGAAAAACTGCGCTCAATACAAAGATCTGCTTATTCCGTCTATGTACCGTGCGGTTGAAAGGGGTGACTTTATTATTACTCCGGGGCAGATAAACTTCAAATACAAACAAAATGACAGCTTTATTGCAGCGAGCGCAAAGAATGAAGGAAAATTCGACGTAAATTCTGAGGGAGATTTGATCGATAAACATACCGGAAAATATCCTGAAAATATTTACGGTTATCCTTTTCCAAATATTGATCTCAAAGATCCCAAAGCCGGAGAAAAAATCATATATAACTTTAATTTCCAGAGATACCGTTTCACAGGTTCAAGAGAGCATATCTATATTAGTTGGATAAACAAAAATGGAGAGGAACGCTATATTCAAGGCTTGGATCAGCGCCTTTATATGAATGGCAGGCAGCCAGGTCAGGAAATAAAAAATAATCCCGACAAGATTCTTTACTTCCAATTTCAGAATGTTATGGAGCCGATGAGCGTGAAAGGAACCAATACATTGGCTTACATTTATATGGACGCGAGAACAGATAGCAATTATGCCTATGTTCCTGCTATTCGAAGGATTCGGCAAACTGGCGCAACAACGAGGTCTGACCCCTATATGGGTTCTGATTCATGGTTGGATATGAATTATATGTGGGATGGGAAAGACAGAAACATGAAATGGAAATATGTGGGAGAAAAGACAATTCTCGTTTCTTTTACCAGTCCCAATATGCTACCGGTCCAGGAATTACCGGATGGAAGAATTACCAGGGTATTTCCCTATACCGGCAAACATATTAAATATGGCCATGAAGATCCAAAATGGAAGGGCGCATCTTGGGCGCCTCATAATATTACCTATGTTCCAAGAAAAGTATGGATTGTGGAACAGATGCCTAAGGATCCGTATTATAACTGGGGCTTGCATATAAATTATGTTGATCAGGAAACTTATACCATATGGTACAAGGAGGTATTTGAAAAATCCGGCGATTTCCGGACTTGGGTCGTAACTTTATTACATTACAGCGAGGCTCCTAGCGGTAAAAACAATACAGGAGATTGGGATTCTCAATTCTTTATT
The DNA here is from genome assembly GCA_020723255.1 of Desulfonema limicola. Lineage (GTDB taxonomy): Bacteria > Desulfobacterota > Desulfobacteria > Desulfobacterales > RPRI01 > RPRI01. The sequence continues at coordinate 7,319 of DYJH01000019.1, read as the reverse complement.
GACGAAAAATCTTATCATGCTACTGCCGTAAACCGAGCAGCGCACCCGGAAGCATTTTTATATATGCCTGCTTCAAAACTGGATTCCAGCTTTTTTAGCGTAAATAATTTCTTGCTGCTGTCTAAGTAAGATACTTACTTCACTCCATGCCGGGGCATAAAGAACCTCGGCATGGAGATGTAATTTTATAAAAATTTATCAAATCTTAATAATGTTATTTAAGCATGTTATATCTATTAAAACTTAAATACCGCTATTTTGCTCTTGCTGATTAAGCTCTCAATAGCAATAATATTATCCTATAGTTTTAAAGCAGTTATCTTGAGGCTGTATTTAATAATAATTCTGTTAATATCCTCCGAGTTATTTTTCGCTATCTTTTATTAAAGACGGAGTTTTACAACCAATAGTAATATACTATAGTTATACTATAGATATATTGGGGTTGTATTAAAATTAAATTCTGTTAGGGTTTGATTAACAGTATTTGTGGTTTTATTTAAATTCTGTATTTTTTAAAAACTATTTTTATTTAAGAGGAGGTTTAACTTTATGATTACAATGGGTATAGATGTAGGTGCGTCAAGCACTAAAGCCGTTATAATGAACGGCGACAAGATTATGGCAAAATATTGTCACATGGCCGGTGGCGAAGAAGAACAGGATGAAGAACAGGTCATCAGGAACGCATTAAACGGAGCGCTTGCCAAGGCCGGAATCAGCAGAGATGCTATCGGAAAAATTGTCGCCACCGGCGCCGGAGGAAAGAAAGCTGGTTTTGCCAATGATGTGGTGACAGAAATTTCTTCAGGCACCAGAGGAGCCATATTTGAAGTTCCGGCTTCAAGAACGGTTGTTGATATGGGCGCCGAGAAGGCAGCGGTAGCGAAATGCGATATCAATGGAAATGTGGTGGATTTTGCCACAAATGAAAGATGTGCGGCAGGAGCGGGCGCATTTATTGAGGCAATGGCCCGGGCTCTTCAAACAGACCTTGAAACGTTCATTAAGCTCCATTTTGAGTCCGACAAGAATATTCCATTGAATGCTCAGTGTGCTGTATTTGCGGAATCGGAAGTTGTATCGTTAATAAACACAGAAGGAATTACTACGGCGGACATCTCAAGAGCGATTAACAAAGCCGTAGCCGAGAGATGTTCCTCAATGGTCAGAAGGGTTGGAATGGAAAATGCCGTAACAGTTATCGGCGGAGTTTCACTGAATAAAGGCTTCATTGACGGTCTTGAAGGGTTTCTGAAAACAAAAATCTCAGTGCCGGAAGATCCGATTTTTACAAGCGCCGTTGGTGCGGCGCTAATTGCGCAGGGATAAGGAGGAAATACAAAAAATGGCAGAGAAAAAAGAATATTTTCGATGGGTAGAGTCAACCTATGTGAACCCCGAAATGGATTGGAGAAAAGCGGATGTTATTTCCGCCGGTATTGATGTCGGCTCGGTAAGTTCGCAGATGGTTGTTTTGTGTGATGGCCAGATATATGCTTACAGCAACACCCGAAGCGGTTCAAGCAGTCCGAAAAGCGCTAAAAACGCCATGTCTTTGTGTCTTAAAGACACCCCAGGCCTCACATTTGATAACATTAACTATCTCATTGGAACGGGTTATGGCCGGGTAAATATACCTTTCGCACACAAAGCAATAACCGAAATATCATGCCATGCGCTGGGAGCAAATTTTATGTATGGCCCCACTGTCAGAACTGTGCTTGATATGGGTGGGCAGGACTGTAAGACCATTCATATCGATGAGAAAGGAAAATGCTTAACCTTTCTTATGAACGACAAATGCGCTGCAGGAACCGGACGCGGCATGGAGGTGTTTGCGGAGATGTTGAAGGTTCCGGTAACTGATATCGGCGATATGTCTCTTGACGTAGCTGAAGAACCGGAAGCTGTCAGCAGCACCTGTGTGGTGTTTGCAAAATCCGAAGCTACCGGTCTTTTAAAAAGCGGCTGGTCAAAAAACATGGTTCTTGCTGCATACTGCAAGGCAATGGCCACAAGAATTCTGGAACTTCTTACAAGAATCGGAGTGGAGAAAGATTTTGCCATCACCGGCGGAATTGCTAAAAACAAAGGTATTGTTAAACGAATTGAAAAACTCATTGGGGTTGAAGCTTTGACACCTAAATATGATACCCAGATTGCCGGTGCGCTGGGAGCTGCGATGTTCGCCAATGCTATCTACAAAAAACAAAGCAAAAAGTTGTCGGCAGCTTAAAGCTTAATGCTATAATCAAATTAAAGGAGGAATCAAATGGCAGAAATGCTTAAAACTATGGAAGAAATAGCAAAGGTGAATGTTTCTTTCCCCTTTACCGAACCGGCCAGGAAATGGAAAGAACAAGGGAAGAAAATTGTAGGATGGATTTGCATCAACGTGCCTGAAGAGGTAATTCACGCCGCGGGCATGATGCCTTTCCGGCTCACAGGCGGAAATGAAGAAATCTCCTTGGACTTGGCCAATGAATATCTCTTCGGTGGCGGCACCTGCTCCTTTAGCCGGACGATACTGGAATTGCAGCTAAGAGGTGAATACGGATTTCTGGATTGCATTGCGGGGGCTACCCCTTGCGAAGGAGTCATCCGTTTGGCGGAAGTCGGCAGTCATTATCACAATATCCCTATCCTGCCCCTTCTTGATACGCCGCGCAAATTCAATGACCTGGCTTACAAATTTTATCATGGCGAGGTTATGGAGTTTAAAAAGAACCTGGAAAACTTTTTTGGCGTAACAATAACAGATGAGGCTATAGCCGATTCAATCGCACTTTACAACAAGACAAGAAAAGATCTGAAAAAACTTCATGATCTGATGAAAAGCGATACTCCTCCGCTTACAGGCGCCGAAATGCTGGAGGTCTTAAATGCGGCGGTCAGAATGCCGAGAGAAGATTTCAATACCTTGTTGGAAAAACTGCTGGAGGAAATCAAAACTACGGGCCGCACTATTCCTGCTGCGCCAAGAATTATGATCAGCGGTGCGGTGCTGAACACCCCTTCTTTCGTAAAAAGTGTTGAGAGCCTGGGTGTAAACGTAGTTGTTGATGATTTCTGCAACGGTTCCCGGTATTGGTGGGAACAGGTGGAAGCGGGAGACGACCCATGGAAGTCGCTTGCAAAACGCTATCTGCTTCCCAAGTGTTCCTGTCCCAGAATCAATCCGCCTCAAAACAGAACCGACTGGATATCACAAATAGCAAAGGATTTCAGACTTGACGGGATAATTGCTCTCACCATGAGGTGCTGCGCTCCTTATATTCTTAATCTGCCGATGTGGAAGACCAGGCTTGAGGACGAGGGAGTAACCGTTTTAGATTTGGATATAGAATATGGAGGAGGTTTCAGCGGGCAGATCAGGACAAGAATTGAAGCATTCGTTGAGATGTTATCGTTGGAGGTGGAAATATGAAATTAAGAAAGATAGAAAATATTGATACAACAATGTTTGAACAGGGCATCCCTATCATGGCGCAATTGAGGGATCATCATAGCACTACCCGTGCGGAAACCATGTTTTATGATCTGACAATAAAGCTATGCAATGAAGTGATGTCAGCAGTAAAGGGAGGAAAACCTTTTGTTACAAATGTCATGTCTTTTCCTACTGAAATCTATTGGGCTATGGATATTGCTGGTATCGAATACGACTTTATCGCCGGTATGTTTTCCTTATATATGGGCAATAAAGATGAGATTTTTACTGCCGCAAAATCCATCGGCATCCGGCCCGAAATCTGTTCCGCCCAGCGCGCTCCCATAGGCTGGTTTGCAAAGGGTTGGTATCCGAAACCGACTGCAATCGTGAACACGAGCTTATGCCAATGCGATAATTGTGCTCAGAATGCAAATATTATGGGCGCGCTCTATGATGTGCCTGTCTTTTGCATTACCAGGCCTTATCTCTTCTGGACCCAGAAGGGGCTCGATTTCATGACAGAAGAAATTAAAGATGCAATTGAGTTTCTGGAAAAAACCACCGGGCATAAGATGAATTATGACAAGCTGTCGGAAGCAACAAGGCTGACAAAGAGGCAGATGGAAATAAGTGTTGAGATCCACAATCTTATTAAGACGGCAAGACCCTGCCCTGTAAAAAGCGGAACCGGTTTTTTAATCCATTTCTTGCGCATGATGTATGCCGGAAGGCAGGAAGGGGTAGATTATTGTCAGGCATTTCTGGATGAAATGAAAGAATGTGTTGCCCGTGGGAAAGGTTATACCCCTGAGGAAAAATACCGCCTGGTCAGTTGTTATACTTTTCCTCCCGGGATGCATAGTTTGCTTGATTGGATGGAACAGCAGGGCGCCACCTTAGTGGCGGAACCCATGTATCACTACTATAATGAAGCCGAGGTTGCAAAGATAGATCCTTCCAAACCGCTCGAGGCGCTTGCCAGAATCTTCTATACTGAACCATACCATGGGTTCTATGGACCTTATGAAGTGTTCTCAGATATGATTATCAACGATGCTATACAATGCGGGGTGGATGGCGCAGTAAACTTTTTTAATACCAATTGCCGTATGTGCGGCGCAGTATCCAGGCTGATAAAGGATCAGCTAAGAGACAAGGCCGGAATTTCCATCCTGACCGTAGATGTTGACGTCATGGAGAATTCTGCGGCTGTAGAAGAGGAACTTAAAAAGAAGCTTGAACAGTTCTTTCTTGTTCTGGATACGGCTAAGTCTAAAAAAAAGGTGGCATAGAATTGCATTTTTACAACCCCCTTTATCCCCCTTTTCTAATGGGGAATTGTCGGGATAGTACTTAATCCCACCGAGGGGAATTAATACGCGCAATTGGTTCTGTACCAGCTTTAATTCCCCCTTAGAAAAGGGGGGCAGGGGGGTTGTAATTTGTGAGCGTGCACCACATCTAAGAGTGCATTAATTCCAAATGAAGCGGGAGCTGTAATAGCAAAAAGCACTTTTCTTGAGAAAGGATACCAGAAAGTTGTCAAACCTTACGCACCCGACTTGTTTCCGGATGCGCGAGCCGACTTTTATCCGTCCGGTAACGGGATTCTATCAATATCCGGTTTATCTCCAATGCCGGTTGAAGCCTAAGCAAAATGGTTTAATGAAAACGCTAAAGAAATTAAAACTCCTGTCCAAAATTCTTAACTTTGATGAAGTTATAAGTGCATATGAGAAAACAAAGAGAAGGATCGTAGTTTCGGTAGATGAGAAAAAATGTCTCGGCTGTGGAGTGTGCGAAGAAGTATGCAACTGGGGAGCAATAAAAATAGGCGATATAGCAGAAATAGAAAGAGAAAAATGCGAAAGATGCGGACTGTGTGTTTGCAGTTGTCTTCAAAAGGCCTTATGGCTTGAGAATTTAAATATTGTTAGAGGAATTGCCAGAGAATGATTGACTATAATGATATTTGCTGAACCAGAGCGAAGGCTGGAAATGGAGGGGCATATGAGTGAAAAATACGAGATAATAGGCAGAAATTTACCACGGGTAGATGCTGAAGCAATCATAACAGGGGAAGCAAAATATACTATTGATATAGCCCTTCCTGGAATGCTTCACGGCAAAATATTGAGAAGTCCTCATGCACATGCGAGGATTCTTAATATTGATACAGGTAAAGCGATGAAGCTTAAAGGAGTAAAAGCCGTCATTACCGGAAAGGATACTGCAGGGGTAAAACACGGCGCTTTGGAAAAGGCTCCATGGCAGATGGACAAATGTATGCTTACCATGGATAAGGCCAGGTATATTGGCGATGAAATTGCGGCGGTTGCTGCAACAAGTGAAGATATCGCAGAGGAAGCTTTGGATTTAGTAAACATAGAATATGAAGTACTTCCGGCAGTATTTGATCCTGAAGAGGCGATGAAGCCAGGAGCCCCGTTGATTCATGAAGATGAGGACAGAAATGGCAATATAAGTGCTCAAAACTTATGGGAAATAGGAAATGTCGATGAAGCCCTTAAGCAATCCTATTATGTGGCTGAAGATATATTCAAGACACAACCTGTTATCCATGCGACCATGGAGCCGCATAATGTACTTGCACATTTCGATTCTTCCGGAAAATTGACCGTATGGGCTTCCACCCAATCACCCTATTATTTCAAACGGGGTCTGGCAAAAACCCTTGTTATGCCCGAAAGTAAAATCAGGGTGATTAAGCCTTATGTGGGTGGCGGTTTTGGCGGCAAGTGGGAACTAATGTCCCTTGATTTCTGTGCTTGTCTTCTTTCCATAAAGACGGGTTTGCCGGTCAGAATAGCCTATGATAGGGAAGAAGAATTCATGGCTACGCATAGAAAGCATCCTGAGATAATCCGGATGAAAACGGGGGTTTCAAAAGACGGGAAAATACTTGTCAGAGACAGCCGTGTCATTCTTGATGGCGGCGCCTATACCATATGTGGTAATATCACAACGATTCTTTCAGGTTTTCTCCAGGCCATGCCTTTCAGGCTTCCTGCGTACCGTTACAACGGTACAAGAGTTTTTACAAACAAGCAACCCAGCGGAGCCATGAGAGGACATGGAGGCACCCAGGTTCATCTGGCCGCGGATATTCAGCTCGATAAAATAGCGGAAGAGCTTGGAATGGATCCTATAGAAATCAGGCTGAAGAACTCTTTGGAAAACGGAGACAGAACCGTTTTGGGTCATTTACTTCATACCTGCGGATTAAAGGAATGCCTGCAAAAGGGTGCGGATGCCGTCTCATGGAAAAAGAAAAGGGGCGTCGGAAGAAAACTCTATCAGGGTATGGGCATAGGAAGCAACGGTTTTGTATCCGGCGAGAGTTTTCACCTGACTCCGGGTGTAGAGTCTTATTCGGCTGCTACCATAAAATTATGGGCCGACGGCACGGCGATGCTTTTCAGCGGGGCATCGGACATCGGGCAGGGAATGAACACGGTTTTAACCATGATAGCAGCCGAAGAACTTGGAATCAATGCGGAAGATATCAAAATAATCACGGCGGATACTGACCTTACGCCTGTTGACATGGGTTCATATTCCAGCAGGGGAACTACATTTGCGGGAAACGCAGTTAAAATCACCGCAGCTAAAATCAAGAAAAGACTTTTTGAAGTAGCGGCAGACAAACTTGAGGCAAACATTGAAGACCTTGAGGCAAGAAACAGAAGAATATATGTTAAAGGGAATCCTGAAAAAGGCATGGGGATTTCAGAAGCAGCAACTATCGCTCAGACCCTTCAGAATGGCAGCCCTTTGATAGAAACCGGCAGTTATACTCCGCCAGGAGTAAACAATTTTGAGATGGTTACACGATCAATAACAAAAGAAAACTGAGAGGAAT
>DYJH01000018.1:7001-35143 GCA_020723255.1 Desulfonema limicola | reverse complement strand
TGATTCATTATCGACCTTTCATTTCAAAGGTCAAATGTAGACTTGACCCCACTTTCCCATTGTGATTCATTATCGACCTTTCATTTCAAAGGTCAAATGTAGACTTGACCCCACTTTTTGACCTGACCCCACTTTTTGACCCCACTTTTGACCCCACTTTTGACTGACCCCACTTTTGACCCCACTTTAACACATATCTACTTGAATCAACGAGGTTTTTCAATATTTATTTTAAGGAAAATACCGCTAATCGCGGATCTTGGGAATATACATGCAAACAGCAATTTCATACTTTTGGTTGGAAAGAGAGTATTTTAGATTGCAATTTATTTTTAAGGCAAACCCCTGGGAATAAATTATTTCTTTATTGATAGTTCCAATTAATATGGAATGCTGCGTATATTATAAATATTTATAATATGGCTTATAAACCAATGTTATTATGGTTAAATTAGCTATCATCTTTTTTTATAAGAACTATTAATGCAAACATGGCTATATGTTTATTCCATAAACTTATCAACTTTTCCAAACCATGAAAGAAATTAAAAAGAAACCCAGGCATAAAACTTCTCATGGAAACCCCGCCTGATAAAAGATAACAAAATGGAGTATGCAGTATAATGTTTTTTATTTTCCAGTCAGGAAACCTTTGTTCAAATACTGCTTTATCACGATCAAATACAATCCACGGAAGAGCTGAATTTGCCTGCGACAGGGGAAAATCATCATTGACAAGACCCCACTCTTCCGTATCAGAATCAAATGGTTCGTGGTGCAGGTGTTTATATATAAACTTTGACCATGAAGAAACCCATGGTTCAATCATGAGCAAAAAACCTTTTTCTTTAATACAAAAAGAGGCCTGTTTTAAGAATGAGTCTACAGATGGAATGTGATGAAAGACATTAACCATAACAATTCCACCTAAAGAATTTTTTTTAAACGGAATATCCCTTGCATCAAGAACTGTATCAACTGCATGTATTTTCAAAACTTCCGATGTTATAAGCCCGGGAATATATTCTTTTAAAAATCCGCCTCCGGAACCTATTTCAAGCAAAGGTGCACTATAATCCGCTGGCAAAACCCTCAGTATCATCTTGTAAAATTCTACATATAATTTTCTTAAAAAAGCTTTTTCTCTTATTATCCGAAGTCTTAATATGACAGCTTCAGGAGAGTCGATATCTATTCCACGGACACATGGATGTTCTAAGCAGAGTTTTAACAATCGTATTGGCATGGTGTTATATAAATTTGATTTTTCGGGCGGCAAAAAAAACCATTTTAAGAAGAAGCCAGCCATGCCGCCATCGTGCTATATTGGTTTCTCCGTATGTTCTTGACCGATAGCGCAGAGGAAGTTCTGCAATCTTCAGATTAAGTTTTGCTGCACCAAATAAAAGATCAAAATCTCCAAAAGGATCAAAATCTCCAAAATACTTCCTGTTCTTTGATATCAATTCATAGTGATGTTTAAATAAAACCTTAGTTCCGCAAAGAGTATCTTTTATTGATTGTCCAAGAAGCCATGTAAATGCCAGGCTGAAGAATTTATTCCCCACTATATTTAATAATCTCATTGCCTGGTTTTCCATTGGATAAACAAGACGCACACCATTTATAAACTCACCTTTTCCCGAAATAATCACTTCATAAAAACGGGGCAACGATTCAGGCGGAACAGTCATATCCGCATCAAGAATTATCAGTATTTCACCCGAAGCCATTTCAAGCCCAATGCGAACCGCATCTCCTTTTCCTTGCCCTTTCTGTTGACAAACTTTTATATTTCTCCCCGGATATTTAACAGTCATATTTTTCATAATTTCATATGTGCCGTCACTTGAGTGCCCTTCAACAAAAATAATTTCGGTTTCCTTTCCAAATGATGGGATCCTGTTTATAACTTCTTCAATATTGCCGGCTTCATTGCGGGCCGGAACTATTATTGAGACAGGCAAAAGGTTAGTTGTAGAGGTATTGTTCAAATGGGGTTCCGGCCTTGCAACAACTATATTTGTGAGAGCCAGCCAGCAAAATGGCGGAAAATGAACAAGGTATCGATTGATAAAGCCGGAAAGAAGCGGTATGTAAAAAGGGATTATGATTTTCTCGTTGTGTTTTATTATTTCAAAACCGGACAGTTTCAAAAGATTTGAAATATCCTGGTTAGTAAGCCAGTTTTGTTCAAGTACAAGATGACCGAGTTTCAGCTTTTTTGCAATTCCCAGAGGAATTCTCCACAGATTGTTAAAATAATTGATAACTATGTGAGTTCCTGAATGGGATAATTCTCTGAGTTTTTCGAATACATGCTGTACATCCCAAAGATCATTCACAAGATCGGAAAGTATGATCACATCAAATTTAGTTTTTAATGCTATTTCATGTGCGTCTGCACACAGAAAAAACAGATTCTTATGTTTTTGGGAAGCGGTTTTTATCGTTTTATAGGAAAAATCAATACCAACCCCAAACGATGGCTCAACGGCGGAAAGCAGATCACCGTAACCACATCCCAATTCAAGAACTTTTAAACCGGATGGGATAGCAAAACTGTAATAATACATGAGAATATCACGATAAAATTTCCCTATCCCCTTTTTATTCTCTTTGATTTTTGAAACCTTATCCCAGTTTTCAATCCGTTTTTGCTGATATCTGAATGCCGACAAATCCTGATAGGTTTGCATTGATTTCTCTGATAGTTAACTACAATAGTATATAATTAAAATTTTAACTCAAACAGACCATATCCCCCCTTAGACAAAACAATCTTGGTATTATCTTTGAAAAACTTGTTCAGCAATATCTTTTCTCCATCATTAAAATTATTATTTACCCAACAGCCAAAAAGATTATACCCTATAAGAAGATGAGTTATTTCTTTTTTTCTCATAACTGATATTATATTGCCATCATGTTTAACAGAATTTATTAAAATGTTATCATCAAAGATTAATTCTCTGTCACTGTAATACCTGCGATTGCCGATAAAAAAACACAGAATTTTCGCATCAGGCTGAAAATTTTTATTTGCGTATTTAAATGCCGCATATTCCGGACGGTATCTTTCAATATATTCATCACGCCTGATTTTTCCGCTTAAATATTCGAATGGTTTAACATAATCGAACTGTTTTATAATGTAAGGCACATTGAAGGATATTATTGCTGCAAAGCTGATAAACAATAAGCACTGATATATTCTTCCGGAAATAGCAGAAAAACGGGCGCTAAAAAACAAAAATATATTATTAAGCCCCATAACTGATAAAATAATAAGAGGCGGAATAACAGGAGCGATATATCTTATTCTCATATCCATTTCAAAAAAAACGGCAAGAATATACAAAAACGAAAAGGAAAAAAGTATAATTTTTTCTGCTTTTAATAATTTGTCATCATGCTTGAAACGTAAGAATATGAAAAAAGGCAGAAAAAATAAAAACGGCGATAATTTTCCGTCAAAATATATTGGATTATCGTCTTTTCCTTCAAAAAATATTCTTAAGGGAATGAGAAGTATTTTCAATAATGGTTCATTATATATTACTCTCCGTATTGCAAAAGGAGTCCATTTCTTGCTTTTATTATTATTTTCTTCTTTACTGGTTATATTGTTGTTTTCAGTTATGTGATATGAAACTGGTTTTGCATCCATTTTCTTAAAAAAGCTTTGATAAAGCGGATAAACCGGGTTTTTTGTCCAGATATAATTTCTTATCATCCATGGCGAAAAGACCAGAAGAGAAACTACTATAAACATAAGCCCTGAAGATAACGCTTTTACGGACTTAACAGATTCCGGCATATTCTTGTTAGTGCAAATACGAACATATGCAAATACTACAAATAAGGATAAGAGGGTAAAAACAATGATGGCATTATATTTCGTGCCAAGACAAAGGCCGCAAAAAAGAGCGGAAATGATAAGGTGTTTAAATTTGAAATCAGATTCAATCCATTTGATCAGAAATATTATGGATGCTGTTGAAAAAAAGACAAGTCCTAAATCAACATAAGATGTTATTGAAAGCTTGACGATTACAGGTATAGATAAAAAAAAGAGCGCCCCAAAAAGTGCATAAATCTTGTTAATTCGTCTTTTTAAATATGCAAAAACAAGAAATGATGTAAGCAATCCGAAGAAAAAATGAATATATGCCGGGGCAATATCATTCCCAAAATAAAGAGGAATTAAATACAAGAGTTCAAGATTCATGGGATAATATGAAAATACCAGAGAAGGGATTTCATATATGCCACAATGAGCTAAATAAAGCTTTGGAACTGCAAGATGATGAGTAAGAGCATCCCTCGATACAGGCGGAACCGAAGATAATATTAATATCGAAACAATGAGGATTGTTGTAAGCCCCGCAAGAAGGTGCTTTATCAATTTATTTATTCCCATGGATTAAGCAGACCAGCTCCACTTGATCTTAAGCAAGCAATTAATCAATAATTTTTTTCAACACATCTGCCGGTATTTCTCCAACATATAATTTACCGTTAATAACATATGACGGAGTACCAGTGATACCTATCTTCAAACCGTCTTTGATATCAAGCCAGAGAGCTCGCCTGATATTGTTGTTATATATTGCTGAAGATAGTTCTTTTGAATCCAGACCGGTTTTTTTGGCAAGTTCTTTAATGTCAATACTTTTATCTTTTTTATTAATTCCGAACAAAGCATCATTCATCTCCCAGAATTTACCTTTTGAACCTGCATAGATTGAGAGAATAGCCATTTCTCCTGATCCTATATGGAATGGCTCTTTTACAATAGGATTATAATTGTTATCCATCGGGTAATGGCGATGGACAAGCCTTATTTTGCCTGGATTTTTTTCAACCAGATGCCGCAGAAAAAAATGCATTTTTTTACACTGAAAACACAGGTAATCGGTAAACTCTGTTATAACAAGTTCAGGATTTTGTTTGCCTCCGATCCATATGTGACCATCTTCAGTTATGCCGTTTGGAACATTCGCAGAAAGAGGGGGAGGTGTAAGATTCCAGTAAACCGGGAAAAAGATATAAATCAAAATATAAATTGCCAAAGAGGGGACAAACAAAGACAAAAATAATTTTTTTTTGGCCGCAATAAACTGAAAATCCTTCTTAAACCCGGCAATAATCCCTTCTTTTTCTCCAAATCTTCTTATTGTCATCCATGAGTAAAAAACAAGTAAAAAATTTATACCATAGCTTGCTATGCATATTATGCAGTAGCTTTTGATATAAATTGTTGAGATTACGGCAAGAATAATGCTTATAAAGCTATAAATAAGCGATATCATAAAAAGCAGTTTCCAAATACGCTTTTTACAGGCATCGGGATGATATGCAAAAGGTAAAAATAATATGCAAAAAAAATAGCCGAAAAGTGCCCATATAGCTACAGGCATTCCGAGAAATACGGAATAACGACTTTGGGAAACAGTGTCGCAATTAATAGCTCTAGAAATTGCACAAAAGCTTTCATACCCTATATCGGTATAAACAAGGTAATGATGCACTGAAAGATAAATAGAATCAAAAAGACCGGCAAGCAATAAAGCAGCCACAGTCCCGAAGTAAATATAAAACGGGAGAGGTTTTACATCAGGCATAAATTGTTCCTATGCTTAGTACAGAATTTCATAAATTTGGTTACGTATTGTCATTTCGAACGAAGTGAGAAATCTGTCACCAAAAATATGAAATATAGTGCTTAGCTTCATTGGGAGTGGTTTGCCTTTCTATTTAACATTATGTTAAGATTACTCTTTGCATCAGCATAGTCCGGATTAATACGCAAAGCTTCTTTAAACAAAACAGTTGCTTCATCAAACCGCCCGATCTTTGTGAGCGCCAGGCCAAGTCCATTGAATGCTGCTGCATGTTTAGAATTCAATTGAATCGCCTTTTTATAATATTCAGCGGCTTTTTTTAACTCTCCCTTTTTTAAAAACAAGTTGGCCATATTGTTGTAAGCATCGGCCGATTTAGGGTTTGCCTCCAATGCTTTGCTGTAATGCACTGCTGCCTGTTCATATTTTCCCAAAAAAGCCAGGGTGCGGCCTAAGTTTAGATGTGCATAAAAAAAATCAGGTTTTATAGACAGTGCCCTCTCATAATGGGCGATCGCTTCATCGATCTTACCCATATTAAACAATTCAATGCCCAGATTAGTATGAACTGAAGCATAATTCGGGTTTATGGCCAATGCCATTCGATATTGCCTGATCGCTTCTAAAGACCGCCCCTTCTCAGCAAGTGCGATACCCAAGTTATAATGAGGCCGCGCCTTTTTAGGCGCTTTTTCGGCGCTATCCTTTAAAAGCGTAATCTCATCTTTCCATACACTATTTCTTTGATATGTCCAAAGCGAAAAAATCAACGCCACACTCACTAAAAAGATAAAAGCCAAACGTCCTGATTTTATCACCCGAAAGATCGAACACACCGCCGCAAGAATTATAAACATGGATGGAAGGTAAAGGCGGTGCTCAAATATGATTTCAAGACCAATAACTGAAGACTCAATGAACAAGTTTCCTATAAACCAAAATATGCCGAAAGAGAGGATTTTTTCTTTTTTGGCATAAATAATAGATAATAACAATATACTTATAATCAATCCCATAGACAATAGAGTTGTTATGGGATCAAGCAGCGATGACGAAACAGGGAAATCATGATCCAGGCTCAGCCTGGAAGGATGGGGGCATATCAGAAGACCGGCATAAAAAACCACAACCCTGAACTGGGTATATACACGCTGCGCCATGGTAAAATCACGATCTGCGTATGATAATAAAATCCGATGAATTGGACTTTCGCCTAAGTAAATATAACTAAGCGTCCCAATAAATAAAAAAACCCCCGCAAAAAGCAATAAATTGCGTTTTACCCAGGTAAAACGCAAATTTTGAAAAAAATACCACTCATAAAGTAAAATGAAAAACGGCAACGTAGCTGCGATTTCCTTTGACCCCATAGCCAAAAGTCCTGAAACAAAGCTCACCGCAAAAAAGAACCAGCTGCTTCTTTTACTAATTTGGGCTAACCTCCCCTGTGCATAGCAGAAAATAGTAAGGACAAAAAACATAGCCGATAAACTGGTCATGCGCTGAACGATATACGTTACAGCCTGAGTCTGAGCCGGGTGCACCATCCATAACAGCGCAGCCAGCAAGGGCGCCCAATCTGTTAAATAAGATCCGGTTACTCTATTATAATTATGATTGCCCGGTTGTTGTTCTGTCAGGATAGAACCTGTATTCGGATTCATACATTCAATAGACCCATCTTTACCGGAAAGGATTATGGTAATTCTGAATAGATAGAAAAGAATAATTGCTGTTATCAAATGGATCGCAATATTAACCAAGTGATATCCCCATGCATGGTAGCCTCCCAAATAATAATTAAGGGCAAAGCTGATATTGGCCACAGGACGTTTGGAGAGGATGCTCTTAAATGCTGCATCTGATAAAGTTTGAAAAGATAACTCTTTCATGCGAATAAAAGAATTATTAACAATATTATCTTCATCATCAAAAACAAAAGGAGAGTGAAGGGTGTTCGAATACACAATCACGTTAATGATCAGTAAGCATAGCAATACGACCCGACTCTGCCTATATTTCTTTGCATCTTTGCTCATATGCCCTGAAAAGTTAGTCTGGAGCCTACTTCCTTAAATAGGATTTACTTTAATTCCGGTCCAATGTTCGCTGTAATATTCTTCGCGACCCTTTTTGACCAAAAAAAAAGGGAGAAGGCTTATGCTCTTCTCCCTTAAAAAAATTTAAAAAACAAATTTATAAGGTTTTCCCAACAGTATCAAATCTCGGGCATCTGCCGGTAGCATCGGTTACTACAACTCTATAAGAGTTGCTTCCAACAGCTGTTATCGTATAAGTGTTACTATTGCTCAAATCTCCACTTGCTCCATCTGTCGGCATTCCTGTAGAAGTTTTGGTGATAGACGTATTGTCCGGATTGGAGAAATAATCGGCGATAGCTCCCATGACCTTATCGACATCCGACTCTGCGGCGGAGCAGTATGCTTTATTCCTGTATGAGATAAAATTAGGAATTGCTATTGCGGCCAGAATACCGATAATTGCAATAACTATCATAAGTTCAATAAGCGTAAAACCTTTTTCCCCTCTTAATTTTTGAATCATTGTGTTTTCTCCTTTTTATTATGTTGTTTTAATTAAACTAAAGATAATGTATTTTTTTAAAAAAATTTGAACATGTTAAAAGCAAAGAGCATACCACTATTATTTTTTTCACGATAAAAAATATAACATACTAATTTTATTGTATAAATTACAGAGCATGAAAAAGGTGATATTTATAATTTGTATTATTAATTAATATTGATTGACATTTTTTGTTAAAGTAAAACAAAAATTGTCATAAATCATAAAATAACCAAAAAAAATAATGTGAAAAAATAAAATCCTAATTAATTGTTTATTCATGATTCTATTTGGTACCCCCGGCAGGAATCGGACCTGCGGCCAATGGATTAGGAATCCATTGCTCTATCCACTGAGCTACGGGGGCTTGAACAGGAACGGTTAAATAGCATTGCATAATATCCGATTAATAGTAATCCCTTGGCAAGTGGGATATAAGTTATTCAATGCTCTAAATATGCGTCTCAATATCAGATAGAAAATAAAAATTCAACACTTAAAAGTAGGGGGTGCTAAAAATACTATATAATTTACAGGGCTCCAAGTTTATTGCTATATATAATTTATTTGTGTTATATTATAATGAGAAATAACGGCAAAGAGTCGTATTTGAACCGAAACAGCGAGCGCATTCCCCGTTGCTTGCAGCGGGGCGCTTCGATTTTTACCAATATATTAAATTTGTTGGTATAGCATTTTGTGTGTTAAATTTGAATTTTAAGGAGGAAAATGATGTTTGAAATCAAGCAGTTTGGCAATATCAAGATATTTGCAATTATTTGTGTGGCGCTTTTGATTTTTGTTTCCGGATGCGCTTCTCTACGTCAGGATGAAAACAGCTCATTAACAAGTTCTTCCATTCAGAAGGATAGTGGAGATTTGCCCAGTTACCATGATTTCGGCGATGTTCTTGTGCCTAAAGAACTTAAGGTCAAGATTGACAAATCGTTTATTTATAAAACAACCAGCCTTCCTGCCGGGGTTCTTGCATTAAGTGGAAGAGTTGAGCTAAGTTCACTTTGCACTTTTTTTGAATCTAACATGGCTAAAGACAACTGGAAACTTCTAAGTATGTATAAATCTCCGCACACACTCATGCTGTTCCAGAAGCAAAACAGATGGTGTGTAATAAGTATCATTGATGGCTTGATATTTACGGATGTTGAGATTTGGGTTGCGCCGTCGATTGCCGAAAATTCTTCTGGTTTACTCAAGTAAATTTTCTCAGATTCGGATCTACGATTTATGAGACATATTATTAAAGATAAGAACATTGTTATCGGCATAAGCGGCGGAATTGCAGCATATAAAAGTGCCGAGCTATTAAGGCTTATAAAAAAACAGGATGCAAATGTGCGTGTTGTCATGACCCATAACGCCGGTTATTTTGTTAATCCTCTTACATTTGAAGCTCTTTCCGGAAAACCAGTGTATACAGACCCTTTTGAGAAGGGAGGAAATACTGAAATAAGGCATATTGAATGGGCTGAAAATACTGATGCGGTAGTTCTCGCTCCTGCCACCGCCAATATAATAGGTAAAATCGCTAATGGAATAGCTGATGATGCCCTAAGCACATTTCTGCTTGCTGTTACCTGTCCGGTATTGATTTGCCCTTCAATGAACACAAATATGTATAACAAAATATCCGTTAAGAGAAACATTGAGATTTTAAAAAAGGACGGATACTTTATTGTAGAACCGGTTTCGGGAGAACTTGCCTGCGGCACAAGCGGACAGGGGCGGCTTCCCGATCCTGAGCAAATACTGGACAGACTTGTTTATTGTCTTTGCCCCAAGGATTTTAAGGATAAAAGAGTTGTTGTTACGGCCGGACCCACAAGAGAACATATTGATCCTGTAAGATATATCAGCAATCCGTCTTCAGGCAAGATGGGTTATGCTATAGCAAGAGCCGCCGAACACAGAGGCGCGGATGTTACTCTTATTACGGGCCCTGTTAATCTTGAGCCGCCGGTTAATGTTAAAACGGTTAGCGCTGTTTCTGCTGATGATATGGCAAAAGCCGTTTTTGATAGTGTGGAGCATTGCGATATAATAATTAAAACCGCAGCGGTTGCCGATTACAGGCCGAAGGAAAAAGCCAGACAAAAGATTAAAAAAAGTCTGGGTGAGATTACGCTTATTCTTCAAAAAAATGAGGATATTTTGTTTAAACTTGGGGAAAACAAAAATAATCATATACTGGTGGGCTTTGCTGCGGAAACCCAAAACCTTGAAGAAAACGCTAAGGATAAGCTTGCCAGAAAAAATCTTGATATTATTGTAGGGAATCTTGTCGGTGAAAGAATTGATGGAAATGATTATGGAAATGAAGATGAAAAATCTCCGGTTTTTGGGATGGATACAAACAAAGCGGTATTTTTTTTCAGAAACGGTGATACGGAATATTTGCCACTGATGGAAAAGGATATGCTTGCGCATGTTCTTCTTGATAGAATAAGAGATCTTTAAAATGGAAGAAATTAATGATGTCCTGAGAAAAGTCAGCAGCACTCTTAAATTCATGGAGGAAGCAGGTTGCATGGGCTTTGATTGTTCTGATAAAACCTTGAGCGTTGTGGCTGAACTTGGCAAAATAAAAACATATCTGCCTGATTCTCTTGATACGATAAGAAATGATCTCGGAGATTGCAGAAGATGCAAGCTTTACAGCGGACGTAAAAACATAGTATTTGGCGCCGGAAATCAAGATGCCAAACTTGTTTTTGTCGGAGAGGGCCCCGGTTATGATGAAGATGTTAAGGGTGAGCCGTTTGTAGGAAAAGCCGGGCAGCTTTTAACAAAAATCATTCAGGCTATCAATCTTACAAGAGATAAGGTGTATATATGCAACATAATCAAATGCCGTCCTCCCTCAAACCGGAATCCTGAAAACGATGAGATTAAAGCTTGTTTTCCTTTTCTGAAACGCCAGCTTGATGCTATTAGTCCTGATTTTATATGCGCACTCGGCACTTTTGCCGCCCAGACCCTGCTTGATACGGATGAGCCGATTTCAAAATTGAGAGGGAGGTTGTTTGAATATCATGGGATTAAAGTTATGCCTACATATCATCCTGCATATCTTTTACGTAATCCCGAAAAAAAACGCGACGTATGGGAAGATATGAAAAAACTGATCGGCATGATGAAAGGTTGAATAATATCATGAAAACCGGAATGCTTCGGATAATGTTATTTTTGTTTTTTTTATTCATACTGGCGCCGGCTGGTTATTGTTTCGCCGGGCGGAATGATATATGCCTTATCAGTATTTCAGCAGATATTAACCCTGGTATTGCCGATTATTTAAAAAGCGGAATCAAGTATGCAGAGGGTAATGGATTCGGCTGTATTGTAATAAAACTAAATACACCGGGAGGGCTTTCGGAATCTATGCGTGAAATGGTTGTTGATATTCTTGCATCGAAACTTCCTGTTGTGGTTTATGTGTCTCCGGACGGGGCACGGGCGGCTTCTGCCGGAGTGATAATCACAATGGCTGCGGATATAGCAGCAATGGCCCCTGGTACAAATATCGGAGCTGCTCATCCTGTCGGCATTGGCGGAAAAGACCCGGGCGGTGCAATGTCTGATAAAGTTACAAACGACATGGCCGCATACGCTAGAAGCATTGCCGCAAAGCGGCTGAGGAATGTTGAATGGGCTGAAAATGCTGTCCGCAAAAGCGTGTCAATAACAGAAAAAGAAGCGCTTGAGAATAACGTAATTGATCTTACTGCAAAAGATCTTGCTGAACTTATAAAAAAAATAAACGGCAGGGAAATTAAGGGCAAAGGCGTATTACATTTAGATAGCTATAAGATTACCGAATATAAAGAGACTCTCAGAACAAAAATTTTAAAAACCATCGGTAATCCGAATATATCTTATGTTCTTATGATGATAGGACTTGCCGGCCTTTATTTTGAAATGGCTCATCCGGGTGTAGTCTTTCCCGGAGTTGTAGGCGGAATCTCACTGGTACTGGCTTTTTTCTCTTTTCAGGTTCTTCCGATAAATTATACGGGCATACTTCTTATAGTGCTGGCCGTGATATTTTTTATTTTAGAAATGAAGATTACCAGTTACGGGCTTTTAAGTGTGGCCGGTGTTACATCATTTTTACTTGGCTCCCTTATGCTCTTTGAAGGATCGGCTCCCGGAACAAGGATCTCAGTGGATGTTCTTCTTCCGACATTTATATTTATATCTCTTTTTTTTGTAACTGTTTCGACACTAGTTTTCAATGCCCAGATTTCCAAATCGAAGTCAGGTTCGGAAGCTTTAGTAGGAGAAACAGGAATTGTCAAAAAAGTTATAATGCCAGAAGGAAAGGTTTTTGTTCATGGTGAGCTGTGGAAAGCAAGATCGAAAACCCCTTTATCGGAAGGGACTAAAGTAAAGGTTGTAAAGGTTGAAAACCTTGTTTTGGAAGTCGAGCAGCTTGATCTTAATCAATCATAAAAACAAAGGAGAATAACATGTATGCATTTATTGCCATGGTGGTGATAGCAATATTCTTTCTTTCAACATCCATAAGAATATTAAATGAATATGAACGTGGAGTTATATTCAGACTCGGCCGCGTTATCAAAGCAAAGGGTCCCGGCATAATCATCCTGATACCGTTTGTCGACCAGATGGTAAAAGTCAGCCTTAGGCTTATAGTAATAGATGTGGATCCTCAGGATGTAATCACAAGGGACAATGTCTCCGTTAAGATTAATGCGGTTATTTATTTCAGGGTAGTAGATACTGTAAAAGCCATAATTGAAGTTGAAAACTATCAGTATGCAATGACACAGCTTGCACAGACTACCATAAGAAGTGTTTGCGGTCAGGGCGAACTTGATGAGCTTTTATCGGAAAAAGAAAAAATAAACTTCCAGATACAGGAGATTCTCGATGCACATACGGAACCATGGGGTATAAAGGTTACAACCGTACAACTAAAAAACATTGACCTTCCGCAGGAGATGCAAAGGGCCATGGCTAAGCAGGCCGAGGCTGAAAGAGAGAGGAGAGCTAAAATAATCAATGCTGAAGGCGAGCAACAGGCGGCTAACAAACTGGCTGAAGCGGCGCAGATCATAGGGAATTATCCGATGGCCTTACAACTCAGATATCTTCAGACTATGAGGGAAATGTCTTCTGAGAAGAATACCACCACCATTTTCCCTGTTCCAATTGATATGTTTAAGCCGTTTTTGGATCTGGCAAGCGCTTTGTCATCGCAAAAAAAGACCGATTAATAGAGGAATAAGTGTTTTGATGGACTTTGTGCAGGTTTATCTATTTTATTGACATTATAAAAATAAATTGTTTAAGAATTATAATATTTCGTTATAGGATGAAAAATGTCTTTAATTTTATAGCGGATGCATATGCGCTTCCGCTTGTGCTTTTTGCAAGAACAGAGAAAGGAGATTAGAATTCAGATGGGCAGCAAGAAAAAAGCAGTAAAAGAAAAACCCCTTGAAAAAATGACCGCTAAAGAGTTGAGGGAAGTTGCAATAAATACTCCCGGAATTACAGGCGCTCATGGTATGAATAAGGATGAGCTTATAAGCTCCATCAAAGAGGCGAGAGGAATCGTGGAAGCTCCTTCCAAAAAGAGCAATGCAACAGTCCGGGAAATCAAGACTATGATCAAGGAATTAAAAACAAAACATCAAGCTGCTATTGGCGATGACAATTCAAAAATGGCCCGGATATATCGCAGCAGGATAATAAAACTTAAGAAGAAGACAAGAGTATAATATTATCTGGCATATTGATTATTTGATGGTGTTGTTATGATAGATGCAGCTTCTCTGGCATTTGATATTGATGGCGTTTTTGCCGATATAATGTCGTTATTTATTGATATAGCGAGGCAGGAATATAAGATAGATAATCTGTATTACCAAGATATTAAACGCTATTATATCGAAGAATGTGTTAACATCAAACCGGAGATAATAAGCGATATAATAAATAAAATACTTGATGGGAAACATAGCGTTCCCTTAAAACCGATTAAGGGATCAACCCGTGTGCTTAACAGACTGAGCAGAGAGGGTCCTCTTCTTTTTGTAACTGCAAGGCCGTATCTTGGAACGATATATAGCTGGATAACGGAAACTTTGTCGGTTGATCCTGCTTTGGTTGAAGTTGTAGCTACAGGTTCCTTTGAAGCAAAAGCGGATATACTTTTAGAGAAAAATATTTCTTATTTTGTGGAAGACAGGCTTGAAACATGTTTTGCATTGAAGGAAAAAGGTGTTACGCCTGTTCTTTTTAAACAGCCCTGGAATAGAGAAAAACATCCGTTTATTGAGGTAGAAAGCTGGGATGAACTTGAAGCATTTATTGATTTTTCCGGTTCTTTCTGATGAGCAAGCATCTGATTGAGAGCATGATAAGCTCTTTTATTGAAACCCTTGCTTCTGAAAAAGGATATTCGGTTAATACATGCCGTGCTTATACAAATGATCTTAAAGAGTTTGCATCATTTGCTTCAAAATATTCTATGCAGCAAGGAGATGAAGAATCTGAGAAAAACAGTTTTGCAGTAGAAGATGCTGACCATCTTTTGATAAGAGCATATCTAGGTTTTTTACACAAAAAGGACAAAAAAAATTCAATAGTCCGAAAGCTGTCTGCACTCAGGTCATTTTTTAAGTACCTTATAAGGCATAACATTATATCCGATAATCCTGTTGAATTGATATCGACGCCTAAACAAGATAAACATATTCCTGCTTATCTTACTGTTGATGAAATGTTTCGTCTGCTTGATTCAATAAAAACAGATACGGTTTCCGGTTTGAGAAACCGTGCTATCTTTGAAACTATGTATTCTTCCGGGATACGTATTTCAGAGCTTGCAGGCCTTAATGTTTCGAGCGTTGATTTCGGGGCTAATTTAATAAGGGTTTTTGGAAAAGGCGGTAAAGAAAGAATTGTGCCTGTTGGCATTAAGGCCATGAATGCGATTAAGTCATACAGAGAAAAGTTAAGAGGAAATAAAGAATTATCATATGAAAACAGCCCTCTTTTTTTAAATAAAAACAATGGACGCCTTACTGCCAGATCTGTTGCCAGGATACTAAAAAAATTCGTAACCGAGTTTTGCATTTCAGCGCCTGTTTCTCCTCATGCGTTAAGGCACTCTTTTGCCACGCACATGCTTGATGCGGGGGCAGACTTAAGAGTTGTTCAGGAATTGCTGGGGCATAAAAGCCTTTCAACTACGCAAAGATATACACATGTTGGCATAGACAGGCTTATGGAGACATATGATAAGGCTCATCCGAGAAAATAATATAGAAAAAACAGGAAAACGGAGTCATGAATTTTCATGGAACTACAATTCTTGCTGTAAGACATAACGGGAAGATAGCTGTTGCCGGTGACGGTCAGGTAACTTTAAATAATACGGTTGTTAAACACACGGCTAAAAAAGTAAGAAGGATTTATAACGACACAATAGTAGTCGGGTTTGCAGGAGCCACTGCCGATGCAATGAATCTTTCCGAAAGGCTTGAAGGCAAACTTGAGAGATATAACGGCAATCTTACAAGAAGTGCCGTTGAGCTTGCGAAGGATTGGCGGACAGATAAATATTTAAGACGCCTTGAGGCTCTTATGATTGCTGTTGACAGCACAAAAATATTTCTTATTTCAGGAAACGGAGATGTTATAGAACCCGATGAAGGGGTTATCGGAATAGGCTCGGGAGGAGTTGGGGCGCAGGCTGCAGCTGTCGCTCTTGTAAAACACTCAAATCTTTGCGCAAGGGAAATCGCTGAGGAATCAATGAAAATAGCTTCATCTCTTTGCGTGTTTACAAACGACAAAATAACTATAGAAGAAATCTAAAATATGGATAATTTAAAACCATCTGAGATAGTAAAAGAACTTGATAAATATATAATCGGTCAGAATAAGGCTAAGAAATCTGTGGCCATAGCCTTAAGAAACCGATGGCGAAGGCAACAGGTGCCTGATGATCTGCGTGATGAAATAGCTCCGAAAAATATTATTCTTATAGGTCCCACAGGTGTGGGGAAGACAGAGATTGCCAGAAGGCTGTCAAAGCTTACGGATTCGCCTTTCAACAAAGTTGAAGCATCCAAGTTTACCGAGGTTGGATATGTCGGACGTGATGTAGAATCTATGGTAAGAGATCTTCTTGAATTAACCGTAAACATGGTAAGGTCAAAAGAGCAGGAGGATGTGAAAGAAAAAGCGATGGTTATTGCGGAAGAAAGAATGCTTGATATACTGCTTCCAAAATCGAACCGTCAGGAAGTTGATAAAAGTAGCGAATCATCTGAAACCGGATTGGAACCTGTCAGCATCGAAAGCGCCGATTTATCATCAACAAGAAATAAACTGCGTGATATGCTTAGAAAGGGAAAGCTTGACGACCGCATTATCGATCTGGATATTTCAGAAAGGCAAATGCCTGTAATAGAGGTATTTTCAAATTTAGGCATGGAAGAGATGGGAATCAACTTTAAGGATATGCTTGGAGGCCTTATGCCTAAATCAACAAAAAAACGCAAAGTAAAAGTTTCTGAGGCCATGGAAATATTGACTATAGAAGAGTCTCAAAGGCTTGTTGATATGGATAAGGTTGTAAAAAATGCGATATTAAAGGTTGAGCAATCCGGAATTATTTTTATCGATGAAATTGATAAAATAGTTGGAAAAAACGGCGGGTCCGGTCCTGATGTGTCAAGAGAAGGGGTGCAGAGGGATCTTCTTCCTATTGTGGAAGGAAGCGTAGTTACTACAAAGTATGGTCCTGTAAAAACCGATCACATTCTTTTTATTGCTTCGGGTGCATTTCATGCGGTTAAGCCTTCTGATCTTATACCCGAACTTCAGGGACGTTTTCCTATTCGTGTAGAGCTTGATGCGCTTGGGCAGAAAGAGTTTGTCAGAATTCTGAAAGAGCCTAAAAACGCTCTGCTTACCCAGTATATTGCTATGCTCAAAACAGAGGGAGTTAATATAGTTTTTAAACCGGATGCTGTAGAAGAAATTGCAAGAATAGCCGAAGAGGTGAACAATCATACTGAGAACATAGGGGCAAGAAGGCTTCACACGATCATGGAATGCCTGCTTGAGGATATTCTTTTTGACGCTCCTGATATGCAGAGCGGCGATATTTTAATAGATTCGAAAGCTGTTTTAACTAAATTAAAAGATATTAAAGACAATGAAGATTTGAGCAGGTATATTCTTTAGGAAAAAGGTTCAAAGTTAAAGGTTTCCTCTTCCATTCCCCCATAGCAAAGTGGGACAAAGGGGGTTGTCTGAGAGGTCAGGGTGAGATAAGGAAAAATGACTCCGAATGTTGCAGATATATTGATTGAGGCTTTGCCGTACATCAGGCGATTTTACGGCATGACAATAGTAATCAAGTACGGCGGTCATGCCATGGTTGATGAGCAATTAAAAGAAGATTTCGCCAGGGATATCGTGCTGATGAAATTTGTCGGGCTTAATCCTGTTGTTGTACACGGAGGCGGTCCGCAGATTAACCAGGTTCTTTCGCAGATGGGAATAAAATCAACTTTTGTAAGAGGTATGCGGCTTACCGATCAACCCACAATGGATGTTGTTGAAATGGTTTTAGGCGGTAAAGTTAACAAAGCCATTGTTGCACAGATAAATCAGCACGGAGGGAAAGCAGTAGGCTTAAGCGGAAAAGACGGCGGATTAGTAATAGCAAAAAAACTTCGAATAGTATTTAAGAAGGATGAGAATACGCCTCCGGAAATAATTGATCCGGGGCTTGTCGGCCAGGTAACAAATATCAACCCGGATATAATAACCACACTGACCGGCAAGGGTTTTATCCCGGTTATTGCCCCTGTCGGTTCCGGTAAATCAGGTGAGACGTATAATATAAACGCTGATCTTGTGGCAGCAAGCATAGCAATGTCACTTTCCGCAGGCCGCCTTATACTGCTTACCGATGTGGATGGCGTTCTTGATGCTTCGGGGAATCTGATATCTTCCATAAATTCTGCTACAGCTAAGAAGATGATGGATAATAAGATCATTACAGGCGGGATGATTCCAAAAATAGAATGTTCACTGGAAGCATTAAAATACGGGGTTGAGAAAGTACATATTATAAATGGCAAGAAACGGCATTCCTTGCTGCTTGAGTTGTTTACGGATAAGGGGATAGGAACGGAAGTAAAAAAGTAGAGGTTCCATGTTCACGGTTCACGGTTCAAGGTTTAAATGTTTCCATAACCTCTGAACCGTGAACATGGAACATGATCGAGCTTCATGGTAAAAGGTGCGAGGCATAATACTTTTCATGGAAAATCCGATTATGAAAAATGATATTATTGAAAAAGCAGAGCAGGTTATTGCAAATACATATAAAAGGCCGCCCATTGTAATCGAGAAGGGAATGGGGTGCAGGGTTTGGGATACCAAAGGAAAATCCTATTTGGATTTTGTCGCAGGGGTTGCCGTATGTAGTCTTGGACATACCCATCCAAGAGTTGTAAAGGCTATGTGCCGTCAGGCGGATATTCTCTTTCACGTGTCAAACCTTTACTACACAGTCCCGCAGGTAAAGCTTGCTGAATGGCTTGTTGAAAACAGTTTTGCCGACAAAGTGTTTTTCTGCAACAGCGGAGCGGAAGCAAATGAGGCGGCTATAAAACTGGCCAGAAAATATTTCAATGGAAACAGCAAAGAAGAAAGATTTAGAATAATTTCTATGGAAAGATCTTTTCATGGCCGTACAATGGCTACTTTATCTGCTACAGGACAGAATAAGGTAAAAAAAGGCTATGACCCTGTTCTTGAAGGATTTGATTTTATTCCTTTTAATGATGTAAAAGCCCTGGCAGATAAAATTGATAACTCAACATGCGCTGTGCTTCTTGAACCTATTCAGGGAGAAGGAGGACTATGGTGTCCCGATCCCGGTTATTTGAAGGAAGTAAGAAGGCTTTGTGACGAAGCTGGAGCCCTTCTTGTTTTCGATGAAATACAAACCGGAATAGGTCGTACCGGCAAACTTTTTGCTTATCAGCATTTCGGGGTTGAGCCGGATATCATGACTTTAGCCAAGGCTCTCGGAAACGGCCTCCCGATAGGAGCAATGCTTGCAAAAGAACATGTTGCTTCGGCTTTCGTGCACGGTTCCCATGCTTCTACTTTTGGCGGTACACCTATTATCACATCGGCCGCTCTTGAAGTATTAAAAGTTCTTTCTGAAGAAAAGGTTGTAGATCATTGCGAAAGGGTCGGCGAATATTTTAGACAAAGGCTTATGTGGCTTAAAAGCAAACATAGTTCTATCGTGGATGTGCGTGGAATGGGGCTTATGTTAGGGATAGAACTTGACGTTGAGGGTGAGCCGGTGGTCAATGAATGCCTTGACAGGGGTTTTCTTGTAAACTGCATACAGGGTAAAGTAATTCGTTTTATTCCGCCTCTTATTATAAGCAAGCAGGAAATTGATGCTCTTGTATCGTGCCTTGATGATATATTATAATTATAAGATATTCAAAATGCTGAGGTTGCCTTGAAAAAAGATATATTAACTATATTGGATTTAACAAAAACTGATATTGATTATTTGCTTAAAAGGGCGGTTGAGCTGAAATATATGCAAAAACAGGGCATTTTGTACCGCCCGTTTACAGGAAAGACTCTGGGCCTGATTTTTGATAAACCTTCGACGCGGACCCGTGTATCTTTTGAAACGGCAATGATTCAGCTGGGCGGAACTCCGCTTTTTATAAGCACAAAGGATACCCAGATAGCAAGAGATGAACCGGTAAGAGATACGGCAAGAGTTCTTTCAAGATATATTGACTGTCTCGCAATAAGGACATTTTCACAGAGCCTGATTGAGGAATTTGCCCAGTTTTCCTCAATACCGATCATAAATGCTCTTACTGATTTGTATCATCCTTGCCAGGTCTTAAGCGATATCATGACGGTATTGGAGAAAAAAGGCGGATATAACAATATCAAAATAGCATGGATCGGTGACGGAAACAATGTAGCACATTCATGGATTAATGCATCTGCGATACTGGGACTTAACCTTGTCCTTGCCTGTCCGAAAGGCTACTGCCCGGATGAGATGATTCTAAAAAGAGCGCTTGAAAGAGGTGTTGGCAATATTCATCTGACATCAGATCCGGTCGAAGCCGCAAGAGGCGCAGATGTTTTATATACCGATGTCTGGGCGAGTATGGGACAGGAGAAAGAACATGAGGAAAGAAAGCTTGTTTTTGCGTCATATAAGTTAAGCAGTAAACTTGTTCAGTATGCTTCAGAAAATGTTATTGTTATGCATTGTCTTCCGGCGCACAGGGAAGAAGAAATCAGCGAAGGAGTCCTCGAAGGCCCCAACTCGGTTGTCTGGGACCAGTCTGAAAATAAACTTCATATGACAAAGGCAATACTCGAAGCCTTAATAGGCCGTAAACCGGACTCGTAAAATGTCCCCGAACCGTCATGCCGGACCTGATAAGCCTGCCCCGACAAGTTGTAAGCCGGGGGCATCCGGAACATATTAATTAACTGGATACCGGCTTTCGCTGGTATTGCAAAAAGTAGTGTTTTTTGGAGAAATATAAAGTGTCGGATAAAATTAAAAAAATAGTATTGGCCTATTCGGGCGGACTGGATACTTCAGTTATTCTGAAATGGCTTATTGAAACATATAGGTGCGAAGTCATAACTTTTTCCGCCGATTTGGGCCAAGAAGAAGAACTTGACTATATCGAGGAAAAGGCTAAAAATACAGGCGCTGTTAAAGTATATATTGACGACCTTAAGGAAGTGTTTGCAAAAGATTATATATTTCCGGCTTTTCGCGCAAATGCCATTTACGAAGGAAAGTATCTTCTGGGAACATCTCTTGCAAGACCGCTTATTGCAAAGCGTCAGATGGAAATTGCAAAAATCGAAGGGGCGGATGCGGTAAGTCACGGAGCTACCGGCAAGGGTAATGATCAGGTCAGGTTTGAGCTGACCTATCTCGCGCATGATCCGAATATAAAAATAATCGCTCCCTGGCGTGAATGGAATTTGGGATCAAGAACACTTCTCATGGAATATGCCGAAAAACACGGCATTCCGGTTCCGACAACTCAGGCAAAACCATACAGCTCTGATAGAAATCTTCTTCATATAAGTTATGAAGGAGGTGTGCTTGAAGATCCATGGAATGAGCCGCCTGAAGATATGTACACCCTTTCAGTGTCGCCAAAGAAAGCTCCTGATGAACCGGAAATTATAGAGATAACATTTGATAAGGGGAATCCTGTTGAAATTGACGGAATAAAATATTCTCCTGCAAAGCTTTTAAAAGAGCTGAACAGGCTTGGGGGAAAACACGGTATAGGAAGAATTGATCTGGTAGAAAACAGGTATGTCGGGATGAAGTCGCGGGGAGTATACGAGACTCCGGGTGGCACAATATTGAGAGCAGCGCACATGGCTGTTGAATCAATAACTATGGACAGGGAAATAATGCACCTTCGTGATTCCCTGATTCCGAAATATGCCGAACTTGTTTACTATGGCTTCTGGTTTTCACCCGAAATGAAAATTATGCAGAGCATGATCGATGAAACCCAGCAGTATGTCTCAGGCGCCGCACGCATAGAGCTTTACAAGGGAAACTGCACTATTCTCGGCAGAAAATCGGAAGAGTCATTATACAGCCACGATTTTGCCACATTTGAAAGAGACAATGTTTACAGCCAGAAAGATGCCGAAGGCTTTATCAGATTAAATGCTTTGCGTTTAAGAATTCAGAGCCTAAAGAAAAGGGTTATTACATAAGTTAAGACGATAAACTGAGGCCGTTATGTCAGACAAACCGTGGGATGGAAGATTTTCTCAAAAAACAGATGTCACAGTAGAAGCATTTACATCCTCTATTGATGTGGATAAAAGACTTTATTTGCATGATATAGAAGGAAGCATTGCTCATTGCCGAATGCTTGCAAATGTATCAATAATAACTGATAAGGAAGCTTCGCTGATAATAAGTGGTCTTGAAAAGATAAAAAAAGATATTGAAAGCGGAAAGTTTAAATACGATGACCGCCTCGAAGATATTCATATGCATATTGAGGCAAGGCTTGCAAAAGACATAGGAAAAGTTGCTTTAAAGCTTCATACTGCAAGAAGCAGAAATGACCAGGTTGCTCTTGATGTAAGAATGTACTTGAGGGATGAAGTGCATAAAATTATAAGCGGTCTTGCCGGTTTGAGAAAAGCTATAATTGATCTTTCAGAAAAGCACACAGATGCAATTATGCCGGGCTACACTCATTTGCAAAAAGCTCAGCCGGTGCTTTTTTCTCACTGTCTGATGGCATATTATGAGATGTTTTTAAGGGATACTGAGAGAATGCGGGATTGTTTGAAACGCATAAACATCATGCCTCTGGGAAGCGCTGCTCTGGCAGGGACAACTTATCCGATTGACAGGGATTATACGGCAAAACTTCTTGGTTTTCCGAAAGTAACTGCAAACAGCCTGGATTCTGTCTCCGACAGGGATTTTATAATAGAATTTATTTCATGCGCCGCAATTTGTATGGTTCATTTCAGCCGGATATCAGAAGATTTTGTAATCTGGTCCTCATATGAATTCGGTTTTATTGAGCTTCCGGATGCTTTTGCTACAGGCAGCAGTATAATGCCGCAAAAGAAAAACCCGGATGTTTGTGAGCTGACAAGAGGCAAGTCAGGACGAGTGTTCGGAGATCTCATTGCCATGTTGACTATCATGAAATCTTTGCCTCTTTCGTACAACAGAGATATGCAGGAAGATAAAACTGCAATGTTTGATGCAGCTGATACTTTAAATGCATGCATTGCAATTTATGCCAGGATGCTTCCTAATCTGAAAATAAAAAAAGATGTTATGCTTAAGGCTTGCTCGTCGGGGTACTTAAACGCAACAGATATGGCTGATTATCTTGTTACAAAAGGCATGCCGTTCAGAGAAGCTCATTCCTGCGCCGGCAAGGCTGTTGCCTTTGCCCTGAAAAGAGGAAAAGAACTTCATGAACTTTCTCTTAGTGAAATTAAAACTTTTTCGCATCTTTTTTCAGATGACGTATACGAAGTATTAACGCCTGCCAGTATGATAAATCGAAGGAAATCATTTGGCGGAACTTCGCAGGGCAATATTCTTTCTGCTATTAAAAAAGCGAAAAAAGATATTGCAAAAGA
Source organism: Desulfonema limicola (assembly GCA_020723255.1). Taxonomy (GTDB): domain Bacteria; phylum Desulfobacterota; class Desulfobacteria; order Desulfobacterales; family RPRI01; genus RPRI01. Next base: position 11,690 of record DYJH01000018.1, on the reverse strand, counting down.
AAAAGGTAGAAATGACTAAATTAAGCAAAGTTTTTAGATACGGTATTATTTTACAGATTGTTGCTCTGATGGTGGTTGTTTTATCGGTTCTCTGCTGCGGCAGGAAGGCTCCTCCTGTACCGCCGCATCAAGAAGCTGTGCCTGCCGTAACCGATCTTGAATCCCGTATTGAAGGAGAGAATATTATACTGACATGGTCTGTCCCTGATAGTAATAAAAAAGAAAGCTTAACTATAGCAGGGTTTGTAATATACCAGGCAAAATATGATATATCAGAAAAAATATGTGAAGACTGCCCGATTAATTATAAACCCCTATCTGAAATCGATGCCCAAGATTTTAAAGTCAAAGATAGAAAAATTAAATGTGTAATACAACCGGATAAAGGATTTAAGTATTTTTTCAAGGTAACTGCTTACAGTAAAAATATGGCATCAGAAAGCAAAGATTCGAATATAATAAAACTTGATTATTAAGGGAGTGTTATGAACCATTTTATTTATCGCGATAAAGAATTGTATTGCGAAAAAGTGCCTATAAGAAAGATTGCCCAAAAGGTTGGGACACCAATGTATATTTACAGCTATGCCACATTAAAGCGTCACTTCATGGCGTTTAACGATGCGTTTAAAGGTGTAAACAGGCTTGTCTGTTTTTCAGCCAAGGCAAATACCAGCCTTGCAATAATGAAACTGTTTTCTAACCTCGGCGGGGGGCTTGATATCGTTTCCGGAGGAGAACTTTACAGAGGTTTAAAGGCCGGGTTTTCCCCGAACAAAATAGTATATTCCGGTGTAGGAAAAAGAATTGATGAGATTGACTATGCTCTTAAAATGGGGATATTGATGTTTAATGTAGAATCCCTTGAAGAGCTTGAAACGATAGATCGAAGAGCCGGTTTGCTGAAGAAAAAAGCTCCTTTGGCAATCAGGGTAAATCCTGACGTTGATCCCAAAACGCACCCTTATATTTCAACAGGTATGAAAAAGAACAAGTTCGGAATAAACATAGAAACAGCTATGGCGGCATATAAAGTTGCGGCAAAGCTTAAGAATATAAAAGTTATAGGACTTGATTGCCATATAGGATCACAGATTACACAAACAGGTCCGTTTAAGGATGCGCTTTACAGCCTGAAAGCCATAATAAAAGAACTTACGGATTGCGGGATTAATATTAGGCATCTGGATTTGGGAGGAGGACTCGGAATAACATATAACGAAGAAGAGCCTCCTCATCCTGTCGAATATGCTGAAGCTATAAAGGAAGTTATCGGTGATACAAGGCTAAAGCTTATTTTTGAGCCCGGAAGAGTAATTGTGGGAAATGCGGGTATAATTGTAACAAAGGTTCTTTACAGAAAATCAACAACTGCCAAGGAATTTATAATTGTTGACGCCGGTATGAATGACCTTATCCGACCAACTCTTTATGAGGCTTTTCATGCAATTAAACCTGTTGTTGATTCAGGTGGTGAAGAAATTAAGGCAGACATTGTAGGCCCTATTTGTGAAAGCGGTGATTTTCTGGCTCTTGGCAGAAAAATAAAAAAAGTTAAGCAAGGAGATCTCTTGGCTGTCATGAGTTCGGGAGCATACGGTTTCGTGATGTCGTCAAATTATTGTTCAAGACTTAAGATTCCTGAAGTCATGGTAAATGGCGACAATTTTCAGGTTATTAGGAAACGGCAGAAATACGAAGATCTTACAAGAGGTGAAATTATCCCCTCTTTTTTATGAACGGGTATATATGGAAAATATAACTTTTTTCAAAATGAGCGGAAGCGGCAATGATTTTATCATAATTGACAACAGAAAAAATATAATTGAAGAAAAAGACTTAAGGTCTTTTATCACAAAGGTTTGTACGCGCAGGATGTCTGTAGGCGCTGACGGGTTTATACTGATCGAAAACTGTGATTCTGCTGATTTTAAATGGCAATTTTTCAATTCGGACGGCAGCAGGGCGGAGATGTGCGGAAACGGCGCAAGATGTGTTGCCAGGTTTGCGTTCATAAACAAGATTGCGGGCCCGAACATGTCTTTTGTAACCGATGCCGGCATTGTTCATGCTCAGGTGATAGATGATAGAGTAAAAGTCAACATGATGAATCCTTCTGAGTATACATATGACTACCAGATAGAGCTTAAGAGCGGTCCCTTGACGGTTTCAAGTTTAAATACAGGTGTTCCTCATGTAGTTATCATAACGGATATTCTTGAAAATGTTGATGTTGCCGGCACAGGAAGGGAAATCAGGTTTCATAAAAATTATGCTCCTGCCGGAACAAATGTAAATTTTATTAACGGAATAAAAAACAAGACAATCTATATAAGGACATATGAAAGAGGTGTTGAAGATGAAACTCTGGCATGCGGAACCGGTTCAATTGCTTCCGCACTTGTCGCAGCGCATAAATATAATGTTGAGTCACCGGTTGATGTTATAACCAGAAGCAAAGGAGTTCTTACCATTCATTATAAACAGGTTAATGGCAGATTTTATGATATTTATCTTGAAGGAGATGCCAGGGTCATATACAAAGGTGAATTGGGAGAAGATGCCTGGCAATATTAATTTAATTTAGGGACGATATTAACAAAATGATTACAATTGAAAAATCGGAAAGACTGAATAACCTCCCTCCTTATCTGTTTAAGGAAATAGACAGACAGAAGGATGAAGTTAAAAAACGCGGAGTGGATATAATAAGTCTTGGTGTTGGTGATCCGGATATGCCCACCCCCCCGCATATAATTGAAGCTTTGCAGAAAGCTGCGATGGACCCGCAAAATCACAAATATCCCTCATACACCGGTATGGATGAATTTAATAATGCAGTTGCCAGATGGTATAAGAAAAGGTTCAACGTGTCTCTTGATCCGTCTAAAGAAGTCGTTACATTGATCGGGTCTAAAGAAGGGATCGCGCATATTCCGCTAGCCTTTATAAATCAGGGAGATATAGCGCTTGTATCAAGTCCCGGCTATCCTGTCTATAATATAGGAGTGCAGTTTGCGGGAGGTAAATCCTATTTTATGGATTTAAAGAAGGAAAACGATTTTCTCCCCGATCTTAATGCTGTTCCTGGTGATATTGCAAAAAAAGCAAAACTCATGTTTATAAATTACCCTAACAATCCTACTTCTGCTGTTGCAACAGATGAATTTTTTAAAGAAGTCGTTCGGTTCGCCGTCAAAAATAACATTATAATATGCCATGATGCAGCTTATACTGAGATGGCGTTTGACGGTTATAAACCGGCCAGTTTTCTTGAAACACAGGGCGCTAAAGAGGTCGGTATTGAATTTCATTCACTTTCAAAGACATATAATATGACGGGGTGGCGCTTGGGCTTTGCGGTGGGAAGATCAGAAGTAATTGAAGGACTGGGGCAGATCAAGAGCAATATAGATTCGGGGGCATTTCAGGCCGTCCAGATCGCAGGCATTGCTGCTCTTGATGGCGATCAGTCTTGTATTGATGTAATTAATGCAGAATATGCAAAACGCCGTGATGTTCTGGTTGATGGTTTAATGGGGCTTGGGCTAAGTGTTCAAAAGCCGCTCGCAACTTTTTACGTATGGGTTGAAGTGCCAAAGGGATATACTTCGGCGCAGTTTACAAGCATTCTTCTGTCAAAAGCAGGCGTAGTTGTGACCCCCGGAAACGGTTTCGGATCTGCCGGAGAAGGTTATATCCGCATGGCTCTTACGGTTGGAATAGAGAGAATGAAAGAGGTTGTCGAACGAATCAGATCTGTGGGATTTTAATTCTGCTGATGAAGCGGTATTATTGATGTGGAAAAACACACGGCTTATATTTCTGTTGGTTCCAATATCGGAGATAAACTGCTAAACTGTAAAAGAGGCGTTGAAGCGCTTACTGATTCGGGTGCTTCAACGATTACGGCGTGGTCGTACTTTTATAAGACTTCTCCTGTTGACTATAAAGATCAGGACTGGTTTATAAACGCAGTTGTAAAAATTGAAACCATCCTTAAGCCGGAAGATCTTTTAAAAGAGATGGTTTCGGTTCAACATTATGCCGGGCGCTTGTATGACAGGGTGCGTTTCGGCCCGCGTATTCTTGATCTTGACATTATTTTATATGACAATTTAGTTGTTAGTTCGCCTGGGCTTACTATACCTCATCCCAGGATGCATAAAAGGCTTTTTGTATTAAAGCCTCTTTGCGACATAGACTCATCGATCATTCATCCTGTTTTAAAAAAAGATATGAGATATCTTTGCGAGAACCTGAACGATTATGAGCAGAAGATAGATAAATATTTATAAAGAGCTTTGTGCTTGACATGAGATTAATAATATATATTTTACTGATATTTATTGTTTATAAGATATTTAAATACCTGTCGGCTCCTCCGGTATCTTCAAAAAATAAAGTTTATCGCAAGACTGATGCAGTGGATGATATAATGTTAAAGGATCCGGTATGTGAAGTATATTTTCCAAAAAAAGACGGTATATTTCTGAATTTTAGCGGCAAGGAAATGTACTTTTGCAGTCCTGAATGCAGGGATAAGTTCGTTAAGCAAAATTCAAAACAATAAAGTATGAAGTATGGCGTAAGGAGGATGCATTATGAAGTTTTTCATTGATACAGCGAATATTGATGAAATAAAAGAAGCAAACAGTATGGGGATGGTAGATGGTGTTAGAACCAATC
>DYJH01000018.1:0-6991 GCA_020723255.1 Desulfonema limicola | reverse complement strand
AGATGTTATAAAAGATATCTGCAAGATTGTTGACGGGCCCATAAGTGCTGAGGTTATAAGCCTTGATGCAAAAGGCATGATAAAAGAAGCCAGGCAACTTTCATCTATTCATAAAAATGTGGTTGTAAAGATTCCGATGACGGTTGACGGACTCAAGGCCGTAAGAAAGCTTGCGGATGAAGGCATTAAAACAAATGTTACTTTGATTTTTTCGCCTCTTCAGGCTTTAATGGCTGCTAAAGCCGGTGCGGCTTATGTGAGTCCTTTTGTGGGGCGTCTCGACGATATTTCCCACGACGGGCTTCTTCTTGTAGAGCAGATTGTTGATATATACGGCAACTATGCTTTTGAAACAGAAATTATTGTAGCAAGCGTGCGTGATCCTATTCATGTTCTTGAATCTGCTTTGCTTGGGGCTGATATTGCTACTATTCCTTTTTATGTTCTGGCAAAACTTGCTTCCCATCCGCTTACAGATAAAGGTATAAAATCTTTTCTTGAAGACTGGAAGAAATCAAAAAAAACATAAAAAATGATTTTTTTAAATAACACCATGTCTTATAACAGCAGAATTATTTATTTGCTGAAGCATCCGAACAGCTTGACAGTATACAGAATGATCTCAATTCCTGCAATTGTCATGTTTCTGCTGTTTCCAAACCAATATTTTACTTTTGCCGCAGCACTGATTTTCAGCGCTGCGGCTATTACTGATTATCTGGATGGTTATCTGGCAAGGCGGTGGGGGCTTGTTTCAAATCTCGGTAAATTTATGGATCCTCTTGCAGATAAGCTTCTTATCTCATGTTCATGTATTATGATGGCATCTTTAGGCTGGATACCTGCATGGGTTGTTTGTATTATCATTGGACGCGAGCTTGCGGTAACAGGACTTAGAAGCATTATTGCGGAACACGGTCAGGATGTTGCTGCCTCCAAACTTGGAAAATATAAAACAGGATTTCAAATAGCTGCTATAATTCCTCTTTTAATGCACTACCCATATCTGGGAATCAATTTTAATGCTATCGGAATGTTCTTTCTCTGGGGAGCGCTTGTTATGACAGTTTGGTCGGGAATAGATTATTTCATCCACTTTTGGAAGCTTTTTAAGGAATGATGGACTTTTTACGAAGGCATCAAGGAATGACAGACTCGTTGAAAATCTGCAAACCGTCATGCCGGACTCTATCCGGCATTCAGTCATATCATTTATAAACCCCCAAAAATTTTATTGACAAAAAGTGTGTAAGCTTATACTTAAAAAAAGTTAATATAATAGCTGTGCGTAGCAATACAATGCAATTTTTCAGGGATGCGCAGCCAAGTTTCTGTAATGAGCGGGAATAACTCAGTGGTAGAGTGCAACCTTGCCAAGGTTGAAGTCGCGGGTTCAAATCCCGTTTCCCGCTCCATTTTATTGGCGGCATAGCCAAGTGGTAAGGCAGCGGTCTGCAAAACCGTTATTCTCCGGTTCAAATCCGGGTGCCGCCTCCAAATGATACAAAGGGGTTAACCAATATGGTTTACCCCTTTTATATTTTGGATGCGAAGTGGATAGGGTTGGGTTATATATTAAAATCCTTCCTTATTTCCCGCCTATCTGCCGTCCCTTATTTTCCCACTTTAAGACGCCATCTTAATGTTTTTCAATTCCGATTTCACTGTTTTACCCAGCTTTTCAAGTGTAAAAGGTTTTACGAGGCAAATTCCTGCGCCCAGTTTCTGGGTTTCTTTAACTCGTTCGGTTTCGCTATATCCGGTCGCAATGATAGCCTTTTGGGATGGATATAGTTTAACGATTTCCCTGTAAGTATCAAGACCGTCCATTCCCGGATACATGATCATATCCAACACGACAAGATCTACTGAATTTTTCCGAAGATATTGCATTGCTGCCTCACCGTTTGGAAGTGCTATGGCTGTATAACCCAGTGATGTCAATAACGCCACAGCCACCTCTCTCTGCTCCACTATATCATCTATTACGAGTATTGATTCTCCGCTTCCCCTATAATCCTCAAAGGGTAATTCAATATCTATATCGACTATTTCTTCATGGCGTGCAGGAAAATAAATTCTCAAAGAGGTGCCTTTCCCTTTTGTGCTCTGAATCTCAATATGTCCTTCATGGTCCTTCACCGCCCCCCATACCACCGTCATACCCAATCCCGTGCCGCTTTTTCCCAGGACTTTTTTACTATAAAAAGGTTCAAATATCTTTTCTGCCTCTTCAGGAGATATTCCGGAACCGGTATCGGTTACTTCTAAAACGACATATTCGCCCGGGGTTATCTCATCATCGTATCCCATGAAAGACTGCCCGATGTTATGGTTCCGGGTCATTATGGTAAGTTTTCCGTTGCCGGAGATGGCTTCAACGCCATTGGAGACGAGATTCATGATTGCCTTCATTATATGGACGGGAGATCCGTTAATGTTCCACAGGGTTTCATCCAAAAAAGTTTCCACTATCACCTCAGGGTGATATGATTTCAGTTTTTCAAACTCCGGGCTATTCAGATATTCAGAAATGAGAAGATTTATATTTGTTATTTTCTTGGTGATTATACCTCTTCGCACCAAGGCCAGAAGGTCACTCACAATGGCTGCTGCTTTCAATCCGGTTTTTTTTATTTTCTCCAGAGTATCCCTTAACGGGCTGTCCTGAGAAAGCTGCATGCATAAAAGATCCGGATAGTTGATCACACCTCCCAAGACATTATTCAGGTCATGTGCTACTCCTCCTGCAACGTTGGCGATAACTTCCATCTTTTGTGCCCGTTGAAGATTGGTCTGGAGTTCCATTTTTTCACGGGACAATCTCTCCCTCTCCTGGATTTCTTCTTCCAGCTTTTTGTTTGTTTCCAGCAGCTCGCCATTTCTTTGGTCAAGCTTTTTGATCAGCGCAAGCAACCGGTTATTTATGGTTCCCAGCGCAATAACGATCAAACCGGCGGACAAAACGATGGTGATTACCCCCGTGGCCCACGCACTCAGGGAATTCAGGTAGAGACTTGGGTCAAATTGCAGGGAAAGATGATTTAGATAAAATGCCATGCCTATGATGCCGGCGGAAAGGACGCTTATTATGGCGGAAACAATCCCGGCCCGGACACCGAACCCTATTGTGCAGAGGATGCAAAACATGATCAATGCAGTAATACCGGAGCCTGTGAGGCCCCAGGATATCAGACCCGCAACTCCTGTGATATATGCGATTCCGATAAGTATCAATGCCCGGACAAAAAATGAAAGATATCGTTCCAGGATAATTGTGGCAACAATTACCAGGTATAAACCCATGTGCAGGGCCATGATATTTTGCCATCCAACATCAAAAGCCCTCGAAAGGGAAATAATAAGGGCAAAAAAACCTATGACTGCCAGGGCACGAAACCCCCACCTCACTTGTCGATCGCGTATCGCCTGAATCTCATCAAGATTCTCGTGCATACAAAAGCGCCTCCGGGTTTTGTGAGAAAATGAATGCTGTTATTTTACCAAAATATATAATAATGTATAATAGTTCCCATTAAATTTTAAATATAAAGAGCGTACCCATCCCACCTCCATTACTACTGAAGCATGCTTTGAGGAAAAAATTCCTACGACCTGATAAAGGTAAGTGCAGCAGATAAAACCCGGTCAACTTCAGAGAATTCCTGCCAGTGATCCAACCCATCTAAAATCTGAGTTCTAACATTCGTTGCTTCAAGCTTTGCCTCATATTCTTTCATATTGGCCATAACATCATCATTTTTTGAACCGGCAAGCCAGAGCATCGGGCAAAGTATATCACCCGGTTCGACTTCCGGCCAGTCAAGTATCGTGCTGAGCCACGCCAGGATAACCGGTACCTCCCCGCTTTCAAGGAATTGCTTATCTTTGGCTGACAATGCTTGGACATCCAAAATTTTATCTGCCTGTGCCTGTAGAATTGGCAGCCAGTGGTTGCGGAAATTGGGAATAAATTGGCGGAAAGTACCTGAAGCACCGGGCCCAAAAGTGTAACCGACCATAATAAATTTATTAACACATGGGGATTGGGCAGCCAGATAACGCCCTATGTTTCCTCCGTAGGAATAACCCCAGACTGTAAAGCGCTCGAGGCCGCATGCAGCGGCAACTGTGAGAATATCCCGGCAATGTTTTTCTGTTGTATAATAGGTCGAATCCGGCGGTTTGTCGCTTTCACCATTTCCTCTGATATCAATAGTAATAACTTTAAATTCGTTTTTTAGTTTCTCCACATAACCGGCGCTATGCCAGTGCTGACGGGTATGCAACCCGCCGTGCAAAAGCACTATAGCTTCACCGGCGCCGCTGATATCATAGGCGATTCGCAAACCATCTGTTGAAGCAGCAAAGTATGTTTTCATTCTCATGATTCCTTACAGGCATTTACTTGATCAGTTGTTATAAACACATCAAGATCTATAGTGAATCGGGGCTCGCTATATTTCATTACTGCGTATCCGCCTGCTATAAGATAACGTATTTTTATGCTTTTGTCTATTCTCATAGCATGAATTTATCAGCTTGTATAAAGCTTGCCTGGCATTTATTTCGCATATGCCATAACCAAGGCCACAGCGACAGCCACTTCCAGCCTCTCCACGCAAGCCCTTCAGGAAGGCCTGAAAAGGCTTCGCCCGAAAAAGCGCCAGGAACATACGCCGCCTTGCGCTGTTCCACATCTAAATATAGGGTGCCGCCGAACGATTGGGGACTTCCAAACAGGCGCTGTCTGATGTAAAACGGCGTAACTACGCAGAACCTCTCTCCGATCCACCGCACAGTTGTGTCATTGTGCCGGACAAAGCACTTGAGACCCCGGTGGCGGAGTAGAAGCCGGGGTGAATCCGGCGGTCCAGCGAATAGGGCGAACAACCCGACTTCCTTGTATATATCCACTTCGCCACACGAATAAACGACCGCGACGTATCTACCTTCCGGGCTTTCCTTAATAACGTCACGCAAGCCCGGCCACTTCTTGCGGTCTGGTCCGGGCCACGCCTCAATGTCAAAGTACCATTTCCTCATTTTGACATCCAATCATAAAATTATCCGCTTTAGGGTTGCACGGCTTGCTGCACCGCCGCCTCAATGATCCTTTCGGCTTCCTCCAGGAATTTTCTAAGCACAGCTTCTTTGCGCGGACTGGAAAGGTTGTCCTCAATTTCTATTCCCACCAAGTTGCAGTTAATCTCCACAAATGGCCGGCCAAATTCTTCAAGCCGCAAGATGGCATTTGAGATTAATGGGTTCAGCACTTTTTCGGCAAAATCGTTATCGGTGCCCGACACCGTGAATTTCCGGCTGAAATCGCTCTCAGGTAACGGGATGGTCTCCTTGTTAGACCACCCGATGACCTTATTGAGTAAGCTGTTCCTGCTGATTGTCAGTGAGCCCGTCGAATGTTTTGTTATGGCATCCAGACGGGTGAAGGCGTTTTCATCGTCACTGCCTTCCCTGAAGCTGACCTTTCCGATCCATCTTTCCCTGGCGTAGAACAGCGACGGAGATGATCCCGTTATAACCAGGAAAGCCCCTGGTCTTAGATCCGCCATCCGTTTCAGCACAGGGCACATTCTTACGCGTCGTCGGTATTCCCGGAAACTCATCATGATAACAAACAAAGCAAGAAACATGACTATAAAGATGATCAGTGCGGTAAGCGAAACAGGGCGATGGGCCTCGTTGTATTGATATCCATAATAGCACCAGCAGGCCAGGGCAGAGATAAAAACAAGATAAACCGGAAGCGCCGGCACGTTTAGCTGGGGGATGGGCGCGCTTTGTTGTTGCATTTTCTGACGGAACACGTCTGGTCGTTGGAACGCCTCAGGCAGTTTGGCCCCGTAAGGTTCACTCTTAATTTTCTTAAGTTTGTGTTTCTCTTTCATCCATATTTTTTGTATTTTCTGTGTCGCATCCCGCAGCTTTTCACTGTCCAGAGACTCTCCCGTTTTGTTTGCAACCCGCATGATTTCTGAAGGGGTTGGGCCTCCCCTGTCCATGCGCCATTTCATTTCTTTTTGATACTGGTCTTCAAAATGAGAAGCAAACGCTTCTTTTGCGATTATTATTCGCTCTGCTTTCCTTATCTCAGCCAACACTTTTTTCAGAAGTTCATCCGCAGAGCTCCCCTTGCTGTAAATCTTTGTTTGCTGAGGCATATGGTCCATTTCTTGTCCTGCGGGCGCGTTTGAAACGGTGAGGCTCCCTCCGCCCGCGTATTGCACGCAGTAATCAACCCAGATACCGCTCGTTGGATGGTCATAAATAACACCCAACAACTGATCTGATGGCCGGATAAAACCTGATACAATCAGAGATGGGATTTCCCAACAATTATAGTTGCCGGCTGCCTCAAAACCATTACGCAGAAACGAATCAATCAAGTCCGTGATCTTCTGTCTGTCCGACCATTTCGGATTATCAAGCGGTAAAAGCTTGATTGACAGAATGGGTTTGCGGGAGAGGTTTATGAGAAACCGGAGAATAAAATATCCTGCTATTACAACAGTTCCGGTTATTATAAGAATAAGAGTAATATTTGTCATGCCCTCATTTCCTGTCAGGATAGGGAGGGGTCTCACGGCCTCCCCCCTCCTATACCCCCACCCCAGATCACGTACCACGGAGGTTCGATTAATTAAGTAGTTTTAACAAACAGTCTTGGCAACCCTGAATTTGCAAAATACTTTTCCGGTAAAGCAAATGCCAACCCAGGGCTTCGGTTAAGCACTACGTTTCATAATTTCGGTGTCATATCGACCGAAGGGAGATATCTTTTACCGGCTCTTATATTATTAGATTTCTCACTTCGTTCGAAATGACAAAGCGATGGCCACAACTTTTTGCACACCGATAAACTCATTGGAAAGTTAAGTTGCTGGCAGGGGGAAGAATGGTGATAATGGCAAGGCAATTCTCGTGCCAAGATAAATCCGAATTGTTGGGATGAGACATAAGGTCTTTGAAA
>DYJH01000017.1 GCA_020723255.1 Desulfonema limicola | reverse complement strand
TTTTTTCCCGTAATACTCAAGGAACTTTTTTCATCAGGAAAGAAATATCGCTGGTATAAACCGGACAGATACCCGAGATGCGACGGTTGTCGGTTATGTGTACGAATTGGGGTCACCCATTAAAGGGTTAGTTGGAAAGGTGAACCTATGAACTTTAAAATACAATTCTGGAAAGACCATCCGGAATACAAACCGTTGAAAATGGTAAAATAGCAAAGGTCTTTTCGGGTGGCAGCTTGTAAATTGTAGCGATTTTTATGTGGACACACTTAAAATTGTATTGTATTTATACAAGTTGAAAAAAACAGGTAAACTATCCCGCTTTAACAAGAGGGATGTGGAGTTATCGTAATTATGATTTGAAATACAAAGGAGAAATTAGATGGCGCAAAACATTTACCAGAAACCAATTTTTTTAAACTCTGTACATCACAAGTTAGTGAAGGTAGCGCCCGTCAGCAATTACAAGTTTGCCCGGGAATTGAACTCCGTCTTGGTAGTTGGTCAGGAGTTTCTTGAAGCTGCAAAGTATTTCCCGCTTGTTTTCACAAAGGAACAGGATGGAAGTGTCATTCCTGTCGCAATTCTGGGCTTGAGGAATAATGAGAACCTTTTTATTGAAGAAGACGGCAAGTGGCGATTAGGCATATATATTCCAATCTATTTCCGCCGCTATCCTTTCATCCTGGCCAGCAATAAAAGTCAGGACGGGGCATTTACGGTGTGTGTAGATTCCACTTATGAGGGATTTGACAGTAAAGATGGCTTACAGCTTTTCGATGAGGGAGGCAATCAGACGGAAGAATTCAAAAAGACGGTAGAGTTATTGAGGAATTACCAGTCCCAGTTTGAAAGCACAAAGAATATGTTAAAGATTTTGGAAGAATATAAGCTTTTTAAAGAAGTATCAGCAAACATAACCCTGCCAGCGGGCGAAAAGATTGGTTTGGGCGGGTTAACGATGGTGGATGAAGAGGCGATGTTCAAACTGGAAGATGAAAAAATTATTAAGCTGTTCCGGCTTGGATATTTCAGCTTGATTTATGCCCATCTTTATTCTTTGTCTAATTTCCGATCATTGATGATGATGGCTGATAAAAAAGAGGGAAGTAAGGGATGAAGTGTTGATAAAGACAATATGCGCTCCCCCAATATAGAATATCTGCCCCGCCTTGACCATTTACGTTTACTGGCCGCTTCCCTGGTGTTTCTCTTCCATGTGTATCATACCCTTTATGGTCACTGGAAGCCCAACACCGATTCATGGGGCTATGGCTGGATTATTGAAGGACTGGCTGGGCCTTTGTGATTTTATGTTACCTTCACTGGCGCGGACAGGTCTGGAAACCGGCGACAGTATTCATGGAATTTGGCGGTAAAATCAGTTTTTCCTTATATCTCTGGCACTCCTTGATCATCTTCCTTTGGGAAAAATTGACAGGCGTTCCCCGCTGGACAGGAATCTGGCAAGTGGATTTTGCCCTTCAGATTCTGCTGCTGGGAGCCATTACCTGCCTGGTAGCCAGTATAAGTTACAACACGATCGAACAGCCGTTCTTGAATTTACGCGGAAGTTATGCCCGGAAAAGCTTATAAAACAATATCGACCTTAATAAAAAAAGGTTGACAATGGTACCGTATGTGGTACATGTGGTGCCGTTAAAAAAATTTTTACATAAACCATATTCCAAAGGAATTACGATGGATAATTATTCCTTGCAATTGATTTGGAGCAATGAAAAACAAGGCTATGTTGCCACGGTTCCGGAAATTCCGCATTTAAAATGCATATCCAAAACCGCAGCACAGGCCGTAGATGAAATTAACACGGCCATTACCGATTATCTTATGGAAAAACAGGCTGAACAAAAACCGGCGCCAATAGCCCGCTGCCTGGAAGAATACAGTGGTCAGTTTCGGGTTCGTTTGCCGCGGGCAGTTCATGCTGCTTTGGTAACCGAAGCTAAGAATGAAGGCGTCTCCTTGAATACATACATAATATATATTTTAAGTCATCGCCATGTTCAGGAGCAAACCTTCAAACAAGCTGCTGCTGCCTACAGAGAGGAAATCCGTGAGACCTTGCAGTTTGTTCACGAGCTGGGATCAAGTGTAACAGTTACATCGCCCCATAAACCTAAGTTTTCATGGCGAAACAATTCAAGTTCCACCATTATGCAGATTCAATAACTGGATAGTGCCATGATCAGAAACGTATGGTCTGTTTTGTGCAAAGACATTTTAACCGATCAGGAAACCAACGCGGTAACCTATATCCAAAGTATTGAGGAAGGGGCGGCTGAAGCGCTGCCTATCGTTATCTCTCAAGTAAGTATAGGAACTCTTTGGGAAAAAGATTCGGAGCAGGAGGAGATATTTAGGGCACGAGTAGTCCATGCCTTTCCATCGGGGGTAAAAAAAGAGCTGCTTCAAACTCGAGAGGTTATTTTTAACCGGCAGCATCAACGGCTGCACTTTAAAGTTAAAAGGCTATCTATCACGGAATACGGACGTCATGAAATGCGCGTAGAGTTTTTGCGTAACGGTCAGTGGCAAACTGTCAGCCGGTTGCCGTTTGAAATAAAAAAGCTAGCCGAAAAATAATCCCGACTTTATTTAGTGAAAAAAGGAACATACAATATTAATTTGGCTTGGGGCGAAAATGCACATTTTATAATGTGTATATTTTTGTCATGAGCGGTAGAGGTAAAGAAATGTCTTTTACTGTTAGCGTTAAAAAAAGTTTAGAATTTTTCAGTGCAATCGCGCGGCATCACGGAGAGGACATCAGTCCCGATAGCCTTATACATCATCATGCCCTGGACAAAGAAAAAGTTTCAGTTGAGGAGCTGGTAGCAATCCTGAAGAAGACAAAATATAAAGCCAAATCCGTTACAACTGATTTAGCAAACATAAAGAAATTCACTAAGTCAATGCCCATATTGAGCTGGGATAAAGACGGAGAACCACTTGTCATCATCGCAATTGCGGAAGACAAGATAAATGTTTTTCGCGATAAAAAAAATATACTTTTTACCGAGGATGAATTTTCTTCGATCTGGAGCGGCATATGCATTTTATCAAAAAAAATATTTTCTCTCACAGATGAAAATCAGCCGTTCAGTCTGTTGTGGTTCATCCCGCAAATATTAAAAGAGAAACGGGTGTTCAGGGATGTGGCCATCATTGCGATGGTTTTAAATATAACAGCTCTTAGCGCCCCGTTATATTTTCAGCTTCTCATCGATAAGGTGCTGACCCATCACAGCTATACTACTTTGCAGGCATTATCTTTAGGTTTACTGCTCGTTATTATTTTCGAGGTGTTTTATAATTTTTTAAAAAAATACCTGTTAATTTATGCCACCAGAAAAATTGATTTTCGACTGGAGAAAAAAACATTTCAGCATTTGTCTTCTTTGCCTATCGATTTTTTTGATATCAATCCTTCAGGCGTGCTGCTGAAGCACATGCAACAAACAAGCAAAATTCGCGGATTTTTGACTGGTAAAATATTTCTAACATTTCTTGATGCGACCAGCTTGTTTGTGCTGATTCCTTTTTTGTGGATGTACAGCCCTAAATTGACCGCTGTAGTCATAGCTTTTTCGCTGATCATCGGCGCGCTTCTTGCCGTCGCTGCACCGTACTTCAAGAAAAAATTGACGAAACTATATATTGCAGAAGGTGAAAGACAAGCCAATCTGGTGGAAATGATTACCGGCATGCGAACCGTCAAAACTCTTGCGATTGAGCCCATTCAGATTAAAAAATGGGATCGAATGACTACACAGACCACATTGCTGGGATTCGATGTCGGTAATTTTTCAAACAGTGTTCAGACTTTTTCTTTGTTTATGCAAAAATCGCTTATATTGTTGATTCCCTGGATCGGCGCCGATCTGGTAATTAACGGTGTTATAAGTGTCGGCGCGCTGGTTGCTTTTAATATGTTGGCGAGTCGCGTCACAGGGCCGCTGGTGCAATTGGTTACCCTAATCAGTGATGCTCAGGAAATAAGGCTTTCAGTCGAAATGCTCGGCAATGTCATGAATGCCCGGCCGGAAAGATCTGCAAGTGTGCGGGGGCTGGTGCCTCAAATACGCGGCAATATCTCGCTTCAAAATGTGACGTTTCGATACCCCGGCGCCAATACCGATGCGTTGATGAACTGCACATTGAATGTAGGCAACGGGGCATCCTTGGGAATTGTCGGAAAAAGCGGATCCGGGAAAAGCACGCTTGCAAGGATCATTCAGGGCCTATATATACCACAGGTTGGACTGGTGCAAATCGATGGACTGGATATTCGCGAAATTGACTTGCCTCATTTACGAAAGAGCATTGGAACCGTATTGCAGGAAAATTACTTTTTCAGGGGCACGGTGCGGGAAAATATAGCTCTGACTAAGCCACAGTCTACATTTGAAGAGATCGTTTCTGCCTCAATGATGGCAGGCGCGGATGAATTTGTTAAAAAGCTACCTCAAGGGTATGATACTTTGTTGCGCGAAAACGCATCCAACCTTTCGGGCGGTCAAAAGCAGCGGCTTGCTATTGCCAGGGCGCTGTTAACCCGCCCATCAATTATGATTATGGATGAAGCCACCAGTTCATTGGATGCCGAGAGCGAAGCCATAATTCAGGAAAATTTAGCTAAAATTTCCCAGAACCGAACGATGATAATTATCAGCCACAGGCTTTCCATGCTTTCGAACTGTTCAAAGATATTGGTTATGAATGATGGCGTATTCGTCGATTTGGGAACACATGATGAGTTAATGGCGCGCTGCCTGATATACAGAGATTTGTGGCTCAAACAAAATAAGCATTTATTGGTGCAAAAAGATAAGAACCTGCAACTGACTCAACAGGTACAGAAGGCATAGAAGAGAGTGTTGGATATGTTTAAATTTTGGAAAAAAAACAAAGACAATCAGAGCGATACCGGGTTCAGGGATGATTTTACCGAAACAGACGAATTTAAACTGCCGGATTGGGGAAGAACATCGCTTTATGCATTAACCATTTTTTTCATCATTATCGTATGCTGGGCTTGTATTTTTAAAATTGATAAGATTGTGAAAGCCCAGGGCAAAATCGTCAGCATCGGACGAGAAATTGTTGTGCGTCCCCTTGTTGATTCTATTGTCAGAAGCATTGACGTACGCGTCGGGCAGGTGGTCAAGAAGGGCCAGAATATTCTTACGCTTGATCCCACATTTGCACAATCTGATATGGCCCAGGTTAACATTCGAATTGAAAATGCGAAAGCGGTTATATACAGGGCCAAATGTGAACTGAACCAAAATAGTTATACCGTTCCTGCAAAAGACCCTTACGGGATCTATATGATGCAATACAATATTTATAAGCAACGCACAGCGGAATATAACTCCAAGATGCAATCCTTTGATTCGCAAATATCATCCGCCAGAGAGGCTTCAAGATTGGCAAGCGTCCAGGTTTCAGAGTTGAAAAATCAAATTGAATATGCGGATCAAATCCGGAAAATGCGTCATGAAGTATATGCTGCCGGATATGATACCAAATTGAATCTCTTGCAGGCTGAAAATGATTATTCCAGATATAAAAGCGAGGCAGAGTCGCTCCAGAGAATAATTGCCGCAAACAATTTTGAAATACAAAAACTTGAATCTGAAAAAGATGTGTTCATCAATAACTGGAGAAAAGAGCTTTCAACCGAAATTGTTAAAAACAGCAGCGATGCGGATACTAGTCTGCAGCAATTGTCAAAGGCGGAGCTATATTCTGATCTGGTTAAAATAACCGTTCCTCAGGACAGCGTCGTTCTCGAGATAGGTCATATCTCGGTTGGATCAATTGCCAAAACCGGCGAAGCATTGCTCAGCATGGTTCCTTTGAATGAGCCGATCGAGGTTGAGGCGCGTATTTTGCCTCAGGATGTCGGTTTTATTCGACAGGGTGATAAATGTAAAGTTAAAATCGATGCATTCCCATTTCAAAAGCATGGGTCGTTGCAGGGGATTCTGAAAAGTATAGGCGGAGATACAATAACTGATCCGTCCCGGCAAGATGAGGGACCGTATTATTTAAGCAGAATTACTCTGAACTCGACAAAACTCAAGAAAGTTCCTGAGGATACCCGGCTTATCGCAGGCATGTCGCTGTCAGCGGAGATTGTTGTGGGTAAGAGAACCATTGTTTCCTATCTTCTATATCCGATGATTTCCATTTTTGATGAAAGCATTCGTGAACCCTGACGACATGAATTGTGAATTTTAATAGCCGGACTAAGAATTTGTTTTCTTTATGCAAGCATTTATCTATAAGCGGGTCTCTCATGAAAACCAGAATATTTTTTATTATATGTATGCTGTTTTTTTTATGCTTTTCTGTTAATTCAAAAGCCCAGGCGGACCAATTGAATCTTGAACAGACTGTTTTGGCCGCGCTCAAGGCCAACCCCAGCGTAGAGTCGGCAAGGCAGGTTCTTGAGCAGGCCCAAATGAATGTTAAGGCAGCGCGTGGATATTTCATGCCATCCTTTACTCTGCAATCCTCTTATTCACGGTACGAACTATATGGCAATGTGTTGACTGCCGACAATGTGAATCGTGATATATTTTCAAATGGGCTGAAAATTTCTCAACCGTTGTTTGCCGGTTATTCAATATTAAGCAATTATTTGAAGGCAAAAATTCAAGTTGATGCGGATAACGCAAGACTTAGTATAGCAAGACTGGATTTGATTTTCCACATACAGCAGGACTTTTTGCAGCTTTTAAAGTCACGTGAAGATTTAAAGACAGTCAACAATGAAATAAAACGAATTGAAAGTCAGCTTGAAGCGTCAAAAGTGTTTTACAAGGCCGGCTTAGCTCCGTATAATGATGTGCTGAAAAATGAAGTGGAATTATCGAAAGCACACACCGATGAAATCAAAATTTTAAACCTCATTAAAAATCAGGTAACACAGCTAAATACCTATCGCTCTGCGTCTTTTGATGAAGATGTTGAATATGTGGGAGATTTGCAGCATTTCGATTTCACCGTTAGCTACGATGAGAACTCCGCAATAGCAACGGCTCTTTCCAAACGTCCCGATTTGTTTATCGGCCAGATGAGCATTGAAATTGCTGAAAGAGATGCAAAGCAAACATTTTCCAAGTACTATCCGCGGGTCACTTTGGATTTTTCGTGGCTGAACCAGAAAAACTATTATGAAGATTATATTTATTCCAAAACAAAACAGGACAGCTATACCGTCGGCATAAATCTTAGCTGGAATATTTTTGACGGCGGTACGACCACATATTCTTACCAGGCGGATTTAAGACATATTGCTGCTCTTAAAAAAAGTCTTGAAAAGCAGGCTGCTGATGCCAAAGCTGACATAGTAAAATCTTTTACGAACATCGATGATGCCAAAAAGCTGATCGGCCTTGCTCTAAAAGCAAAAGAAAGCGCCCTGGAAAACTACAATATGGCAGATGCCCGCTATAAAACCAGGATAGGCACCATTAATGATTTGTTTGATGCTCAGTACAATCTTACAAGATCCGAATCCGATATAAACGACGCATATATGCAATATCATGTTGCCAGGGCCTCCCTGTTTTATAACATTGGGCTTGAAAATGTTGGATTGGATGGGGTTGATTCAGGTTCGCTTAGGGTTCAATAGAACTTTTCCAATTAACCCTGCAATGCAATTTAACAAAATAGCTCCATGCATAAAACCGCATTAATTATTGGGATCAAAATAGAATTCCTAACAGTTGCTTAAAGCTCTCATGGAATCCAGAGAGCGGAGCTTTATCTAAGGGGGATAGGAAATTTGAATAGATACCTGATTACCGGTTTTTCCGGTTTTGTAGCAAGGCATTTTGCCGAATACCTGGAAAGTACGAAAGATAGTTTTCTCCTAAAAGGCGTGGACGTGCAAACTCCATGTTTTATGTTCGATCACTATAAAAACGTCAAGATTGATTTCGAGCAGGTCGATCTTTTGTCAAAAGAGCAGGTGAAATCCATCATTAAAGAATTCCAGCCAACTGCTATTCTCCATTTAGCGTCGTTTAGCAGCGTTGCCTTAAGCTGGAAAGAGCCTGTCCGGAGCTTCCGGAACAATACGAATATTTTTCTTAATCTCATCGATGCTGTAAGAAAGTTGAATATGGATGTTCGTATACTTTCTGTCGGTTCTTCGGAAGAGTATGGAAATGTCAACGACAACGACCTGCCCTTGACGGAAGACCGCCGTTTGAATCCTGTGAGTCCTTATGCGGTCGCCAGGGTGTCACAGGAATATCTGTCACAGATTTATATTGGCGGCTACGGAATGGATATTGTCATGACCAGGTCCTTCAATCATATAGGGCCTATGCAGCGGGATGTCTTTGTGGTTTCTTCACTGGCAAGGCAATTGGTTGAATTGAAGAGATCCGGAAAAAAGAGAGGCGCCATAGTTGCGGGGGATGTTTCCATTATCCGTGATTTTACCGATGTCCGCGATGTTGTTCGCGCCTATCATTCGCTGCTGCAAAGAGGCAGGAGAGGAGAGGTTTATAATGTATGCAGCGGCAGGGGCATTTCTTTGAAGGAACTCATCGATATCATGGCTAGCCAGTTAGGAGTAGAAGTGGATATCACAGTTGATGATCGCCTGATCAGGCCGGCGGATAACAGGAAAATTATAGGATCAAATGAAAAAATTAAACGGGAATTAGGATGGAGCAATGTTATCCCTTTGGAAAAGAGCTTGAAAGATATAATTGATTATTGGGATGAGAATTGATGGATTTCATCAAAAATAATAAACAACTTTTTTCGGATGATATTATGATACATGGCGCTTATTGCAGTTGATATGACTCCGGTTCTTCCCGGAGGAGATAACGGTGGCGCAAAATTGGTAGCTATTGAGCTTCTGAAGGGTTTCCAGACAATGGCCACCGGGGACAGATTTCTGATACTTACTGCGACTTGGAATGATAACGAGCTTGCATATTTAGACAGCAGTAACACACAACGGCTTTGTGTTACTGCTGAAAAATCTTCAAAGACTCCAATAAATTTACACTTTCCTTCCAGGATTGAAAGAGGATTGCGGAAAATATACCGTTTATTACGGCGGCATTACACTGAAATACTAAATCATAATGGGCTGCTGTCTTCAAGAGGTGTTGATGTTCTTTTCTGTCCTTTCACCTCCCCTGCACATGCAGAACAGGGCATTCCTGTGGTTTCTCTGATCCATGATCTGCAGCATAAAGATTACCCGCAATTTTTCACCCCAAAGGAGATAGATATACGGGAATCTTTTTATAAAGATGTGTCAAAAAGAGCAGATGCCGTAATCTGTATTTCCGAATTCGTCCGGCAATCTGTAATAAAATATCTTAAGATCAATCCCGAAAAAATTTATACTATTTATAACTGTATCCAATCACGGCTTGGAAGTTCTGACCCGTCAGATATTGTTAAATGCCTTCGCCTTCTTGGCATTGACCGGCATCCTTATATGTTTTATCCTGCAAATTTCTGGCCGCATAAAAATCATCTCATGTTGCTTACCTCTTATGGAATGTATTTGTCCCGCAATCCCGATTTTGCCTTAGACCTTGTTTTTACAGGTGCGCTGGATAGTGCGCAACAGAATTTAAAAGATAAGGTCAGGCGTATGGGTTTGGAACAGCGTGTGCATTTTTTGGGGTATTTGCCGGAAGATCAATTGATTGCCGTATGGAAAGGTTGTTACTTTCTGGTATTTCCGTCCCTTTATGAAGGGTTTGGAATCCCTGTCTTAGAGGCAATGCTATTCGGTAAACCGGCTCTTTGCAGTGATGTGACCAGCCTGCCGGAGGTCGGAGGCAATGCTGTTTTATATTTTGATCCCAGAAAACCTGGCGATATAGTTCAATGTATTGAAAAAATCACAGCGAGCAAAGAACTTTATGCAGATCTGGTAGAAAGGGGTTATGAGCGGCTTTCGCATTTTCAGTTTCAGGAAATGTTGAACAAATATTTGCGATGTTTTAAAGATGTGGTTACCGGTTCACGTCTTTTTCATAATTCTCTCAAACAATGATGCAGCCTTCTATATCTATTATTACACCCTCATTTAATCAGGGGAGGTTCATTGAACGGACCATCCTGAGTGTCCTGACGCAGAAAGTTGATAATCTGGAATACTTCATTGCCGATGGTGGAAGTACAGACGAAACGATGGAGATTATCAAACGATACCGGGACCGTATATCTTTCATATCCGAAAAGGACTATGGCCAAACAGATGCTGTAAACAAAGGCATTATGGCAACAAAAGGCGATATTGTAGGGTGGCTTAACTCCGATGATATCTATTATCATGGCGCCTTATGTTCAGTAATTGAGTATTTCGCAGATCATCCTGACACAGAAGTAGTCTATGGAGATGCCTGCCATATTGATGAAAATGATCAAATCCTTGAACCTTACTATACGGAAGACTGGAATTACGAAAGGCTTAAGGAAGTTTGCTTTTTATGCCAGCCAGCCGTTTTTTTTCGTCGCAGGCTGTTGACAAGAGCCGGTTTGCTGGATCATAGTCTTGTTTATTGCATGGACTATGAATATTGGCTCCGTCTGGGCGCTTTGACTCCATTTGCCAGGATACGTGAAGTGTTAGCCGGATCCAGAATGTATAAGTCGAATAAGACTCTGGGAGCCCGCGTGTCCGTGCACAGGGAAATCAACAATATGCTGCTGAAGAGGATTGGAGATGTCCCTGATCGCTGGATCTATAACTATGCTCACGTAGTCATGGAAGAACGGGGTCTGGCAAGGCAAACTGACAGCCAGAATATGAAATTCATATGGGGATTGATCGGCGTAAGCGTGGCTTCATTTCTCCGCTGGAAACACCGGGTGCCTTTAAGCGCGATAAAAACAATGACAGACTGGGTTGTCAACTCAATTAAACGTTTACTGCAATAATATATAGATATAACCAGGTTAAACTACTAAGTCTGAGGAGTAAAATGGAAACTAAAAATGACATTTCCATCCAATTAGAAATTTATATAAAATCAGATTTATTTCATACAGTATAAAGGCGGCTCAAATGAATGCCAATTCTTTGGTAAAAGAGAACACAGAACTCAATTTAGAAGAAATAAGAGCGGCTAAAACAAATTTAAAGTCTAAGCCGGTTCAATTCAACATTGATCTAACGGGACGCTGTAATATTAATCCTCCCTGTGTCTTCTGTTCACTAAAGAGTGATGGATACCAATATAATGCTATAGATATTTCCGCTGTTGACAAGTATTTGCCGTTTCTGAGCCGGTGCGAACGGGTGGCGGATTGCAGCTTTGGCGAACCACTTACTCATCCGGATTTCTTGAAACTTGTTCAAAAAGTGGCTGAAAATGGGCAAATTTTCACTTTTGCAACGAACGGTTTGCTTCTGACTAAAAAACTGGCAGATATTCTTGCAGAGGCCGGAGAAAACATCGGTTTTTCTATTTCAATCAATGCAGCCACATCCGCAACTTATTACAACCTGACGGGGCAAAACTTCGATAAAGTAATCGCAAATATTAGGTACTTCGTTAGTAAGTATAGAGATAAATGGGGTCATAACCCGCCGCTTGCTGTGAGTTTTATCGTTATGAGGGTTAATCGCGAAGAGGTAGCTGATTTTCTCAAATTGGCGCATTATCTGGAAGTTAAAAATATTAATCTCAGGCATTTATTTAATATACCGGACGGATCACGGCCACGTAACGATTTTGGCTATAAATTTATTTATAATGATGAAATGTTAACCCCGGAAGAATATGATTCAATCAGTAAAAGTTCAAAGATATTAGCCCAAGAACTCGGGCTCAATCTGATAATCCACTGGGAACCGGCAGACTCGGAGATTAATAATCTATCTGTGCCCGGCGTCAATATAACTTGTCTTTTCCCCTGGAAATTTTTGTTTGTTCAGGAACATAGCAAAAACGTATACATGTGCTGTTATTCTAATGCGATGCTTGGAAGCGTCAACAATAATTCTTTGGAACAGATTTGGAATAGTAATACAATAATAAAAGCGAGAAAATCTCTTATTGCCGGTAAAATTCCTGAGATCTGTAAAATGCATGGATTGTCTTGCCCTTTAGTCCTCAAAGATAAAAATAAAACAGCTATAGAATCTGTTATAGCAGTAAAGGAGCTAACCAGTGATATTGTAATGGGGGAAAACGATAGTGAACAATGTGCTGAGGGTTGGCATGATCTGGAGTATTTCCCTCCTAAAGTTAGGTGGACAAGCGGCAAAGCGGAAGTGCTATTGAGAATTAGTAATCAGCGTAGCATAAAGGTAAATGCCTTGACGTATTATCCAGCAATTTCTCATGAGACAATGACCGGACATCTCGAGATTGACGATTTGACTATCGGTGATTTTAAGATTGCCAATAGCGAATGGAATATATTGAAATTCGGGATCCCTGCACAATTAGTCGACAAGATTGTTAAAATTACAATAGTAATACACGATCCCTGGATTCCTGCAAAGATCACATCATCATCGGATCAACGTGAATTGGGGATTGCTGTGAACAGAATTTGGGCTGAATAAGAAAATTCATGAATATTGGTTTTGATATTAGCCACTAAAGCAGGAGAAGGTGGCGAAGGAGAACAAACCGGCAACTTTCACTGGTTCCACAAAAAAATAATATGGGCCCGTTTAATACCGTCAGTAAAATAAACTTTCCCCAATCAAATTGGATGCATATGGTTTACAGTTAATTATAATGTCTATTTCAAATAAATCGCGAATATTTATATTTATTGGCATAGCACTACTTATATTTACTATTTGGTTTGCTGACGGTTATATGCAGTGGGTTAATTCCGATACTGCTGGTGAAGCATTTGGCACATCACAAAATATAAGTTTCCCACAAGGGCTTGTCTTAGAAAATTACAACTTTCATTCTCGTATTACGGGGACTATTCTTTCGTATATTCCATTTCATACAGTAGGCTATTATTACCGTGAACTGACAAATGACCCGGTTAATGCATTGTATATTTCTCAAGGTGTCATGACCGGAACTATATTCATGCTGCTTGTATTAATATCTGCCGCATATATTTCAACTTCCGCACCAATACTATCAGCACGGTATCTATTCAGTGCTATATTGCTGGTGCTGTTTACAATGGCTATGCCTGTTTTACCTCTGAATTCTCCGGTATCATTAGGATTAAGATTTGGCCACCAGGCTGTCATGACCAATTATATTGGTACAATGGTTATAGCGCTTTTTGCACTTTTCCCTTATTGGCGATATCTTTTTTCCGGAAATTGGGACGATTGGTATAATGATGCGAAGTTGCGCTCCATCTTTTACCTTTTTATTATTGCCGCAATATTTTCCTCAACATCAACAATGATTTGGTTGGGGACATTTGCCGTAGTTGCTTTTTTATCGTTTATTTATTATGCCAGCGGTGAGCAAAACGGGCAGGCAAATATTATTAAATCTTTATATGGGTTATTGAAAAATTCAAAAATATATCCATTAATTCTAATAATGACTCTATGTGTTGTTGGAGTAATAGCTGAATCAACTGGTAAGCGTGGCCATTCGAGTTTTTATAAAATAAATCTCATCGAATATGGGAAAGTTTATGTATCGTTTATGATTAATAGTGGCAGCATATGGTATGTTGTAGCTGTTTGTATTCTGCTCATTTCACTTATAGTGTGGTATCACAAAAAAAAGACTATATCATCTCATTTAGTTATATTAGCAAGAATCTTCCCATGGTTTCTGATTGGTAACCTTATATTCATTTTTCTTATTGGTATGCCTAGAGTTCCTTATCGTTTCAGCGGGTACAATCTGGGTCCGGATACCGTATTCCCGGCAACGTGGTCAATGGCTTTATGGCTATTAACAGTGATATTATGCTTTTGGAGGGAAAATAGACTTACATGGCTTGCTCCATTGCTCCTATATATATTGATTACCAATTCTTTAACCTATTTCACTTTTCCCGGTTATGAATTGCGAGAACAGCAGAAAAATATTTTATCAACTCTTCATCGTGAAAATATCATTCTTCCATTGGATATTATACTTCCAATCCCGTTAGAAAATGTTGCCTTTTCAAAAGATGAACTCGAATATTACACAATACCAATGCTTCGTAATGTTGGAATTATATCATCGCAAAGGAAGATATCAGTGGTTTCAAATGAGGTTTACGAGTCCTGGCATGCAGCTCTAGTACATAATGGAACGCCACATTTGCTGCAAGATAAATAGTCGTAGTCTTTACTTGGCCCTTATATAAGATATTAATGGATCTTAAGGAACTTTATAATTTCCAGGCCAAAAGGCATCCATGGGAGACTGCCCGTTTCAAAGCCGTACAAAAAATACTAAGCCCTTACCTTTTTGAGGGGATTAAAGTTCTTGATGTGGGGTGTGGCGACAGTTATATATCGAGGAGCCTTTTCCACCATCTCCAGAGCAAAGGGATTACTGCTGTAGATATAAACTTTACAGACGAGCAGATTATAGAGCTAAACAATCTCTCCTGCGGAATAGAATATCAGAAAGAAATGCCTGTAGAGGGAGTTTATGACCTCATTTTGCTCCTGGATGTGATTGAGCACGTAAAACATGACCGGATTTTCCTTAACAATCTAGTTGGTAAGTACGTTTCCGGAAAAGGTAAGGTCATGATAACAGCGCCTGCTTTTCAATCCATTTATGGCCGGCACGATGCCTTCCTCGGCCATCACAGGCGTTATAAACTGAAAGAACTTGAGAAAATGATAACAGCATGCGGGCTTAATGTTCTTTCTTCGGGGTATCTCTTTTTCAGCCTTCTACTTCCAAAGTTTGTTCTTTATAAATTCCTCAATACAGGCAAGTGTCCAGAGGGAGTTGGAAACTGGAGCAGAGGAAAAGGCGTTACAAGTTTAATCGAGATCATCTTGAATATTGATAACAGTCTTTTGATTTCCGCCGCCAGCATAGGGATTAACATACCAGGGCTTACAGGATGGGTTCTATGCGAAAAACGGGGATAATAATATCGTGATATCCTTTTTAATATCTTATCAAACTGCCGGTGGATAATGAGTTTGTTGAAGTATTTTGTTGATCAAAAACATATAGAGAATGAGCAGGATCGGCTTTTCCCACACGTTTTACTCAGTTCAGCAATTGGTTTTGCATATATTTGTTCGATATTTTCACCAGGCTATCTCTTAGGGGAGAACCTCTACTGGAAGAATGTTGTCTCTGATTACGCTGCTAATCTCATAGGTTATCTGTATTTTCTTGCAGATAAGTGGCGTTGGCCGTTATTTTATGTGCCCGCTCTGTCTATACCCGAAGGTGCGAGCATTATTTTTACAGACAGTATCCCTCTTATTTCTTTGCTGTCCAAGCTAATAAATAAATTTATTATCACGCATACATTCAACTTTTTCGGACTTTGGATAGCGCTGTGTTATATCTTGTCTGGCGTGTCGGTGGTTGCGGTTTTGTATCGGTTACGGATCAGAGGTGCAGCGACAACGTCACTTGCTACTTTGCTTGCACTCATGACACCCGTGCTTATTAATCGGTGGTTTCATGCCGCCCTGAATGGTCAATTTCTGCTTGTAGGAGGGCTATACTTCTATGTGAGAATTAAAGATACGCCTCACCCTATAAGGCTTTTATTACTAAATTCCGCTTTGCTTGTGACCAGTCTGTTGATCCATGTTTATCTGCTGGCAATGGTATATGCCATTTTTCTAGCTACGCTGGCTCGCGGCGTCTTTTGTTTACGGATTATTACAAAGACCTGCGCATCTTTAGCCTGCGCTGGCACCCTGTTCCTGCTCCTCATCCTAATGCTGCCGTTGGGATATATCGACCTTGCTCAAAGAATGCCTATTGGTGCCCCAAGCTATGGCCATTTCTCGATGAATCTCTTAAGCCCTTTATTCAGCCACAGCAGCGGTTTTTTGCCTGCGGCATGGCAGCGTTTGGAGGATGCTTATCTTCAACTAGATATTTGGCCGTTCTTCCTGCACGGAGGCGGACCTGATGGTACCGGGGGACAGTATTTTGAAGGATTTAATTACCTTGGCACCGGGATTATATTTCTTATTATTGCAGTCTCACCATATCTGGCAAAGCATTACCAGAATATCCTGCGCCAGCACTGGCCGTTATTGCTGATAATGGGGGTAACCTCTTTGTTTGCTTTATCTAATCATGTATACGCCGGGTCCAGGCTTCTCTATAGTTGGAAATTTTCCGGATTTATTTTTGAGCTGTTTGGGCAGTTTCGAAGCAGCGGACGTTTTTTCTGGATAACAATCTATGCGCTTTTTATTTTTTTGGTTACTGCCACTCTTCGTTATCATGGGCTAAGGCGCGGCCTAACGATTCTTTTTCTAGCTGTGTTGCTTCAAGCGGTTGACACCGCCCCACTGCGTCAGGCATTGTCTTTCGCCAGTAAGACTCCGCAATACGCCGGACTTGATTCTGCCAAGTGGGCGGGTTTACTTGAGGGAAGAGACGCCCTTTACATAATTCCTTCCCATTGCTGTGGAGATCCTAATTTGTCAAATCCTAAACTCCAATTGCAGCTTTTAGCTGCACGCCATGGGATTGTGCCGACAAACAGCGCTTATGTTGCCCGGAGTATAAAAAATTGTGAAAAAGAAAAGAGTTTGTTGCTGGAAAAAAGTAATCATCATAATAAAGTTCTCATTGCTTTTTTTGAAGACGGGCTCAACGATTCGTTTATTTTAGATTATATCAAAAGGAACAGCGATACTTGCCAGGAGTTTAATAGAGGCGTTGTTTGTTTCCAATGATTATAATAGAATAATTTTTGTTTTTAGGAAAAGAGATTTTCGGGTAGTTGTGCAAAGCTCTCTAAGATACCATGACTTGCGGGATAGGTTCTATGCGAAAAACGGGGATAATAGTTCCATGCTATAACGAATCAAAGCGGATAAACCCAAACGCCTTCCTGTGCGCTTTAGAAAAAGACTTGAATCTATTTTTTATTTTTGTAAATGACGGCAGCACGGATGAAACGTTAAATGTTCTAAAATCCATAAAAGAAAAGAATCCGGCGCAGGTTGAAATTCTGAGCATAGAGAAGAACACAGGTAAAGCCGAGGCTGTGCGTCGTGGGATGCTCAAGGCGCTTGAAGGCCGGTTTGATAATGTGGGTTACTGGGATGCCGACCTATCAACACCCCTTGACGCTATTGAGGTTTTTTGCCGTTTACTAGATTCCGCTGACGTCGAAATTGTTATTGGCTCAAGAGTGCGCCTTCTTGGTAGAAAGATTGAGCGCAGGGCGATGAGGCATTATTTAGGCAGAGTATTCGCGACCTGTGCCTCAATGCTGCTCAATATAAGCGTTTATGACACCCAATGCGGAGCCAAGATATTTAGGAACTCTCCTTCGTTAAGGCAAGTATTTGGCAAGCCCTTCAAGGTAAAATGGACTTTTGATGTTGAAATGCTTGCCAGGTTTCCCATAGTGATGGGAGTGTCTCCTTCTGAGATAAGTTCCAGATGGGTTGAGCACCCTCTTGATGAGTGGGTCGATGTCAAAGGTTCAAATATTAAAGGGAAAGACTTTATCAAGGGGGGCATTGAGATTGGCATTTTGTATTTTTATCTATGCACTCCTGCCCGCAAGGCCTATGAAAAATATCTTCTTGGCATAGACCCGGAAAAAAATGTTTTCTGAACGTTTAACTTCTAATTTGCCGGTGATATTATTTTATGAAAATTGGTTTTGATATTAGCCAGACAGGCAAAGATAAAGCCGGATGCGGGTATTTCGCCGATTCTTTGATTCAGAGCCTGGCGGCTTCCGGCCAAGATAACGAATACGTCCTTTATCCTCACTTTGGCGCCGGTTTTTGGGATCCCACGGGTAGAAAAACAACCCGGAATTTTGATCTCAATAACGTTTCGAGAATAGTAATTGGAAATAATTTTCATGAATCGCAGGCTTTTTGGAAGTATTTCCCGTCCGATGGCGAAGATATGCTCGGCAATCCGGATATTGTTCATGCCAACAATTTTTTCTGTCCTCTTGCTTTGCAAGAGGCGAAACTGGTTTACACGCTTTATGATTTAGCCTTTTTATTATATCCGGAATTTACATCCGAGCAGAATCGATGGACCTGTTACGAAGGAGTATTTAATGCTTCCTGTTATGCCGACTTTATAGTATCTATATCTCATTATTCACGAAAAAATTTTATGGAGATATTTCCTCATTATCCGGCTGACAGGATTCGTGTAGCTTATCCGGCGAGCCGTTTTTCTTCCATGTCCGGAAGTGAGCAAGGATCGGCTTTCAAAGAACTTATTCCGGATAAATTCTGGCTGGCCGTCGGCACTCTGGAGCCAAGAAAGAATATACGGAGGTTGCTCACAGCTTATGCGGCTTTTATCAGCGGGAATCCGCATGGCATTCCCCTAGTATTAGCGGGAGGGAAAGGGTGGCTGGAAGACGATCTTGAAGAATTCATAAATATATTAGGAATAAGCGGCTGTGTGAAAATGCTTGGGTATGTGAGTGATGATGAGTTGATTTGGCTTTACCGGAATTGCTTTGCATTCATCTACCCATCTGTCTTCGAGGGGTTCGGCTTGCCTGTTGTGGAAGCGCTGAGCCTTGGCGCGGCTGTTATCACGTCCAATACAACAAGTTTGCCGGAAATTGCAGGTAATGCTGCCTGTTATGTAAATTCTTTGGAAGAGAAAGCCATTGCTGCTGCGATGTGGAAGCTCATGAACGATAATGATTACCGCATGAAATTAAAAAGTCTTTCAAAAACTCAGTCCCTGAAATTTTCATGGGACAGATGCGCTTCGGAAGTCCTGGATATTTATAGAGAGGTTGTAAAGCGTCCCAAGCTTAACAGTTAAAGTTATAAGTGGAACATTTTTCAAAGTTCTCGATGCCTTCATCAAGGTGATATGTTAAAATGATGTTCATTGTTTATTCCCAGATCAGCGAGGAAAAGCTTGATGTTAGCCTGGGCATGCCGGAATACAGCTATTACTTTGTGCTCAGGGGATTTCTCCCCGTATTGCGGGAGTTAGGACAGGTCATTGCTGTAAAGGATCCCTGGCGGGAAGTGGATGCCATCTATGATGACTGCCTGAAACGCGGGGAAAGCTGCGTCTTTATCTCTTTTTCTCCTCCCAATAAATCGGCGGTTGGTTTGCGCTGCCCTACAGTCTGTGTGCTTGCGTGGGAGTTTGATCGCATACCTGATGAAGTGTGGGATGATGACCTAAAGAACGACTGGCGAAACGTATTTGCGGATCATGGCCGGGCAATCACGCTATCTCAATACTCGGCGGATGCGGTGAAAAAGGCCATGGGCCAGGATTTTCCTGTTGCAGCAATTCCAGTGCCTGTATGGGATGCCTTCGATGATTATAGACGACGGATAACTGATGGGCCAGGAGTGAATCAATGGGAAATATCCATCAAAGGCAATATTATCGACAGCCGCAATTATAATATTACGCCTGATTCATTCGAATTGAAGGAATCTTTTGATAGCTTCGAGATTAAAAGCTTGGCAGCAGGTGAAACAATTCGGTTGGGATTCAGCCAGGAAGACGAGTTCAGCGCTTATCTGGGCGGATTTTATCAGGCCGAGCCGTGGGGAACCTGGTCTCGTATTGAGAAACCATGGGTTCTGTTGCCCTGCATGCTTATCGGTCTTGTTCATTTGAAAATCTTAGTCTGCGGTTATGCTCACAATGCTAATAAAGAAATATTTGTTTCCCTCGGCGATGAGAAAAAAACTATAAAGCTTGAAGGAGGCTTTACTGAAGCAGACTTGAGCTTCCAATTAAACAAGCCGGAAAATGTTTTGAAATTTTCCGGGCTGAATTTATCTCCGGTTCCGGATGCAAACGATCCCCGCTCGATGGGTATAGGATTGTGTTCAATCGAATTGTCGGTTGATTGCAATAACGGCCATAAAATACCTGAAAAGGATCCCGGAAAATCTATACGCAATGTGTTTCTGGATGGAGTCATTTATACGTCAGTATTTAACCCGGGCGATGATCGCAAGAACTGGGCGGACATGGTCAAAGGGTTTTGCCTGGCATTTCAGGACGTGGATGACGCAACACTGGTTTTGAAAATGACGCATCATTCTTTGGCATCTTTTCTTGGCAAACTGCATTTTTTACTCCAGCAGATGTGGCCTTTTAAATGCCGGATTGTAGCGCTGCATGGGTATCTGGATGATATTGAATATGAGAAACTGATTGCTGCCACGTCTTTCTATGTTAATACTTCCCGGTGTGAGGGTTTATGTTTACCTCTGATGGAATTTATGGCATGCGGCAAGCCGGCCATTGCGCCTTGCAATACAGCGCTATCCGATTACGTAGTTGCTTCGACCTCCCTGATTGTGCAATCTGGCGTTGAACCAGGCATCTGGCCGCACGACCCGCGCCAGCTCTTCAGAGCTCTGCGTTATCGGATTGACTGGGAGTCTATGGTAAATGCCTACCGGCAAAGCTATAATATCGCCAAAAATCAACCGGATGTTTATCAGGACATGGCAAAATCCGCCATGTCGAAAATGAAAGAATATTCATCCAATCACATTGTAAAAGAGCAACTGCAAAAATTCTTTAATATTGACAAGTAGTTATGGTAATTATTGTTCATTCATTGGAAACGAAAGCCAGCATAGCGGCAAATATAGGCGCTAAAGATTATAGCTATTATTTCGTTTTGGAAAAGTACCGGAAGGTTCTCAGTACTTTTGCCACGGTTATCGAGATTAGAAACCCCGAACGAGATGTCGATGTCATCTATCATGAATGTCAGGCGAGGGACGAGCTTTGCCTGTTTTTTTCCTTTACGCCGCCCTTTAAGACGGCGACAGAACTTCAGTGTCCCACGATATGCGTCTTTGCCTGGGAGTATGCGACGGTCCCGACGGATACATGGGGCGGAGACCTGCGCAATGACTGGCGGACAGTGTTCAGCAAGTATGGCTGCGCGGTTACCCATTCGAACTTCTCTGTTCGAGCCGTCCGGCAGGCCATGGGTAAAGACTTTCCCGTCTGGTCAATCCCAGCTCCCGTCTGGGATGATTACATAAAGCTTTATAAAAAAGGCGGGACCTCCGCCCAATCCCAAGTATTTGATTTGTCGTTTAAAGGCGTACTGCTCGACTTTCAGGGATGTGACACGCCCTCAGCATCCGAAGAAAGCAAGACGGATTTTATCGAGGAGCGATCATCCCAGAATGATGATGCAGAAATAACCGTCCATTTGAAAGGGATTATTTACACAACTGTTTTTAATCCCAACGACGGCCGGAAGAATTGGATGGACCTGGTTTGGGGCTTTTGCTGGGCGTTTCGCAATGTGGAGGATGTGACGCTGGTCATGAAGCTGGCTTATTACGATTTTGAGGCCATTCGCGCTATGGTCATCCATGAGATAAAAAAATTGGCGCCGTTTAAATGCCGTGTGGTTGCTTTGCACGGTTATTTGAATGATAATGACTATGCCAAGCTCATCACGGGATCAACCTATATTGTCAACACCGCGCATGGGGAAGGTCAATGTCTGCCGCTGATGGAATATATGTCTGCGGGCAAGCCGGCCGTTGCGCCGGCGCATACGGCCATGGAAGATTATATCAATAATGACAATGCTTTTGTCGTAAAGTCGAGTATGGAGTGGATACACTGGCCGCATGATCCCAGGCAGGCCTTGCGCACCTTTCGCTACCGAATCAATTGGGAATCGCTGTATAATGCTTATCTGGAAAGTTATCATGTGGCGAAAAACGATCCTGTCCGCTATTCGCTCATGTCGGCTTGCGCTGTCGAAAGTCTGAAAAAATATTGTTCAGAAGCGGTTGTTAAAAAAAGACTAAAAATCGTGTTTCGTAAACACGGGTTGAAGAATAAGGACGTGCTGATTTTCAATCTTAGAAAAATATGGCGCTTGGCATTCAAGTCGGTACAGTTATTGAGAACACGGCACGTTAATTTACTGCTTTCAACACGCGCTTTTTTTAGAAAGGCTGTGAATGCAAGGTCGCCAAGATTGCACAATTTTTTAAGGAATGGATATGTCCGGCTTAAAAAATTATTTCAAAAAGGGGATGCCTTCTATAGAAAAACAGGTGTACAGGAGCCTCATCAAGAAATTGATCCTAATGTTTCATCACATCCTGAAGGGCCTGACACGATATCGGTTGATGCTTCGTTAAGCGGTTGGTTTAAACAAGAGACAGCCGAGTTGATCGAAGGTTTTAAGATATTACCCGAAGATGTTGTGCTCGATGCGGGTTGCGGCGACAGTCCTTTTTCGTATTTCTGCGCCATGCAGGGTGCGGAAGTTATTCTCACCGATATCGATGCAAAAAAGGTTTTAACAATGATGGAAAGATTGAAGGATAGCCGGGCCAGCTCCGTCAAGGCCTTTGTTTGTGATGCAAGCTCTCTGCCCATAAGAAGCGTCTCGGTGTCAAAGATTATTGCGATGGAGATTTTGGAGCACGTCGATGATCCGAAAACGCTGCTGAAAGACTTGGTTCGTGTGGGTAAGCCCGGTGCGCAATACCTGATTACGGTGCCGGATCCTGTTGCAGAAACCGTACAAAAAGATCTTCTTCCGCCAGTATATTTTGAAAAACCAAATCATGTTCGGATGATTGGACGGCAAGAATTTGAACAGTTGGTAATGGATGCAGGCCTTGTGGTTGAGCAGCACAAGTACTATGGCTTCTATTGGTCCATTTGGTGGATATTTTTTTGGGCCTGCAAGCAGGATCTCTGCCCGCCATGGCACCCTTTGTTGCAAAGTTGGACAGAAACATGGAAACGGTTACTGGAGACGGAACAAGGGCCTATTATTAAGAAAATTTTGGATAATTTTATGCCGAAAAGCCAAGCGATTATCGCGAGAAAACCCTCCGTGTAATTTGATAAATGCCGTGAACCATTGGGTCACAAGAATCTGAAGATTGGGGTCATATTTATGATGCAGGATGAGCAGATCATCGACAATAAAAATGAAAATATAGAAATATTGCGGGCCGTCGCGATTTTACTCGTTTTGTATGTTCATTGTGCGGTAGTATTAATATTCCCGTCTGCATTATACTCTTGGCTGGCTCACTTTTTTGACGGGAATGTAGGAGTTGACCTGTTTTTTGTGATTTCAGGCTTTGTAATTACCCGGTCGCTCTCTAATTCTTTTTCTTCAAGTAACGCAAGCAGACTATCTGTAATGATTTCTTTCTGGATCAAACGGATATTCAGATTGCTTCCCGCAGCGTTTTTCTGGCTTCTGATCGTGGTATTATATCTATTGGCTATCGGAGAGCTTTGGGATGGTCATCGCCTTCATTTGAGAATTTTGATTCCTATTGTTGCATCGTTCGCCAACATTTTGAACTTATATGCTGGTTACTGTAATGCCAATCCTACGGATGCGTTTTGGTGCAAGATAAACTATTTCTATGGACATTATTGGAGTTTATCTTTCGAAGAACAATTTTATATTGTTTTTCCTTTTATATTCATTTTGTTTAAAAAACGTTTGTTAATCGGGTTGATGGTGATATTAATCGCCGCGCAGTTTTTTTGGGTGAGACCCTATTGGACTTACGCCTGGTTCTTTCGCGCCGACGGTTTCTGTTGGGGCATTTTGCTCGCGCTCCTCCCTGTCACCAGAGGGAATATACCAGGCATTGACAGATTCCTGAAAAATAAAACCGGTGTTTTGATATTGTCTTTCATTTTAGTTTTGTTGTTGCCTTTTTCGTCAACCTGCGTACAGGGGTTCGGCAGCCAGGCAAAAACATATGGCATTAGTTTATTGGCAACAATTTCGGCTGCTTTGATATTTCTTGCTGTCCGGAGTGAAAAAAGCTTCGGAATTTGGCCGCCCTGTCGGAATTTGATGCTGTATATTGGTTCAAGATCATACTCCATATACATAACTCACCTGATTGTTTTTTGGATAATCAGGCAATTATGGTCTGAGATCTATGGCGGCATGCAATTTTCAGATATTCAGAAAATGTTGGTCAATATAGCTATTGTAGTTTTGTCTCTTGCAATTATTATAGCTGTGTCCGAGATAACTTACCGGATTATTGAATTGAAATTTCGACTCAAAGGTAAAGAATTAGCGAAAGGTTATCTAACGGGAGTTCCCCATGTTTAACATGCAACTTAAGGCCATCTGGTCTTATCGCGGGTTCATATGGGGCAGTGTCCAACGGGAATTTCAATCCCGATATCGCAATTCCATTCTGGGCAGCCTTTGGGCTGTTTTGAATCCGCTGGCGACTATCCTCATCTATACTGTTATTTTTTCCAAGTTGATGAAAGCCCGTCTGCCGGGTATGAATGATACGCTGGCTTACAGCATATACCTGTGCGCGGGTGTACTGACCTGGGGATTGTTTGCCGAAATTATCGGGCGCTGCCAAACCGTTTTTCTTGAAAATGCGAACATGATCAAGAAACTGAATTTCCCCCGCATCTGTTTGCCGGTGATTGTTGTATTGAATGCCGGTGTGAATTTTGTAATCAGTTTTGGATTGTTTTTCTGTTTTCTGATTGTGACCGGCAGATTTCCAGGATGGGTAATTTTGGCGCTGCCTCTGGTTTTAATCATACAGATTGCATTAGCTATGGGCTTGGGTGTTGTTTTTGGTATCATGAATGTTTTTTTTCGTGATGTAGGACAGTTTATTGGCATCGTCCTTCAGTTCTGGTTTTGGTTTACACCCATCGTGTATCCCATATCAATATTACCCAAATCCATACAGCCTTTGATCCTGTTGAATCCTATGGCATCTATTGTGGCGGCGTATCAGTCGATCCTTGTTTATGGGCAATGGCCTGAGTGGGCAACACTTATTCCGCCTGCAATGATTGCGATTGTTGTATGCCTTTTGGCGATCGGCCTTTACAAAAAACGGGCCGGCGAAATGGTGGACGAAATCTGATGACGATTCTGCGCATTCATAATCTGGGAAAAGCTTATAAACAATATTTTAGCCGCTGGTCCCGCCTGGCAGAATGGTGTTTGCCGTCATCACACCCGCGCTATCGTATTTACTGGGCATTACAGAATGTGAATTGCCAGGTTCAAGCCGGGGAGGCGATTGGAATTGTCGGGATGAATGGCGCGGGAAAGTCCACTTTGCTGAAGATCATTGCCGGCACCACGCAGCCGACCACGGGAAGCGTTGAAATAAATGGCCGGGTGGCGGCGCTTCTGGAACTTGGCATGGGGTTCCATCCTGAGTTTACCGGTCGCCAAAACGTTGTGATGGCCGGGCAACTGTTTGGTTTCCTTGCGGATGAAATACAATCTCTACTGCCGGGAATAGAAGATTTCGCGGAAATAGGGGATTATATTGATCAGCCGGTGCGGACTTACTCCAGCGGTATGCTTATGCGTCTTGCCTTTGCGGTGGCCACGGCGAAAAGGCCGGACCTGCTGATTGTTGATGAAGCGCTTTCGGTGGGCGATTCCTACTTTCAGTATAAAAGCTTCAGCAGAATCCGCAAATTTCGGGAAGAAGGCACAACATTACTTCTGGTTTCCCATGACCGGGGCGCTATCCAATCCATCTGTGATCGGGTTATGGTGTTGCACAATGGGAAGGCCGTCAAGGAAGGGCCTGCGGAAGAGGCCATGGATTTCTACCATGCCCTGATGGCTGAACGCGATTTGACGTTGATCCGGCAAGAGCGGCAGGCTTATGGAAAGGTTCAGACTATTTCCGGCGGTGGCGAAATGAGCGTCTTTGAAATTCGGCTTCTCAGCAAGGAGGGGAAACCGGTGGAGGGGGTTGAAACCGGAACGCCGGTAACGCTGGAGATCAGAATTAAAGTCAACAAACCGGTTGCAGAAGCCGTTGTGGGGTTTATGATCAAGGATCGCCTCGGCCAGATAATGTATGGCATCAATAGTTACCTGCTGGGACAACCCATTCGGCATTTGTCGGCGAAAGATCAGCTGGTCTGTTGTTTTCAATTTGAAATGAATCTGGGGAAAGGCAACTATTCCATATCCACTGCGATTTCAAAGAAGGAATCACATTTGGCTGATAATTATGAATGGCGCGATGGGGGGTTTGTTTTCTCTGTTCTTAATACAAAAAAACCCGATTTTGTAGGTTGTGTTTCTCTGGATGCCACACTGTCAACTCAGCATACTTTTTCTGCCGGCCACTCTAATCTATAGGATGATGATGCTTTAATCAATGAGATTGCTTGTTGAATGCGCCTATGTTTATGATAATCCGAACCTCAACACCGCGAATAAGTTAACAGAGAGGTGATAATATGGGTCTTAAGACGCAAATCTATATCATGATCAATAAATTACTCAAAAATTCGGATCTCAGCAAAAAATTAGATGCTCTGATGGAAACAAAATCTGAACCATATCCGATTGGCTGGTGTTCAAACTATGTATCGGGCTATGTTGATAAAGGCACTCAAATTCTTCTATCTTTGAAATACCGTCAACTCTACGAACAAGGTAAAAGGCTTTCATTTGGAGAAGTGGAATTCAGGAATAATTCCCAAAATAGTGAAGATGGGATTTTGTGGTATATCTATTCATTGATAGGAATAAGCAATAAGAAAGCCGTCGAAATTTGTGTTGGAAACGGTAAGGAGTGCAGCACTGCAAATCTAGTAATAAACCACGGTTGGCATGTATTAATGGCTGAAGGGGACAAAGCCAAAGCTGATTTTGCGAGGGAATATTACGCTAAGCATCCCGACACGTTTCTCCTTCCTCCTCCTATCGTTAACGAATGGATCACAGCCGAAAATGTGAACGATATAATAAGAAGGCACGGCTTTGAGGGTGAGATTGATTTTCTTGCTATTGACGTTGACGGCATTGACTACTGGCTATGGAAGGCCATTGATGTCGTAACGCCAAGGGTTGTTATGGTTGAAATACAGGGAGTATGGCGCTGTACAGCATCTGTGACGGTGCCTTATCGTCCTGATTTTAAATACAAGAGCCTGGAAGATCCCAAATATGGTTTGGCTTGGTACGCTGGTGCATCCCTGCCTGCTTTTGTTAAACTTGCCAAAGAGAAAGGATATCGACTTATTGGAGCCAATAGATACGGATTCAATGTTGTTTTTATGCGTAACGATGTTGGTGTTGATATATTTCCTGAGATATGCCAGGAAAGCGTTTTTTTACATGAAGTTACCAATTGGGCATATGATCGCGCAAGACCACTTTATGAAGGTTTGGATTGGGAAGAAGTGTGATGTTCATTAATAAAGTTAACGAATTTTAACCAGACTATGAAAAAAAGACTATCCCAGCTTGTTCGACGAACATTGCATTTGCCGAAAAAGGCATTAAGATATTTTATAAAAAGTGCAATAGATATAATAACCAGTCACCCACATTGGATATCCAGAATTTCACCACTGCTAAATCATACGCCAATGCTGAAAAACCGCATCAAAGCGTTCATCCCCACATCGTGCAAAATGGCGGTGCCGATTTTTCTTTCCGAACGGGCCCAGCAGATATATAAAGATCTCAAGCAAGCTTATAGTAAAAAGGAATCTTGATGCGGATCATCATTGATCTTCAAGCATGTCAATCCTCCAGCCGCTTCCGTGGTATCGGACGGTACGCTATGGCAGTTGCTCAGGCCATAGCACGAAACGCAGGCGGACATGAAATCTGGCTGGCGCTCAGCGTTTATGGGGAGAATGACATCGTACCTATCAGGAAATCATTCCAGCATGCAAGGGATGAGATCATATCCATAAGGAAATCGTTCCAGAATCTGGTCCCATCTGAAAGAGTCGTTGTATTTTCTATTCCAGGTCCTTTAACTGGAATCGATCCCCAACACGCATGGCGGTCGAGAGCTGCCGAATTGGTTCGGTGGCATGCCTTGGCCGAACTAAAACCGGATATTATATATATTGCCAGCCTGTTCGAGGGTTTTGGCGACAATGTTACGGTGTCCATCGAACCGGTTGAAAACGGAACGCCCAATGCCGTTACGCTTTATGATTTGATTCCTCTTAATAATCAGGATGAACATCTTATAACGCATATTCATCGAAGTTGGTATTTTAATAAATTAGAATACCTCAAAAGAGCAGAACTATTGTTGGCAATATCCGAACATACTCGCAAGGAAGCAATTAATCTGCTTAAACTGCAAAGCGATCGGGTCATCAATATTTCTGCGGGAGTTTCGAATTTTTTTTACCCCTTATCCTTATCGGCAGATGAAATTAGTCAACTGTTCATGCAGTATGCGATCACTCGCCCGTTCTTGCTTTATACAGGCAACCTTGATGCCAACAAGAATCTTAAGGGAACTATTCAGGCCTATGCAATGCTGCCATTGAGTGTTAGGCAAATGCACCAGCTTGTTATTATCAGCAAGATGGATGCTGGGAGTCTTCTTGCATTAAAGCGATATAGAGCAAAATGCGGCTTGAAGGACGATGAAGTAGTCTTCACCAACTATATTCCGGACGAACATCTTGTTATGTTCTATAATCTTTGCAAGGCATTTATTTTTCCCTCATTGCATGAAGGATTCGGCTTGCCTGTGCTTGAGGCGATGTCATGCGGGGCAGCCTGTATCGGATCCGGCACGACCAGCATTCCGGAAGTTATAGGTCGCCAGGATGCGCTTTTTAATCCTTACAACCCTGAAGCAATAGCAAAAGCCATACACAATGTACTAACCGACGAAAACTTTCGGCAGTCTCTGCGCAAACATGCCCTTATCCAGTCTCGTCATTTTTCCTGGGACGAGTCTGCCCGACGGGCATTGCACGCATTTGAGGGCATGTTCGAACAAAACAGCCGCAAGAATAGCAACCCTGGCGCTTCAGCAGTTAATTCGATTTTCAATGGACAAACCAATTATGAAAGTTTAATTACAAAACTATCGAAAATCAATGTCGGAATCGAACCGACAGACGACGATATCCGTCAAGTGGCGGACAGCATTGCCATAAATGAAGTTGCTTCTTGCAAGAAAAAGCTCTTTGTAGATGTGTCGACGATTATTTTACATGACGCTAAAACAGGGATTCAAAGGGTTGTTCGCAGCATCCTTCACCATTTGCTTGAGAAACCTCCGGCTGGTTATGAGATAACGCCTG
The DNA here is from genome assembly GCA_020723255.1 of Desulfonema limicola. Taxonomy (GTDB): domain Bacteria; phylum Desulfobacterota; class Desulfobacteria; order Desulfobacterales; family RPRI01; genus RPRI01. Next base: position 7,093 of record DYJH01000017.1, on the reverse strand, counting down.
TTTATGGTGATAATACAATAGGATATTACCGCTATGCTGATAAATTCAGAGCCAGCTTACTTGGAAATAATGATTTTGAAGGCCCGGAACCCGTGATTAATTACAAACGTGGCGATGTTTTTCTCGGGCTTGATTTATCAGCACACTTATTCCCGCTTTTTACTTCCGTAATTTCAAATTTTCGCATAATCGGTGTAAAAGTTTATTTTATTGTTTACGATATCCTGCCACTCTTGAAACATCGATGGTTTGTCCCCGGAATGCACGAAGCTTTCACCGAGTGGATGAAAGCAATCAGTTGCCATGCTAACAGTTTGGTGTGTATTTCGGCCGCAGTTGCAGATGAAGTGCGTAACTGGATCGATCGATACCCGCCAAAACGTCCCGATAAAATTAAAATCGGACATTTCCGGTTGGGAGCGGACATAGGCAATAGCATTCCTACCGCCGGTTTACCTGAGAACGCAAAAAAGCTTTCGCCCGTTTTCAAGTCTAATCCTACGTTTCTCATGGTAGGAACGATTGAACCGCGTAAAGCGCATGCTCAGGCGCTGGCGGCATTCCAACATCTCTGGGCAAAAGATGTGAAAGTCAATCTTGTTATTGTAGGCAAAGCAGGCTGGAATATGGAACATTTTATAGAACAACTGCAAAGGCATAAAGAATTTAACAAAAAGCTTTACTGGCTTGAGGGGATCAGTGATGAATACTTAATTATGCTTTATAAGATTTCGTCGGCACTGATTGCCGCTTCAGAGGCGGAGGGCTTCGGACTGCCTCTGGTAGAGGCCGCACAGCACAAGCTGCCGATCATCGCCCGCGATATAGCTGTATTTCGCGAAGTTGCCGGTGACCATGCCTATTACTTCAAAGGTTATGAGCCGACAGACCTTGCAGATGCGGTAACCGGATGGCTGGAACTTAGCAAACTTGGTAAAGCGCCACAATCATTTGGCATGTCTTGGTTAACATGGGAGGAAAGCACAAAATTACTATTGGACAGTTTATTGCCCCATGCTTGAAACGAATAGAAAGGTGATACAGCCTCATCTTTGGTATCCGTACATTGTGTTTATCTGTAGCCCACATATCCCCGTTAGTATCTTTAAGAGGTTATTATGTTAAATCGAGTGATTCGGAAAGTTCGAAAACTGTGGCAGCTTCTTAATCGCTCTTACAAAGTAAACTTTCCTCTGAGTCAGCCTCTTCCGCTTCCTCCGGGGATAAATGAACAACAGCTTTTTGATTTTGTCACATCCATTCGAGTTGAAGACGGCCCTGAAGCTGAAATGCGCACTTATGCCACACAAGACTTTCGTCGTTTTGTTTACACTTATGGTCTTACAAACGGTATAAGCGGCAAATGCCTTGAGTTGGGAGCCAATCCATACTTTACCACCATGCTCCTGAAGCAGTTTACATCTCTCGAGTTGAGCCTATCGAACTATTTCGGACCTTCTTTGGATAAAGAGAGCGTCCAACGCTGCCGGTATAGAGATTTTACATCAGGCCGGCTTTTGTCCGTCACGTTTGCATTTCAACATTTTAACGTCGAGGAAGATCCTTTCCCTTATGAGGCAGAAACATTCGATGTTGTAATTTTTGCTGAAATCATTGAGCATCTATTAAAAGATCCTTGTAAAGCACTGCGCGAAATCAAGCGTGTTTTAAGACCGGGGGGGAAGCTGATACTAACCACTCCGAATGTCGCAAGGTTGGAAAACATAGCCCGTCTTATTGCGGGTGACAACATCTATGACCCATATTCCGGTTACGGTCCATATGGACGCCATAATCGTGAATATACTTGTCAGGAACTTATACAACTTCTAACGCATGAAGGTTTCTTAATCGATACTTTTTTTACAGCAAATGTCCATGATCATAGTACCCCAAAATCAGTTGCATTAAATGGACTGGCACAACTTGTTCGCTTTCGAAGAAAAGATTTGGGGCAATACATTTTTATAAAAGCGACAAACCATCCTGGATCTGAAACAAATAAACGTCCGTCATGGTTGTATAGAAGTTATCCCGACAATCAATTAGAGTAAGTTCGTGAAGCGATGATTATCAAAATAACAAATTCCATTCTGAAATAATGGGTATTGATATGCTGAGAAAGCTAAAAAGGCTGGCCAGCAGGTTAGCCGGATCATTCAAACAACAGGAAACAATCAGCCCTCCGCCGATATCGGCGCTGGCGGAGATGGATCCTCGCACATGTGGCTTAAAAAACTCGGTTCTGCGAGGATGGTACCAGTCGGCTACCGGGGAGCTGTTTGTTGGCTTTAAAGTTACAGCGGACGATATCGTTTTGGATGTAGGATGCGGCGACGGGGGCGCTACGCTTTTTTGTGCGAGGCAGGGCGCTCACGTCGTTTTTTCGGATGTCGATGCGACGAAAATTAAGGCGCTGACGGAAAAAGCCAATGAAACCAAGTCAAGAAAAGTCGAAGGCATAGTTAGTGATACAACGCCATTGCCGCTGCCTAATGAATATGCGACCAAAATCCTGTCGATGGAGATGTTGGAGCACACTTCAAACCCTGAAAAAATCATGGCGGAGCTTGTAAGAGTGGGCAAGCTTGGCGCTCAGTATTTAATAACAGTGCCTGATTTCCGGTCAGAAATGCTGCAAAAGCCTTTTGCCCATCCTATGTACTTTTCGAAGCCGAACCACATTCAGATTTTTGATAAAGAAAGCTTTGTCCGGCTGGTGGAAAATTCGGGACTTAAAGTGGAAAGATATGATACTTGGGGCTTCTACTGGACCGTTTTTATGTCGTTATTTTGGATAGTTCATCCGCCGGAGTCTTTGAATGGCGCCATCTTGGATTATACCATTACACCGTATCATCCTGTTTTACAGAGCTGGTCAAACACTTGGGCCGGATTGATGGAATTGAATGGTTCTGAAAAACTTTTAGAGTCCTTCGATAATTATTTGCCAAAAGCTCAAATCATCGTTGCCAGGAAGGTTTAATTCCGAGTGATCGGGTAATTCCGGCACAGCATATAGTTAGGAGGTCCGTCAACTATGAATGAAACCAAACCTGCAATTGCAGTACTTCTTCCTGCTTATAATGAAGAGATGACCATCGCACAAACCATAGAGGCATTTCATGAGGCAGTGCCTGAGGCCCAGATTTACGTTATAGATAATAACTCTAAAGATGCTACAGGTGAAATCGCTGCTGATCTACTGGGCAAAATAGGTTGTCTCGGCCGGGTCATTCATGAATCCAGGCAAGGAAAAGGCAATGCATTGCGCAAAGCTTTTCAATCCATTGATGCCGATGTATATCTGCTGGCAGATGCCGATTGCACCTATCCTGCCGAGATGGCTCGGGAACTCATAGCGCCGATTATAAGCAATAAAGCGGATATGGTTGTCGGCGACAGACGCTCCTGCGGCGACTACAGCCGTGAAAATAAACGTCCATTCCATGGTTTTGGCAACACCCTGGTACAGTCGTTGGTAAATAAGCTGTTTCATTCAAAAGTGGTGGATATTATGAGCGGCTATCGGGCATTCTCGCGCTTATTCATAAAAAACTACCCGGTGCTGGTGGAGGGATTTGAAATTGAAACGGATATGACTTTGCATGCCCTCCACAAACGATTTAAAATATTGGAGATACCCATTACGTATCGGAATAGGCCAAAAGGATCTGTCTCGAAACTAAATACCTTTGCAGATGGAATGAAAGTCATATTTACCATAATACAAATCCTTCGTTACTATCGTCCGATGATGTTCTTTGGGGGATTGTCCATTGTGTTTTGTATAAGCGGCTTATTATGTTCAATACCGGTTATAAATGACTGGATTAATTATAAATATATTTATCATGTGCCTCTGGCGATCCTGTCAACCGGGCTGGAAATTGTTGCCGTTATGATGTTCAGTATAGGCCTGATTATAGATACGTTGGTCCAGTATGAATTGCGCGAATATGAGCGTTCACTGCTTAGATCCGGATTGAATCGATAGATGTCATATAAGAAGGAGAACGCATTAAATTGCTTGGGATTATTCGATTCATATTAGCGTTTCTTTTCTTATGGTATATCATCATGAGTAACGTGACAAATCCCGGATCACAAAAATATCAAAAATCAGACGATTGCTGCTATGCAGGACACACAACTTATCGACAATAAAAATGAAAATATAGAAATATTGCGAGGCATTGCGATTATATTTACAATGGTGGTGCATTTGGGTTTAGCGCTGGCGTTTCCATCTGCAATATACTCTTGGATAGTTTCAAATTTTGAATTTTCCATAGGCGTTGATGTGTTTTTTGTGATTTCAGGCTTTGTAATTACCCGGTCGCTCTCTAATTCTTTTTCCTCAAGTGATGAACCGCGATTTTCTATAGTGGTCGCGTTCTGGATAAAAAGAATATTCAGATTGCTTCCTGCGGCGTTTTTCTGGCTCATGGTCCTAATAATATATTTTTTGGCTATCGGAGAACTTTGGGATGGGCATAGCCTTCAATTGAAAAATTTGATTCCAATTGCGGCAGCGTTTGCGAACGTTTATAATTTATATTATCCTTATTGTGTCGCTAATTCCGCGAGCACTTGCTGGTGCAATATTGCATATAGCAGTCATTATTGGAGTTTATCTCTCGAAGAACAATTTTATATTGTTTTCCCTTTGATATTCATTTTCTTTAAAAGAAATTTGTTAATCTGGTTGATGGTAATATTAATTGCCGTGCAGCTTTTCTGGTTGAGACCATTTTTTACTTACAGATGGTTTTTTCGTATCGACGGTTTCTGCTGGGGCATCCTGCTTGCGCTCCTTCCTGTTACCGAAGGGAATTTAACATGCATTGACAGATTTCTGAGAAATAAAACTGTTGTTTTGATAGTTTCTTTTGTTTTAATTATATTATTGCCCTTTATATCATCCTGTGTGCTGGGCGTCGGCAGCCAGGCAAAAAATTATGGCGTTGGTTTAGTGGCAGCAATTTCAGCGGTGTTAGTGTTTCTTGCCGCCCGGAATGAAAAAAACGTCTGGGTGTGGCAGCCATATCGCAGGTTGATGCTGTATATCGGTTCAAGATCATACTCCCTGTATATAACCCATTTGATTGTTTATACGATGGTCAGGCATTTATGGTCTGTGATCTACAGAGGTATGCAATTTTCATATATTGAGAAAAGCCTGGCTAATATATACATTGTAATTTTGTCTCTTATTATTACGGCAGCAGCGGCTGAGATAACTTATCGGTTTATTGAACTGAAATTTAGATTTAAAGGCAGAGAACTGGCAAAAAGCTATCTATATCGGCGACAAACGGGAACTCCCTATGCTTAACATGCAACTTAAGGCTATCTGGTCTTATCGATGGTTTATATGGGGCAGTGTCCAACGGGAATTTCAAGTTAGGTATCTCAATTCCATTTTGTTCCAATCGATAACAGTTTTTATATGCATAAGGGTACTTAAATTCGGTTTTTTTCGATAGAAGAAGAGAGAGATATTTCAGCGAAAGTGATGGTAGAATCTATCTTTTTAAACCACATTGTATCAACCTAATAATTTGTTATTGTTATGTATATAGTATAAATTAAAAAGGTAAAAGTCAAGTAAATAATACAGCAAATAATACTGCTTAAGAAGTAATTTTTATTAAAGCTTATCTGGTTTTAGTAAATGAGAAATGATAATCGGATTATGAAATAATTGGGAGTTATGCAAAGATATCAAAGCGACGTTGCCTAAGAACGGGAGTAGCCTGAGAAGAGGCAAAAGTTATAATGCAACGGCTGTCTCTTATGTTCTTTATCCAATAGCCGGAACAACACAAAGCGGATTATTATCAAAATAATTAGAGAAAGGGAGGAGCGAAAACAATGAAAATGAAAAAGGTGCGTATCGTTTTTATGGGTTTAGTTATGTTTATGGTTGCTGCAATGAGTGCCATCGCGGACGAGTCTGCCATGGAGAGAGTCAATGACCCAGACACGAATTCAGCAGCACCGGCAACGATCCTTCAACCAAGCCTTGTCGACAAACTGAATCGTGGCGAGGAGACTTTCGATGTCTTCGTTCTCCTGAAAGGGCACAAGGAATGTGTCGGCAAGATAAAGGAGGCGGACAGTCCGGCGAAAATGAAGATTTACCATTCGGAGATTCATGGCAAACAGGACCGTGTCCTGAATCGGCTCGACCGGCCCAATTTCACGCTGAAACATCGCTTCAACAATATTCTTGGTTTTGCCGGTAAGGTCAACAGGCACGCTCTTGAGGCGCTCTTAGCAATGCCGGAGGTTGAGGTCATCGAAGAAGACCCGCAGGTCGAAGCGCATACGAAACAGGGGATTCCTCTGATGAGCGGCTCGCAAGTGCGATCGTCCTATGACGGTACCGGCGTATCGATTGCAATCGTTGATACCGGCATCAATTATTTGCACTATGATCTGGGCTACGCGGCCTTCCCCAATACCAAGGTGATCGGAGGATACGACTACGGCGACGATGATGATGATCCCATGGACTACGACGGTCACGGCACCGCCGTGGCTGGGATAGCTGCGGGATCCACCATCATAACCCAAGGTAACTACATCGGCGGTGTCGCTCCCAATGCGAAGCTCTATGCCCTGAAGGTCGTGCAGGACGGCAGCGGGAAACCGCAAAATCTTTCTGCCATTGGGGCGGCCTGGGACTGGGTCATAGATGACGATAACAGACCTGATGACCCCGAAAATCCAATTCTTATCATCAATACCAGTTTCGGTTTTGGAAACTATACCTCGGCTTGTGATAACTTGTACCAGTCGATGGCCGATTTTGCCGATGCCGCTGTTGCAAAAGGTATCACGCTCTTTGCATCGTCCGGAAATAATGCTTATACCAACAGCATCACAACGCCAGCCTGCCTGTCGAATGTCATCTCCGTAGGTGCCGTGTACGATGCGAATATCGGTGGTCCCCATGAATGGGTTTCATGCACAGACCAGGCAACTGCCGCTGACCAAGTGGCGTGTTATTCCAACAGTGCAAACATCCTGAGTATCCTGGCGCCCAGCAACAATGCGTACACCACTGATATAGCCTACTTCCCAG